>CAIJLX010000079.1 GCA_903821695.1 uncultured Alphaproteobacteria bacterium | reverse complement strand
TTTGTCACCGCCTCAATAATCGGACGAATTTCAAGATCGAAAACTTCGCGAGACACAGGATATAAGCGCTTGTTCATGGCAAAAATCTCCCTTTCGCCATAACCTATATCATAAAAATACAGGTTTGTTAACAGTGCCTAAAAGGTTGAGTTATGCAGCTTCCAGAAAAATATACCAAATTGTTTGAAATATATCCTCGTACGGATCAATCTCCTCCTGCTGATGAAATTCTAGTGCGCCTTAAGCCCCTTACACTGGAAGAAAAGAAGCAAACTCAGAAGCTAAGACACGACCTTTCTGATATTGCTCAAGCATTATGCGAACTAGCTACACATCTCAATGCACCGTTCGTATTTGCCTTTAATGGGAAAGATCTAAAGATCACGACAGAAACAAAACAAGAGGCGATTCAGAATTATTATTCGAACCTAAACTCCTCATTGGCCTCCTCCCGCAATGAAGCATCAAATATAATAACCGACTTCCGCAAAAAATAAGTCCGTACTGCATTTTTATCTTACTCTTGCCATTACTCCTCCCCTAACAGGGGTAATAATATGAAAATCGCAATTCTAAGTTTATGTTTATTGGTTACCGTCTCTGCCTGTGGCAGCACGAAAACCGATCGTGCCTTGAGTGGTGGCGCAATTGGTGCGGGTGCGGGAGCGCTCGGTGGTGCGGCTCTGGGTGGCAGCCCTGCAACAGGTGCGGTGCTTGGTGGCGCGGTTGGTGCGGCGACAGGCGGACTCACTAAAGAAAAAGATGTCAATTTAGGCAAGCCGCTTTGGAAGCGCTAAAACTTTCTTTACGCTAGCAACACGAATTACTTGTAACAAAAAAAACTCGTGCTTATAACAAGTTAGTTATCACTCTAACTTCTGCGCGGGTTTCTATGTTCTCTAAATTGTTTGCAATGTTTTCTCAGGATATGGCCATTGACCTTGGTACGGCCAACACACTTGTATATGTTAAAGACCAAGGCGTAGTTCTTAACGAACCATCGGTGGTCGCGCTGTTAAATGATCGCGGAACCATGATTCCTTATGCGTTCGGCCATGAAGCAAAATTGATGCTTGGTAGAACTCCGGCAGAGATCGAAGCGAAACGTCCACTGAAAGATGGTGTGATCGCAGATTTCCGTGGCGCGGAAGAGATGATCAAACATTTTATCCGCACCGTGCATAACCGCAAAAGCTTTACCGGTCCGCTGATTATCGTGTGCGTACCATCCGGTTCCACGCCCGTTGAACGCCGCGCGATTCAAGATGCCGCTGAATCGGCTGGTGCACGCGAAGTGTTCCTGATTGAAGAGCCAATGGCGGCTGCAATTGGTGCGGGCTTACCAGTAACCGAGCCAACCGGTTCGATGATTGTTGATATCGGTGGTGGTACAACTGAAGTTGCCGTTCTCTCGCTCGGTGGCATTGTATATGCACGCTCGGTGCGCGTGGGTGGTGATAAAATGGATGAGGCGATTATTTCCTATATCCGCCGTTACCATAACTTGCTGATCGGTGAATCAACCGCTGAGTTGATCAAGAAAACCATAGGCTCCGCTTGCCCACCAGAAAAAGGCGAAGGCGAGAAAATGGAAATTAAAGGCCGCGATTTGATTAATGGCGTGCCAAAAGAAATCGTACTTTCTGAACATCAAATCGCAGAATCACTGCAAGAGCCCGTGAGCCAGATTGTAGAAGCAGTGAAAGTGGCGCTCGAATGCACACCACCAGAACTTTCTTCGGATATCGTTGATAAAGGCGTTGTGCTCACCGGTGGTGGCGCGTTGCTGAAACGTTTGGATTTGGTGCTGCGTAATGCTACTGGCTTGCCAGTGTTCGTGGCGGAAGATCCGCTGACTTGCGTTGCGCGTGGAACCGGCCGAGTGCTGGAAGATCCAAAGCGCTTCAAGCACGTTCTCTTTAAGCAAGACTAATCACCAATGCCCATACAGCGCCACGACCGAGGTGCTTTTTCCTGGGAAATGCTTGCGAGCGTATTCCGGAGGCTTTCGCTCGTCATCTTGCTGGCAGCTGCCCTCTTCATCCTCGCATTGCAACTCAGCAAACGTGATCGCCTTGATGCCATTCGTGGCCATGTCGTCAGTGTATTGGCGCCAGTGTTGGAAGTATTAGGTTTACCCGTTGATTATGCCCACACCCTTGCCACTCGTTTAGGCGACTGGGTGTCGCTCTCGGATCAAAACGCATTGCTTAAAGCGGAAAACGCACGTCTACACAGCGTTGAAGATGATGTCCGTATCTTGCGCGCCGAAAACCGCTACTTGCGCAAAATGCTGAATGTTGTGCCGGATGCGGTTGAACAATCCATCACCGCGCGCGTAATTGGCGATACCAGTGGTGTATATGACCATGCCTTAATTATTAATGCAGGCTCGGAAGAGGGCGTGATTAACGGCATGGTCGCGATTAGCGATAAAGGCATTGTGGGCCGTATTGCGAATGTGCAAAAACATAGCGCGGAAGTATTATTGTTAACCGACATCAATTCCCGCGTACCTGCCATCACCGAATTCTCACGTGAGCGCGGCATTGCAACCGGCGCGAACCAAGATTTAATCCGCATGAATTATTTACCTGAAGACACCCGCGTAAAAGTCGGAGAGCAAATTTTAACATCCGGTGATGCGGTGTTTTTCCCGGTCGGTTTAGGCATCGGTCTGGTTGAAAAAATATCGGATAACGAAGTCTGGATACGCCCGTTTTATGATAAGCAGCGGCTTGAATATGTGGTGCTGGTGAAGTTTGCGCCGCGCCCTAAGGGGTAACCGGTGCGCAGCGTTAAACGATTACTCCGCATTTATTTCCGTTTACAGATTCCATCGATCATCGCGCTGCTCTTTTGCCTATGCGGTTTTTTAAACACCGGCATTTTACCACGGCCCGAAATGGTGCCGATGACCACGCTTATTTTCCTGTTTTATTGGGCCTGCTATTGGCCCCGTATGTTACATCCGGCCTTTTTATTTGCAGTAGGATTGCTCGAAGATATTTTATCCGGAAGCGTCATTGGCCTGCATGCGTTTTTATATATCCTCATTTACATGGTCGTGATTTCGCAGCGGCGTTTAATTTTGAAAGAACCTTTCCCCGTTGTCTGGGCTATTTTTGCCTTTACGGCGCTTTCCTATACGCTGCTTTCGCTGCTCGCCTTCCGCATTTTTGAAGGCCATTTCTTTTTTGGCTGGCAACCCTTCTCGCAATGGTTGATGACTGTCGTGCTCTATCCATTCTTACACCAGCTTAGTTTTTATCTGCAGGTGTTCCTTGTGCGCGGACGGCCGGTGAATGGTAGAGGCCTATGAGAGACGACAAGCTTAAAAGCCAACTATATGAACGCCGCTCGGTAGTATTGGGTGGCTTGAAACTGCTTGCGGTGGCGACACTTTCCGGCAGGCTTTACCAGCTGCAGATTTTGCAGTCCGATGAATATAAGGTGATGTCGGAAGAAAACCGCATCAAGCTGATTCCGGTGCTGCCTGCGCGCGGAAAAATTCTCGATCGCTTCGGACAGGTGCTCGCCGAAAACCGCAATTATTATCGCATTATGCTCGATGATGGCATCGTTAAAAAGCCGGAAGATACCGTCCGCGAGATCGGCAAAATGCTGTCGTTTAGTGAAGACCGCATCAATCTGCTGTTAAAAAAATTGGAAGATGATCATTTGCGCGGGGCCACCATTGTCGATCACTTCCTGCAATGGAACGACGTGGCAGTCATTGAAGAACAGCAACCGGAAATGCCTGGCGTTAGCATTGATACTATCAAACTTCGCCATTACCCGTATGCCAGTTCTACCTCGCATATTTTGGGTTATATCGGGCCTCTTTCGAAAAAAGATCAAACACGCAACCCTCTACTTGCGCACCCAGATTACCGCGAAGGCAAAAACGGCATTGAGCTTACAGAAAATGCGCGGCTGCAAGGCAAGGGCGGCGCGAAGCGGATGGAGGTGAATGCCCACGGCCTTGGTGTGCGCGAATTGGCAATCGATAAAGCCATACCCGGCGAAGATTTACACCTGACGATTGATGTTCAGTTGCAAGATGCCATCGCGAAGAAGCTTGCTGGCATCGGCGGTGTGGCGCGCGAAGGAAATTCCACTGTTGTGATCGACATTTTAAACGGTGACATATTGGCGATGGTATCCTCACCCGGTTATGACCCTAATAAATTCCTGCTCGGCATTAGCCGCGATGATTGGAAAATACTCTCTACGGATCCGGATGTGCCGCTGATTAATAAAGCGATCACCAACCAATATCCTGCCGGCTCCACGTTCAAACCCGTAACCGCGATGGCGGGCCTTAAAGCGGGCGTGATTAACGAGCACACCAGTATTTATTGCCCTGGCTATATGCAATTTGGTTCCAAAACATTCCGTTGCTGGAAGGAAACTGGACACGGCGCGATGGATATCAAAAGCGCGATGGCCCAATCCTGCAACGTATTTTTCTATACCATTTCGCAGCGCATTGGCATTCAGGGCATTGCCGATATGGCGCGGGATTTTGGCTTAGGCCATAAACATGGGCTTGAATTACCGCATGAAAAAGCAGGCCTCATCCCTGACCCCGAATGGAAACGCCGGGTGTTAGGCCAGGAATGGTATGCAGGGGAGACGATCAATACCAGCATCGGCCAAGGTTATGTATTAGTAACGCCACTGCAACTTGCTCTGCAATCGGCGCGCTCCGCCAGTGGGCGCAAAGTGGTGCCACGTTTGCTAAAAAGTAAAAACGAACCTGATCCGCAGCGTTATAAAACGGATTTGGTACAAAGCTCTTCTTTCGAAGATCTCGGTCTCAATGCGCATCATATGGAAATCGTGCGTGAGGGGATGCGTAACGTCGTAAACAGCCCGATGGGTACGGCTTTCCATAGCAGGATAACAGAACCCGGCTGGGAAATGGCCGGAAAAACCGGAACTGCACAGGTGCGCGGTTTGCGTGAAGAAGATAAACACCGTGAAATTGAGCGCCGCTTCCGTACGCACGCGTTATTTACCGGCTATGCGCCCATTAACAATCCGCGTTATGCTGTTGGCGTTGTGGTCGAACATGGTGGCCATGGCGCTTCCGCTGCTGCACCCGTTGCACAAGTGGCGATGCGTGAAGTACAGCGCCTGCGCACAGAAAGGATGAGCTAAATGAGACGGGTCAATCATTCTTATACCAATCGCCTCGCTAATATTCATTGGCCCATCACCATCGTCGTCTGCGTACTTTGCGCTATCGGCTTTGCAGTGCTTTATTCCGCCGCACGGGGCAATATGGACCCATGGGCCGGCCGTCACCTTACCCGCTTTTTATTCATGATCCCGGTCATGATCTTAATCGCGCTAATCGACATACAATTCTGGGTACGCACGGCTTATTGGATTTATGGCAGCGGCGTATTATTACTCATTATTGTAGAATTAATCGGCGTTTTTGGCAAAGGCGCACAACGCTGGGTGAGCGTAGGCGGTACAAGCATTCAGCCCTCGGAATTCATGAAAATTGCATTGGTGCTCGCCCTCGCGCGTTATTACCATTTCGTGCATATCAGCGAAGTCAACCGCCCGATTGTGCTAGCCGCACCGCTGTTATTAATTGCGATTCCTGCTGCGCTCATTTTGCATCAGCCAAACCTCGGCACCGCGACCATCACTTGCCTCACTGGCGCTGCCATCATGTTCCTTGCTGGCTTAAGCTGGCGCTATATTACAGTCGCCGGTGTTGCGGTGGTCAGCGCGATTCCCGTCATTTGGGCCGGAATGCATGATTACCAAAAACAGCGCGTATTCACCTTCTTAAGCCCAGAATCGGATCCGCTCGGCGCCGGCTATAACATCATGCAATCCAAAATCGCGATCGGCTCGGGCGGATTTTTCGGCAAAGGGTTTTTGGAAGGCAGCCAAGGCCAGCTCAGCTTCCTTCCTGAAAAACAAACCGACTTTATTTTCACCATGCTTACCGAAGAATTCGGCATGGTCGGCGGCCTTGGGATTTTAATCCTATACAGTGTTCTCATTTTCATGGGCTTCCGCGTCGCTCTCAGCAGCCATAACCAATTCGGGCGTTTGGTCGCCGGTGGCATCTCCACCGTGCTCTTCATCCATTTATTTATCAACTGCGCGATGGTGATGGGCCTTATTCCCGTCGTCGGTGTGCCCCTGCCATTCCTCTCTTATGGTGGTAGTGTGCTGATGGCGATGATGATCGGCTACGGCTTCGTGCTAAACGCCTATGTATACCGCAATATCGGTGTGTTTAGGGGCGTGCGGGATTTATTGTAACCCCTCTTGAAATCGATTTCCACGGGCTTATATAGGTTTCATGGCAACGAAAACAAAAACCAAAGAACAGTCGAAAAAACATAGTTTTAGCGCTGAAGTAGGCAAAGTCCTGCAGTTGGTGATCCACTCGCTTTATACGAACAAGGATATTTTCCTGCGCGAGTTGATCTCTAATGCGTCCGACGCATGCGATAAATTGCGATATGAGGCGGTGACAACGCCGGAATTGCTTTCGACCGATCCGGAATTAAAAATCAGCATTACCTATGATGCAAACGCAAAAACGCTCAACATTACCGATAACGGCATCGGGATGAATGAGAAGGAATTGGTGCAAAACCTTGGCACGATCGCAAAATCCGGCACGCAAGGTTTCTTGCAAAATCTGAGCGGTGATTCGAAAAAAGATATGCAGTTGATCGGCCAATTCGGCGTCGGTTTTTATTCCGCCTTCATGGTCGCCGAAAAAATCATGGTTATTTCCTGCCGCGCTGGCGAAGCGCAAGGCCATATCTGGCAATCCGACGGCCAAGGCAGCTTCACCATCGAACCCTTAGAAGGCACCGCCACACGCGGCACATCGATCACTCTCTTCATGAAAGAAGAGGCAACCGAATATCTCGATAAACACCGACTACAACACATTATCCGCACCTATTCAGACCATATCGGCTTCCCGATTACGGTTGCCGAAACCGGCGGCGAAGCAATCGTTGCCAACAAAGCATCCGCACTGTGGACGCGCCCAAAATCGGATATCACGCCCGAACAATATCAAGAATTTTATCGCCACATCGCGCATCAAGCCGATGAGCCATGGCTGATTATGCATAATAAATCCGAAGGTACGGTTGAATATACCAACCTACTTTTCATACCTTCCACCAAACCATTTGACCTCTTCCACCCCGATCGGATGACACGGCTTAAACTCTATGTAAAGCGCGTATTCATCACCGATCAAGACATCGATATTATCCCACGCCATCTGCGTTTCATCCGCGGTGTGGTGGATTCTGAAGATCTGCCGCTCAACATTAGCCGCGAAACATTGCAACATAATGTCGTGCTCGCAAAAATCCGCCAAAGCTTGGTGAATCGCATTTATTCGGAGCTCAAAAAGAAGGCCGAAAAAGAACCGGAATCCTATTTAAAGTTCTGGGAACAATTTGGCGCAGTGATCAAAGAAGGCCTGTGCGACATCAGCGAATCACGCGATAAATTGCTCGAAATTTGCCGCTTCCGCACCGCGCTCGGGGGTGATAAATTTGTGAGCCTTGATGAATATGTCGCGAATATGAAGCCGGAGCAGAAAGAAATTTTCTACCTCACCGGCAGCTCCATCGACATGATGCTACAAAATCCGCAGCTCGAAGGTTTCATCGAACGCGGCATTGATGTCATTTTGCTTGGTGATTCAGTCGATGATTTCTGGGTCAATGTAATTTCCGATTACAAAGAAAAACATTTGCGCTCGATTACGCGCGCTGGTGTAGATTTAAGCGATATTCCAACACTCGAAAAACCAGAAGAAGAAACACAAAAAAAAGATTCAGCAAAATTGCTTTCGTTCTTCAAAGAAACGCTCGGCAATAAAGTAAAAGATGTGCGAGCCACCACTAAACTGCACCACACACCGGCTTGTTTGGCAGCAGATGAACACGGCATGGATTTACGTTTCGAACGCTTTATGTTCGAACAAAAACAATTGCCCGCCCGCGGTGGAAAAATTCTGGAAGTAAATTTAACGCACCCAGCCATTCAGCGCGTGGAAGAACAAGTCGGCAGCGATGAGGCAAAAGATATCGCGCTCTTAATTTTTGATCAGGCCTGTATTTTAGAAGGCGAAGAACTTTCTGACCCAGCTGGCTTTACGAAACGGTTTAATAAATTACTGACCACTTCCACCAAAAGTTAATGGAGAGGAGTTAATCCTGCGCCATTTTCTTTTGCGCCATTGCGCATTAATTTGAGGTGAGAGGGTTTGTTTTCAAAAATCTTTTCGGTTACACCGACCACGGTATTCCATTCTCCTACCATGGGATAATTGTTGGAAAAGAAAGTATTACAAATAAGCCCTTTGAATTTTTGCTGCTCCAATTCATTCATATGCCTATAAATTGGAACATCGAAGTGAAGAATAATTTCCATCACCTTATCGAAAATACGCGAATAGAGTTGTTCTATTGTTTCAGGTGCTTGCCCCTTCAATGGCGGTTCGTCGCCATTGGCATTGTACCACTGAAACTTTGAAATACGAAGATGTGCAGATTCACTCATATATTTACCGAGTTAAATACTAGCTTCTAATTGTTTCAATTTTATGACAATGAGCGTTTGTGCGGAGGAGCGTTTTCTACCCACAAAACCTGCCCAAAAAATAGGCAATGTTTTTTCTAAAAAATGCTTTTTATGCATTGACGCGAGCGCTTCCTGCGTGCTTGTTACGAACAGCGCATTTAGTGTTTTTAACTTTTATAAACCCTAGATGTTGTGGTATAAGCGAATTATAACAGGGGTTTAAGGCAATCGAGTGGCACGTAGTCCTCTACAGAAACGGTTTAGAAAGTCAGCCCTAGGGCGATTGATTGGCAATGCGAAAAAGCGCGGCGCAAAGAAAACTGGCTTCGGAAAAATGTTCCTCTCCAAAGCGGTTCCGTTTTTCTCCCGTATAAGCGCGTTAAAGACCGAAGTTGATTTGCTCACCTCTTATTCCGCCGATACGATTTACCGCCTACGTTATGATTCAATGACGTATGATTATGTGAGCCCCTCAATCACCCGCTTGCTTGGTTTCACACCGGCCGAAATCAAAAAAATAAATTTCCGCGCATTAATTATTGAAACACGCATTGTCACCAATGGTATGAAGAGCGTCGAATCATTCGATGACCTCGAAAAAAGCCGCCAGGCATGTGATGTCAATAAATGGCAGGCGGATTATCTGATTCGCACGAAGGATGGCCGCAAACTTTGGATCTCCGATATTTCGTATCCGTGGTTTGATGATAACGGTTATATCGTCGGCTCCATCGGCAGCCTGCGCGATATCACCGATCGCATCGAAGTTGAAGAAGAAGTGAAAGACGAATTAGAGCGCCTAGCACACAGCGATCCCCTCACTGGCCTTCCAAACCGCCGCGAATTTTTCCAACGGTTGGAATATGAGTTGAAACGCGTTCAACGCAGCAATGGCGAACTTTCTATTTTGATTGTCGATGTCGATCACTTCAAACGCCTCAACGAACAATATGGCCAAGATGCCGGCGATGCGGTGTTACAACAAATGAGCCTCGTGCTCAAAGCCGCCCTACGTGATACCGATGTTCCGGCCCGTTTAGGCGGCGAAGAATTCGGCGTGTTCCTGCCTGATACGCCACTCGAAGGCGCATACTGGGTCGCCGAGCGCGTACGCCTTGCGATTGCAAAACACAGCTTCACCTATGGCGCCGATAACCAACCATTAGGTATTACCGTTTCCGTCGGTGCATCCTCCGCATCGCTCGCCGATAACGTTACACCAACTGAACTTTACAAAATGGCTGATACACGCCTCTACATCGCGAAAAACACCGGCCGCAACCAAGTCTCCATCGACGAGATTATTCACACACACTAGGCACTGTTAACAAACCTGTATTTTTATGATATAGGTTATGGCGAAAGGGAGATTTTTGCCATGAACAAGCGCTTATATCCTGTGTCTCGCGAGGTTTTCGATCTTGAAATTCGTCCGATTATTGAGGCGGTGACA
>CAIJLX010000078.1 GCA_903821695.1 uncultured Alphaproteobacteria bacterium | reverse complement strand
GGGTCGACAAACTCGATTCCACTTTCATGGCATTCCTTGCCCTTGCCTTTATCAAACTCGAGGTTTGTTAACAGTGCCTAATTCAATAGCATAACTATTGAGCGAGCACAACCCGCACATGCTGTTTTTTGCCCGCCGAGAGTTTTAAAGCGCCCTCCACAAAATCCGCCACTGTGATTGACAGATCCTCTTTTTCGATTTTTACGTCATTTAGCTTAGCGCCGCCGCCACGAATCAACCGCCGCGCCTCTCCGCCCGATGCCGCAAGCCCTGCTTTTATAACCAGTTGAAAAGCTGGAATTGGCAGTTCCGCAGCCGGAATCTCCACCGAGGGCATTGCATCACCCAACGCACCTTGCGTAAATAGCTTTAACGCTGTTTCCGCCGCATCTGCCGCCGCTTGTTCGCCATGGCATAATTTGGTCGCCTCAAATGCCAGCACTTTTTTCGCTTCATTAATCTCTGCGCCCTGAAGTGTTTCCAATTCCGCAATCTTGTCCATTGGCAATTCTGTGAACAATTTCAAAAACCGCCCCACATCCGCATCTTCCGTATTCCGCCAGAATTGATAATAATCATAAGGCGATAACCGCTCGGCATTCAGCCACACCGCACCAGCTGCCGTTTTGCCCATCTTGGCACCGGAGGAAGTGGTGAGGAGTGGTGTGGTTAGGCCGAATACACTAAAGTTTGATTCCCAGCTTAACAATGCTTCATTAAATTTTGATACAAGTTGGGACCTGTCATATTCTTGTTCTTTACCGTCTATAGTAATTTTACCAGTCAACATATTACGAGAAGGTAATTGGGGATGTACTCTGCGGTTCAAATCGATTCCACTAACAATATTACCCCATTGATCGCTACCACCAATTTGTAAGCGCACATTCCGACTTTTATTAAGCTCAACAAAGTCTACGGCTTGATAAAGCATATAGCTAAATTCTAAATAGCTTAGGTTCTGTTCTCTATCTAATCTAAGTTTAACCGAATCCATAGTTAGCATGCGATTCACAGAAAAATAGCGACCATATTTAGCGTTGAAAGCCAAGTTACTTTCTTTCTCCAACCAATCCGCATTATTCACCATGACTGCATCGGTTTTGCCATCACCGAATTTTAGAAATTGTTTAAAAACCTTCTGAATCCCAGCCATATTCTCCGCAATTTGGGCATCGGAAAGTGGCGGACGCGATTCATCTTTGCCGCTGGGGTCGCCAATCTTAGTAGTAGCGCCACCCATCAATACAATCGGTTTATGACCGGTTTTTTGCAGCCAGCGGAGGATCATGATCTGCACGAGGCTTCCGACATGCAATGAGTTCGCGGTGCAATCGAACCCTACATACGCCGGCACCACCTGTTTCAGCAGCAACGCATCCAGCCCTGCCGCATCGGTCACTTGATGAATAAACCCGCGTTCGGCGAGGACGTTTAGAAATAGGGATTGATATTGTGTCATAATGCACGCATCTTTAACGCCACTATGAAAACAAGTAAAGCATATGCGATTGGATTAATGAGCGGCACCTCGATGGATGGGGTGGATGTGGCGCTCATCCGCACCAATGGGATTACCGTTAAAGATACCGGCGAATGGCTGACCATCCCCTACTCCGAAAAACTGCAACGCGAGATTTATGCGGCGGCGAAGGAGGCGGATATTAATAAGACAGAAGTGTTCGCGCTGGAGCGAGAGTTGACGTTGAAACACGCCGAAGCGGTAGAAACATTATTAGAAAAAAGCAGCATCACACGCGAAGAAGTGGCGGTGATCGGCTTCCACGGACAAACGATTTTGCATGCACCGGTCAATTCTGTCAGCTGGCAGATTGGCGATGGCAATTTACTGGCTGAAAAAACCGGTATTAATGTAGTAACCGATTTCCGCCGGCGAGATATTGCAGCTGGTGGGCATGGTGCGCCGTTGGTGCCGATGTTTAATTTAGCGCTCATCAAAAAAGTGCCAAAGCCGCTTGCGATTTTAAATATTGGTGGCGTGGCCAACGTTGCTTATCACGGAGAAGATCCGGAAGATATTTTGGCATTTGATACCGGCCCCGGCGGTGCATTGCTCAATGATTTCGTAAACCAAAAAACCGGCGCGCTTTATGATACGGATGGTATTCTTTCGAGCAAAGGCAAAGCCAATGAAACCGTGGTTGCGCATTATATGGCGCAAGATTTCTTCAACAAAAAACCACCAAAATCACTAGACCGCAACAGCTTCACCCTTACCGATTTGCCGGGTATGTCACTCGAAGATGGTGCAGCAACGCTCGCCGAAATCACCGTACAAGCCGTCGCCCGCGCCAGCCAACATTTCCCAAAGCCTGTGAAGGCCTGGTACATCACCGGTGGCGGACGTTACAATAAACATATGATGAAACGTTTAAGCGAATTGCTCGAATTGCCCGTACATAAAATTGAAGTGCTCGGCGCCAATGGCGATGCACTCGAAGCACAAGCATTTGCTTATCTTGCGATGCGTTCATTAAAAGGGCTTCCACTTAGCTTGCCCACCACAACCGGTGTTTCACGCCCCGTCACCGGCGGCGCACTCTATCGCGCCTAGTTACCCCAGAGAGATTGATATAAGGAGGGCGACATGAGCGTGCCTTTTTTATATTCAGTAGCCATATTGTCATCTGTGATCAGCCATAAATCTTTACGCGCACGCACTTCTTCACCGACATCCGGCAAGGAATAATGCACTAAATCTTCGAGAATTTTCTTTGTACGCACTTGTGCAAAAATCGGTGTCTTTTTGTCGTCGATGAAGGCTAATAAATTGGCTCTTTTCTGCTCCTCACTCATGATGAATGGGCTATCGCTAGCGGCTACGGCGTTTTCGAACACCACAACATATTTAAATACATGTGCGGCAGTGTAGACACTATCTAGCGCGCCGGTGGTGTTATAGAGTATGATGCCTCCTGGCTTCAAATGGCTTTTAACCAATTGCAAAAATTCGCGTGAGAGTAAGTTCGTGGCATTGCTGCGCCAATAGAAGGTGGTGTTCATCACTATTGCATCGAATGTTTCTTGTGGATGGCGGTCAAGCCAACGTCTGCCATCATCTACATGTAATTGAATTTTGGGGTGGGTTAATATTCCTTTTAATTCCGGATAAGCCTCAATGGCTTTCGTATAACCCGAGTTAATTTCTATAACTGTCAGCTGCTTTAACGGCTCATAGAGCGACAACACTTTTGTCCAGGAGCCGCTGCCTAAACCAATCTCTAATACGCGCTCTGGTTTTGGGTGTAATGCGGCGAGCATATAGGCGCGGAGAATATGATTGCTCGAAATCGCAGGGTCGATATTAAAACGGCCATCATAGACCCCGCCGCCATAGATAATGTCGCCATTAACATTCGACTCCACCGTAATAATGCCGCTACGGTTTTCGATGGTGCGGATGAATGAACCGCCTTCTGATGTCGGCTGAATTTTACGAAAAATATCCTGATGTAGTGCTGGGTGTAGGCCTAACATCGCGATTCCTAACAGGCAAATAACCGGTTTTAGTTTGTTGAGCGTTTGGGATTGTAAAACCGGCATCGCAAAAAATAACACGATACATACTAGCGCGGATATGAGTGTTAGATTTTGGACGAGCGTCAATATATCAAACAACACAAAACCTGTAAGAATTGTGCCTAAGGTGGCGCCGATAATAGGCACTGTTAACAAACCTGTATTTTTATGATATAGGTTATGGCGAAAGGGAGATTTTTGCCATGAACAAGCGCTTATATCCTGTGTCTCGCGAGGTTTTCGATCTTGAAATTCGTCCGATTATTGAGGC
>CAIJLX010000077.1 GCA_903821695.1 uncultured Alphaproteobacteria bacterium | reverse complement strand
TTTGATTGATATACTTTTCATCTAACCATCGCAAAATTTTAACGTCATCTAACGGCGTACTAAAGCCCATTCTTTTGATTAGCGTTTTGTGGCTACTATCAGGGTGCTTAGATAAGAATTGAATAGTAGGAATTACATCAGGCACATCTTCAAACGTATTTTTCCTTAACAAACATATCTGATCTAGGTGTGCATAGTTCAGTAAATATTCTCTGAGCGCAAAAAAGTTCTTATTAATTGTCCAGCCTTCGGGGGTAATAAAACCATATAGTCCATCTGCATTTATAAGACGGAGTGCATGCAGCATGAAAAGTACGTATGTGTTTATCTCTCCGCCAATTGCTTCCTTGTAGAAGAAATGTTCTTTAAACCAGTTCTTTTCATATGGTTTTAACTCTGCACCCCATGGCGGATTGCCGACTACTACATCAAAACCACCTGCCTTCATAATTTCAGCAAATTCCTTTTCCCATTTAAATGCCAATTTGCCTGCAATAGCAGGATCATCAATGAGGGAGTTGCCGCATTTGATGTTGTTATCGAGATAAGTGAGCTTCTCGCCCTTGTTTGCAGTTTTTAACCATAGTGAGAGTTTTGTGATTTCAACGGATTCCTGATTGATGTCCACACCATAGATATTATTGGCGAGGATGTGTGTATCCCAGCGGAATAACTGCGCCTGATTGCCGTTTAATGTGGTTAGTTCGCTATTTACTATTTGCCCTTCGCGGTAAAGGTAATCAAACACCTCATTCAAAAACGCACCAGAGCCACAAGCGGGATCAAGCACCTTGATATTGGAAAGCACCTCTTTATAGGCTTCCCATGCCTTGATGTGCTTTTCTATTTTTGCATTATAGCGCACCGCTTTTTTAACAATTTTAATCGAAGCGTAATCCGCCTCTACCAATTCCGGCAGCTTCTCAAAACCGATTTCTTGTTTCCTGTCATTCAGCCAGCCGCCAACTGCCTGCTCTACGATATAGCGCGTGATGTAGGGCGGGGTGTAGAAAATGCCATCCTTCTTGCGCTTGCTTTTCTTTTTATCAAAACCCGCTTCCTGCCCGCTTACATTGGCTTTTATTTCTTCCAAATCCGTTATGGATTGCTCGAAAATATGGCCGAGAATGTTGACGCTTACATCGCTGTCAAAATCATATTCGCCGATTTTTTTGAAGCCTTCACAGAGTTCATCGCTCAGAATCAGGCTGTTTAGCTGGTCATTACTAGCAAACAAACCGCCGTTATAGCCTGTGATATTTAGGGGCGGGCTGCCTTTATCAATCGCCTGAAACAGCCCCTTGAAATTGCCCCATACGGGCTGAGGGTTAAACTCATTGCGCGTGTCATAAGCACGTTTCAGGGTATCATCCGGCAACAGCCCTCTATCCTCGGAAAACGCGACGAACAGGATGCGGTCGAGAATTGTCTGCGTGTGCTGGATGATGTCGAGTACGGGAACGGCTGGATTTTCTTTCGTCAGCGTTTCAATCATTCGCGCACGCAGGGTTTTATAGTCCTTATAAAGGCTGTCAGTAATTTCCTTGTCTTTGTTTTCGCTTTCTTTCAGCAAATCCAATGTGCGGTTGCCCAGTAGATTTTCTGCCGTGAGCAGCAGCATGAAACGTGCGTATTGTTTGGGGTCGGAAAGCTGCAAGAGATCAAATCTTTCGTAATCCTTGCGGCCATAGCCAACAGCATAAAGCCGGATTTCCCTGTAATTGGAAACCAGCACCCATTTTGCACCCTTCGCGTCCATCGCGTATTCCCACGCCTGCTGCACAGGGGATTTATTGCGCCCCGCCATGATCGCATCAAGATCACGGGTTTTTGCGCCTTTCAGTTCAAATGGGGCAATAATTTGTACGCTATCCGCAGTGAATGTGCCTAATGCCACGTCCACATTGCCTTTGCCAACGGGCTGGTTTTTTTGTGCCGTCCACGGGCTACCGGCATGACTTTCCTTATAACCGAGTAGATCAACCAGTACGCGCTGGATAAACTGTCCGTCATTCTTGGTTTCGCTGTTATATATACCGTTGGCTAGATTTTCTGCCCACGATGCCAGGATCGCCGCATGAGTAAAGGGTAAGGGCTTTGCTACTTTGATATGTTTTTCGAGTACACGTGGGTGGAATAACGGCATTGATGCAGTATATTGCTTTATTAATTCTCGTCTATTGATAACCAGACTTTAGTAAGCTGCAAAATAACAACGACCAAATACAGCTCACTTTTCTGAAGGAGCCTCTAGTTTCTTTGGCTTTTTTTATCAGAAAATATGCCAACTTTTCTGAACATCATTATGGCAAGACTGGCTATTACCTGAAGTGATACAGCTATTATTCCCACAACAAGGGTACTACCGAAGTTACCAAAAATGAGAGAACTAGAGAGTAAGTATTCGTAGAGTATGGCCAAAGCTATTGCGATGATTGGGATTTGCCATTTTTTGGTAGCAAAACGGCACCCCAAGTAAGTAACAAAAAACGTAATATCAAAGAACCTTCCAGCAAGAGATATTAAAAAAACTTCCATTGTGTCTCCAATCCGCACATCTATGTTTCTGGTCAGTAAGTGCAAATAACACTGTTTTACCATTTAATAAAATGGTTTTACAGTTCTATTATTGCGTATTACAGTGTTTCGATATTTGTGAGCATAATGATTACTGGCTCACAAATACGTGCTGCGCGTGCTTTACTAGGTTGGTCACAGCAGGATCTCGCGGACAAAGCGTTATTATCAGAGACTGCCGTTTTAAAGCTGGAAACACAGGGAGCGGACAGCAGAACTAGTACTTTAATGAAAGTCCGAAATTCACTAGAAGCCGCAGGTGTCGAGTTTATAAATCGTTCTGATGGAGCCGAGGGCGTGATATTGAAATCAGGCAAATGATGCTAGATTGCAGAAATTACTAAGTTGAATTAATATCATACAAATCAAGTGGGTATCATATGACTTGGGGCGGAAAGCGAGAAGGTGCAGGACGTAAGCAGGGCAGTAGGCTGCAAAAGACCGCAGCCATAGCGCATAGGCTTGTGGAAGAAGGCCAGACGCCGCTGGAGTACATACTTGCAGTCATGCGCGATCCTTCGCACCCTACAGAGCTTCGTCTCGACTGCGCGAAGGCCGCTCTAGCCTATATTCACCCCCGAATCGCACAGGTACAGAACCTGACACAATCTGCCACTACCATTGTCCAGAACAATTATGGTGACGGTGCGTTACGGAAGGCATGGGAGCGGGTTGAGCGAGACAAAGAGCAAAGGCTGTTAGCGGCGCGCAGTGAGATCGTCGACGTTAGTACCACGTCACCAAGTGAGTCACTCCGATAATGCATATTTGCGGTTAGTGCGGTTTACTGCGGTCATTTTTGGCTATCTTAAGAAAAAATTAGAGTGGTAGATAGTAGTAATTAAAGTGAACCCCTCAAAATCAACCGCATCAAACCGCTTCAACCGCAATATCTTTGATCCACCATTTTACGGCATGGCCATGTTTGTCCCCTTGGCATTCAAGTTTTAGATTATTAGAAATCCTACCCTTAGCCCCGGAAAGCCATTTTCCTACTCCTTTTGACCCTAGCTGCTGGGTTGTTCTGCTGCCTACAGCTAACGTTAGCGCATCTTTGAGAATTTCATGGGTGTCGGCTTCTTTTATTAATTCAGCGGTGGTTATACGGCGGCCCACACCGACTATTTCCTTAATAGCACAAAAAACTGCCGCTATAGCTTGTTGAAGAGGATCTTCTGCACGCGCTGTTTCCATTGAGGCTACAGGATCAGCCTCGCCAAGCCAAATAAGTGCCGATCTGACCGTATCTGACCATTCACCGAAAGAAGCAAGGCGGGGAGCTGGGTCAGGCTTACCAGCATGAATATATGCAAGGATGATAGTTAAAACAGCGGCTATGTATTCGCCACGATTTTGTAAAATCTCCGAGAAAGGATTCTCATTGAATTGTCTAAGTTCTGGTCGCTCTCTATTTGCATCCATTGTGGCGACGATCGCTCTGCGGGTCATATCACCCTGCAAATAAAGGTTGTTCCCCGTCGCAAATACAGTAGCTCTGCAATCCACAGGCACAAGTTCAGACTTACCAAGGATGCGGACTTTAACATTTGGTCTTTCGATGAGTTGACAAAGAAAATCTCCGCCAAGTGCCCCGTTTACATTATCTAAAGAGAAAATAGATTGGCCGGCCAAGATAGTCGCGCCGAGTCGTTTTTCAGTTTCTTCTTCATTTCTTCCTACGGCTATAACGGGGCAAGGTTGACCAATTGCAATAGCAGCGGAAATATCAAACAAGTAACTCTTGCCAGTTCCAGGGGTAGACGCGCGTGCAACATGCAATGGTGCGACGGGGAACATGCCGCGTACAATAGGAGTAATCATGGCCGAAAGAGCAACACTTAAACTAACGCCATCAGTGAAGGGAAATTCAACAAGCAATGCCTGCAATTTGGAGAGTGACTTTAAAGCATCGTCTTTCGTTGAATTTTGAGGAATCGGCGGTATGGCCGGAGGGTTAATTAAAAATAGGCCTGTTGTAGCATCATAACCAGATTCTGATAGCAATGTAGCATCAGGGCGCAAAGTCGGGCATGTAATAACACCTGTGATTTTAGAGAAATTCCAACAACCTTTTCGACTCAATAATATTTGCGCCACTTTAGGGGGCGGATTAATTTGCTTTTCCTTACCACTGATCATTTTATACCAATGCGCATGCTGGCACAGTAGATCCTCTACGTTAGCACAATCTGCTGTACGGAGCCGACCTACCCAGGCTTTTCTATTACCTGAAGCAGTCACTTCATCTACTATCGGCAGCACGAGATTATCTCCTCGTTGAAAAATATTTACCCTTGCTCCGATGAGGGCTTTTTCAGCTTGTGTAGCTTCTCTTGAAAGTCCTCCGCCCTCAATCAAAATTCTTGGTAATTCTCTGCCGTTCGTAGAAGCAAAAACATTAACTGCCGAAGTTCTTAATGTAGATTTCCCGGCATTAAGGCCACTTTCAATAGTGCTGTTGATCTCTTCTATCTCAAGACCTATAGCTAACCCTACTGACATTAAGTTATTTCGCACCACTTGCTCATTCAGCCCGTGTGTAATTAACTGTCCCAGCGCAAACGCGGATTTATTTAACTGATCGTTACGGTTACCCTTGGTGGCCTGACCCAATGCGATCAACTCTTCGCGTAGCGCGGCCTCAAGATATGTGTTATTGAATTTTTTATTCACAGGATCGGCAACAAGCTCAGGAGTCGCTGGTGCATGCACAATCAGCTTCAGCAACCACTCTGGTGCTTCCGCGAGCGGCACATTCCACGGTGTATTTAACCACTCATAACTTTTGCCATTTGGATGAACGGAAGGCGGAGCTGCAATATAACCACCATCAGCTCTTATATCGATGCCAAGAAGCGCCTCACCATCAACCGAGTGTCCGGAGAGATTACGGATATCGCAATGCTTCGGCATGCGGAAATAATAGTGCATACCTTTTCCACTTTGCACCATTGCAGTTTTCGGTAGGGCGCCATTTTTAGCCTCAAGATTGTCCAATGTTCCTTTGCCATCCTCACCATCAATATCCAATATAAATATCCCAGATATTCTTCCCGTTACGATACCAACATTAAACCTCCCCTGATCCCACTCGGTGCATTGATCTGCAGCGGCCAGTTCGCTTTGATATATTTTCCACTCTATGATTGCTTTTTTTGTTCTATAGGCCAGTGGTATAACCGACCAGTTTAGTTCGCGGTAGTGCGAGAAATTATTCATAATTACTATCCCCCCATTGGGCGGAGAGTTCAAATTGCACGCGAATCTTGCCATCAGGCTTTATTTCAAAAACTTTGGGATTACGCAGACGTTCCAATGCAACAGATACTAGCGGAAGAATAAAATTACCTGACAAATAAGCTTCTATCATTTCCGGGGTCGCATATGCCCCTACGACAAACACAAAGCCCTTGGAATAAGGATTAATGGGGGGATGAATGCCGCTAAGCCCCTCGCAGCGAATATAACGTTTTTGAGGATAGTCCAGAGCTAAACACTCCGGCACAATTCCTCGCAATGTTGTTTTAACAGGTTCCGGACATAGAAATGCTGGCAATATGGGTATGTTTATCATATTACCCTTTCAAATTTTGTATGAAGGCTTGTACGTCGGACTCTCGCCAAAAGGCTCGTTTCCCAATGTAAATCCTAGCGGGGAATTCGCCTCGAAGCTCCAGCCGTCGGACTGTGCTACCGGATGCCGGAAACACTGTCCGCAATTGGGTTTTATCTATGAGTCGATCTGAATTTTCATTACGCATCATGGTTCTCCTTGTTTACCTGAGAACCAAATTGGTATAAAAAATTAATGACACCGGATAGGTGGTGTCCTGTTTTTATTGGCGGTGATTTTCTATGAGTTTTTGCAGAACTGTTGCCGATAACTTATTTTTTTTATGGTCTTGATGAAGTAGCCACTCCACGCTGTCTTTGGGTTTTTTAGTATGATGATATCTTTCTGCCTCATAAAACTGTTTTTCGTCTATGACTTCCGATGTTGCTACTTCTTGGGTCTTTGAAATACAAAGGCGATACTTGCTTAATAAATTAACCACTTTTATTCTCGCATCCTTTGGTTTGTATTTATCCTGTTGTACGTAGGCATCCTTCAGCGCAAAGGCATTAGCCTTCAGCACCTGATCCTGATAAGTGTCATATTTTGTTCCATCTCTTATTGAATTTTTTCTGAGCAGCTTGCTATCATATCCATCTGAGAAAGTGCACAATTCGGAATAGAGCAATTGCTGTAAGCCAATTATAGGTGTCAGGTTTTTTAAAAATCTTAGAATCAGTTGGCTGTGTAGCATCAGAATGTACTGCCTAAACCCAACTTCTGGGTCTTCTACTATTATCTCGTCTCGAAAGGAGAGAGTTATTTCTGGAAATAATTGAGAATGTAATTTCTGCCAAAAATTTGCGTCGTCATAAAGAGTTGCTTTGTTTCTCTCATTATACGCTTTATCAAGTGTTTTTAGACCTTTTACTAGATTCTTAATCGCCTCAAATAGCTCTTCATCTGTAAGAACATTAAAATCTTCAGACATCGATAATCTCCCTTAAATGTTTATCCCAAATATCGAGAGCATTACGCTTCTCGTCTAAATAACCATGCCTGTTATAGATCGCTGTAACACCTTGTGTGCTAGAAGGGCTGTGATTAAGCAGTTTAGAAAGAACATGTACTGGCACATTTAATCTGGCGAGAGAACTTGCCATCGTGCGCCTCAGATCATGTAGCCTCCAATCCTGAATTTGAATGACCGAGTTCAGGCGCCGCTTTGCTTTGCTGAACCCACCGTATAGAGTTTTACCATCGGTGCTAAAAACTAGGTCGCCTATTTTGGGGATTTTATTCAGTATCTGTATAGCTAAAGAATTGAGCGGTACTTCGTGCAGTCGATCAGACTTAGTGTGCTCCCTTGGCAGACTCCACAGCTTATTTTTAAGATCAATCTCCGACCATTTTATTTGTGTGACTTCGCTTCGTCTCTGTCCGGTACAAATAAGGAACTGCACGATTCTGCCGAAGGGATAACCCTCTTTTTCGGCTGCATGCCATATGGCTGCAATTTCTTCGAGACCAAGAACGCGATCTCGATCCTTTTCCTGGCCGGGCGGTTTGATTGCCTCAGCAGGTGAAGCTTGAATATAATCCCAATCTAGCATCCATCGGTAAAAGTGTCGCACCTTCTCCAGCGTACGGTTAGCCATCACCGGGCCATGGTTAGTAGCGATACTCTGCAATAGATGTTTTATGTCCTGTCGCAGAATTTTGTTGGGTGGCATGTGACCCCATTCCGGAAGCACATATTTTTGAAAGATACGCTCTGTCTCTTTGGCCGTTCGCTGGCTCGGCTTCACAATCGTTTCTAAATACTCATCCAGATAGGTGGCGAAACTATCACCCTGTACGCGCTTTATTTTTGAATGCTTCCGTGGATCGACCCCTTGTGAGGATTTTTCCAATATAAGCCGTGCCTCCTTACGGGCATCTGCCACGGTCAATGCAGGGTACCGGCCAAGCGTAATCCTGACCTGCTTGCCATGTATGCGTGTCATCAAAACCCAAGAACGCTTTGCCTTATCCGTAATACGAATGCCAAAGCCTGGTAATGAAGCATCCCATAGTTCCAACCGCCCCTTTTCTGGTGGACGTATTTTTTGGACAATCAAATCAGTAAGAACTTTACGTTTTATATCTCTGGGTAACATGGGGTAACAAAAATTGATTGCTAACAGTGAATCGATCTGATTAGCTATGATACACAAAGAACATCAAAATACAAGCAAATGCTTGGATTTAAGAACAGATATGATTTCTAGTGAATCGTATTGAAAACTAAGACTAGCTGGTTTACACCCAGAGGGTCGGGAGTTCAAATCTCTCGCCACCCACCATAATCCTTTAGATTAAGTGGCTTTACCGCGGACGGCTGCTTCGATTTTAGCGACGTCGATTTTGCGCATATCCATCATTGCTTCAAATGCCCGCTTCGCGACTTCACCGCCTTTGGCTATCGCTTCTGTCAGAACGCGCGGCGTGATTTGCCAGGAGAGACCCCATTTATCTTTGCACCAGCCGCATTCGCTCTCTGCGCCGCCATTACCCACAATCGCGTTCCAATAACGGTCGGTTTCCGCCTGGTCGTCGGTGGCAATTTGAAAGGAGAAAGCTTCGCTGTGCTTGAATATATCTCCGCCGTTAAGGCCAATGCATTGCACGCCGCATACGGTGAATTCAACGGTTAAGACCTGACCCGCCTTGCCCCCTGGAAAATCAGCCGGTGCACGATGCACTGCGCCAACTTTGCTATCGGGAAAGGTCTGGGCATAAAACTTGGCCGCTTCTTCTGCATCATGGTTATACCACAAGCAGAGTGTGTTCTTTTTCATGACTGCCTCTTTGGTGGATTCTTCTGTTTGCCAAGATGGCATATGTACCAATAAAAAAACTATTAATTATTGGTGCCACTGGCCGAGCTTGTCTGCCATAAACGCTTTTTTGCAAATGCCTGGCCTGAGCCGCTTTTAAGATAATGCTCGAATGCTTGTGCAGTTGGTTTGTTTGCAAAAGCATGATAGCTCACCAATTCCCATGGAACATATTTGGAAGTATGAGCAGATTTACCCGCATTGTGGTCTGCAATACGTTGTTTCAAATCTTCAGAATAACCGATGTAAGTTTGCTCTGGAAAAGATATGCTGCGAATTAGGTAAACATAGTACATATAACTGCTCTCCAGTCCCCCTTCGCTCCAAGGAGCTTCGGGCGACACTCCTTCGCCTAAGAACGCCCTCGCGCGTCTTACGCAGCCCTCCTACGCTAAAGCTACGAAGGGCTAATCGTTTCTAAATTCGCTTATGCTCATTAAGAAACGTTAAGGCGTAAGCCACCCGAAGCCGTAGGCGAAGGGTGGTGCCCCAGGAGGGACTTGAACCCCCACTTCCTTACGAAAAGCAGATTTTGAATCTGCCGCGTCTACCATTCCACCACTGGGGCTAGCGCCATGCATTTAGGATAAAAGGCGGGAAGGGTCAATTTTAAAAATAGGGCAGCGTTGAAGATAAGGGGCGGGCAGGGTATAGTGGCCCGCATGGATTGGAACCAACCTGTTGATATTTATTGCGAACGGCTAGATGCTTCGTTTTGGGCGGAGCCGATTAATGCGTTGAGCAATCTTGCCTTTTTGGTGGCGGCGGTGTTTGCGTATATGCGTTATCGGAAATTAGGACAGCATGCGCCCAAAGAGGTGCCGTTTTTAATTGTGATGCTGTGTGTGGTGGGGATTGGCAGCTTTTTGTTCCATAGTTTTGCCAACCAATGGTCGTTATTGGCGGATGTATTGCCGATATTGTTCTTCCAAATTTTGGCGCTGTGGATTTTCCTGCGGCGGTTGCTCAATTATTCGACGGCTTTGTGCCTCGGGTTGATTGTTCTTTTTGTCATCGTATCGCAAGCGTTGTCTACTTATGTGCCGCAGGCGTTTTTAAATGGTTCGGCGGGGTATCTGCCAAGTCTAGCTGCGCAATGCTTGATTGCTTGGGGACTGATGTCCGTTTCGAAGAAGGCGGCGCGACGCATGTGGTTAGCGGGTGGGATTTTTGCTAGTTCGTTGGTGCTGCGGAGTTTGGATATGGCGGTGTGTGAGAATCTGCCGCTCGGTACGCATTTCTTGTGGCACTGTTTGAATGCGGTGATGCTCTATAAAGTGATTAGTGCAACGCTCTGCCCCAGAAATACCAACCAAGCCCCAGCGTAAACACCATGTTGCCATAAAGGGCATGTTCTATGGTCACGAGTGCCAGCGATTTATGTTTGGCAAAGGTCGAGGCAAAGAAATAACCGGCGATGATGGTAAGCAGTGGCGCCACAGGGTTGATGAACAACACATGAACATAGGCGAAGATGATTGAGCTCGCTGCCATCATTTTACGATGATTATTAAAGATGCAGCTATAGCGCGCGAAAAAGAAGGTGCAGAAAATAAATTCCTGCGGCAGGGCGGAGAGAACCGGATAAAGCAGCATTAGCCGTGCCCACATGTCAGTTCGGTGGGTAATCAGATCAAACCGACGCTCCGGATCGTACATGCTGATGAAGATGAGGAGCAATACACTTGATATACCGAAGCGGATTAATATCGGCCGCAAATGTACCCAGGTGACTTCACTCCACCGCCAGACGGGAACAGTCTTGGAGGATTTAGTGAAGTAATACGCGATGAGGCAATAGATAGTGGCGGCCCAGAGGAAGAAGAACATGTACCGGCCCCATTGCTCAACGATGAGGATGGTGGGCAATACGAGGGCGAGCAAAAGAAATTCGATAAGGCGCAGTTTACATTGGTTAGAAGAGATTTTATCTCGGTTGGTCATGTCCCCATTATAGCCTAAATATTAAGTGATTGTTAACTTTTGTGTGCTGCGCCGCAGCAGCCCTAGAATCCTGGAGTAACCCTTGGGGTTTCGGCCAAATTGGGGGTTGCGCCC
Organism: uncultured Alphaproteobacteria bacterium; assembly: GCA_903821695.1. GTDB lineage: Bacteria > Pseudomonadota > Alphaproteobacteria > Rickettsiales > CAIJLX01 > CAIJLX01. The sequence continues at coordinate 8,374 of CAIJLX010000077.1, read as the reverse complement.
TCGCCAATTGTTGCTTATAGAATGCTTCCCTTATGGCAGTGTTTGCTAAATTAAAGCCCGTAATACTTTCCGGTAAGGAAGTTCTTCCGATTATTGAAGGCGGCAAGGGTATCGCGGTTTCGACCGGGCGCAGCGCAGGTGCATTCGCGGCGGCTGGGGCTGTCGGCACGTTCTCTGGCGTAAACGCGGATCGCTATGATGCCGATGGCAATCGTATTCCTGAATTCTATCACGGCAAAACCCGCCGCGAACGTCATGATGAACTCGTGCAAATGGGTATTGAAGGCGGTCTCGCACAAGCAAAAATCGCGCATGATATTTCGGGTGGCCAAGGCCGTATCCACATGAATGTATTGTGGGAGATGGGCGGCTGCGAAAAAATTCTCCATGGTATTCTTGGCGGTGCTAAAGGCATGGTGCATGGGATTACGTGCGGTGCGGGCATGCCATATCGCCTCGCCGAAATTTCAGAGCAATACCAAGTCTATTATTATCCGATCGTGTCTTCCATGCGCGCGATTCGCGCCTTGTGGAAACGCTCCTATCACAAAAATCCGAAACTGCTCGGCGGCGTGGTCTATGAAGATCCGTGGTTGGCGGGCGGGCATAATGGCCTTTCCAACAGCGAAGACCCGCAAGTGCCGGAAGATCCATATCCACGCGTTGCCGAAATCCGCACCTTCATGAATGAAGTAGGCCTCAAAGAGACGCCAATCATTATGGCAGGTGGCGTATGGCATATCCGCGATTGGGAACATTGGCTGGATAATCCAGAAATCGGGCCCATCGCCTTCCAATTCGGCACACGCCCAATCTTAACGCAAGAAAGCCCCGCCTCTGACGCATGGCGCAAACGTTTGATGACGCTCGAAGAGGGTGACGTATTCCTCAATCGCTTCAGCCCAACCGGTTTTTATTCTTCTGCTGTAAATAATAACTTCATCGAAGAATTGCGTGGCCGCGAAGAGCGTCAGATTGCCTATCATACCGAACCTGTCGGTGAACTGACCGAAGCACTGCCTGTAGGTGCTCGTGGCCGTCAGGTGTATGTCGGTGCGGAAGATAAAGCACATGCAGAACGTTGGATGGCGGAAGGCTATAACGAACCGATGAAAACACCGGAATCGACCCTGATTTTTGTAAGCAAAGAAAGAGCCGCTGATATCTTGAAAGACCAAGTCGAGTGTATGGGCTGTTTGAGCCATTGCAAATTCTCGAACTGGAAAGATCATGACGATTTCACCACTGGCAAAAAAGCGGATCCACGCAGCTTCTGCATCCAAAAAACATTGCAGCAAGCGATCCACGGCACAGATATCAATAATCAGCTGATGTTCTCCGGCCATAACGCTTATCGCTTTAAGAACGATCCGTTCTATGCCGGCGGTTTTGTGCCCACTGTGAAGCAGCTTGTTGAACGGATTATGACAGGCTATTAATTAGCCATGCAACCCATCAAAAAATTAGGCATCATCGCCGGCGGCGGATTACTCCCACGCTATCTCGCCGAACATTGCAGCAACCAAAACATCCCTTATTTCATCCTAGCCTTAGAAGGCTTCGCCGATGTCGATTTCATCGCCGCCCATCCACATGCCTGGCAGAACATGGGTAAAATCGGCCAAGCAGTCGATCGCTTAAAAGAGCAAGGTATTACGCATCTCACCTTTGGCGGCAAAGTGGAACGTCCGTCACTCTCCAGCCTCAAATTAGATTTCGCCGGCATGAAACTAATGGGCCGCATCGCCACCTTAAAAAACCATGGTGATGATGCATTGCTCTCTACCCTCATGGGCTTCATGGAAGAGCAAGGTTTTACCATCGCCAGCCCTGATTCCTTGATCACGCACCTAACCGTTCCTGAAGGCCACCTCACCACTACCCGGCCTAATGCAGGTGCAGAAGAAGACATCAAATTCGGCATGCATTTTTTGGCAAAATTAGGTGAGTTCGATATCGGCCAAGCGGTCATAGTGCAGCAAAAGAAAATCATCGCCATCGAAGCGGCCGAAGGCACGGATAAAATGCTAGAGCGCAGCGCACCTTTATTGCTCAAAGGCGAAAAAGCAACGCTCATTAAAATGAAAAAACCTACACAGGATAAGCGAGTCGACTTGCCATCGATTGGCGCTGATACGTTGCGCCGCGCACATGCAATTGGCTTAGGCGGCATCGCGATTGAAGCCAACGCAACGTTGGTGCTTGATAAAAAAGCCACCATCGAAATCGCCGAGCAGCATGGCCTGTTCATCACCGCCATAAATGTATGAAACTTTATTTCATTGCAGGCGAAGCATCGGGCGATAATTTAGGTGCAAAACTGATCCACGCCCTCAAACAAAAAACGACAGTGGAAGTATACGGCATCGGCGGCAACGAAATGGCGGCAGAAGGCGTGCAAAGCCTATTCCCGATGAGCGATATTTCGCTATTCGGCATCACCGAAATCATCCCGCATATCCCTACTATCCTCAAGCGTATCAAACAAACGATAGACGATATCGAACGCATTCAGCCTGATGCCGTCATCACCATTGATGTTCCTGGTTTCAGCTTTAGAGTTGTCGAAAAACTCAAAGCAAGAGGCAGCAAAATCCCCCGCATCCATTACGTTGCCCCAACCGTATGGGCTTATAAAGAACATCGCGCGCAATGGGTAGCTAATTGGTATGATTTATTATTGCTGCTATTACCGTTTGAGCCACCCTATTTCGATAAAGTCGGCGTGAAAAATGTGTTCGTCGGCCACCCACTCGTCGAAGATAAAAACCAAGAAGCAGAAACCAAAAAGCCAGGAAGCCTCTTAATGCTACCAGGCAGCCGCCGTGGCGAACTCAAACGCCATCTGCCGATTTTTGAAGAGACGATTAAACGACTAAAAGGGATCACCGAAGTCGTTATTCCCTCCTTGCCACATCTCAAAAACGAAATCCTAAAAGCAACAAAAGATTGGCCTGTACCTGTTTCTGTCATCACCGATAAAACAGAAAAACAACGAGCCTTCCAAGCCGCGGATATTGCATTAGTTAAATCCGGCACCGTCGCACTGGAACTCGCACTTTATAATGTGCCGATGGTGGTCACCTATAAAATCAATCCACTCACCGCATGGATGCTGCGGCGGATGGTAAAAGTGAAATATGTGAATTTGGTAAACCTATTACTAAACCGCTCAGCCATCCAAGAATTATTACAAGAACAATGCGCACCGGAGCCACTCGCGAAGGCGCTCAATGCATTGTTGCATGATCCACAAGCTCGCAATGCTCAGCAACAAGCTATGCAGGAAGCATTGCAAATGATTGGTCTCAATCAATCGCCTACGCCAAGTGAAAAAGCAGCAACAGCGATTTTAGATTTTCTGAAAGCCTAAATCCTGATTTCTGAACCAAGTATATTGCCGCTTTGCATAATTGCGGGTAGCTTGAGCAGCTTTTTCAATGGCTGTTTGTTTGCTAATTTCGCCTCGCAAGAAGGCCTGGATTTCAGGCACGCCGATAATTTTGATCGAAGTATCGAGCGGGAATTTTTCTACTTCGGTGATGGCACCTTTTTCGATCATTTGACTAAATCGTGCACCACATAGTACGTATAAATCTGCACGTTCTGGGAGAATAATTTTTCCTTCAAATGCTGCCTCTAAAAATTTGCGGGTGGGTTGGGTATGCCAATAGCTTAATGGTTTGCCGGTTGCTTCGATGACTTCATGCGCACGCAGCACACGTTGTGTGTCGCCTACTTTCAAATGCGCGGAAGCTGGGTCTTTTTCTAGCAGTAATGCGTGGAAGTTTTCATGGCCTAATTCGGTAAGTAAGGCTATCGCTTTTTTTCGGTGTTCCTCGGGAATTTCGGGGATGGGGGCGATACCTTGGATGAGGGTTTTTAGGTAGAGGCCGGTCCCGCCTACTAGGATAGGAAGCATATTATTGGCCCATGCGGCTTGGATTTCTTGGGCGGCGAGGGCGGACCAGGTGGCGGCATCGCATTTTTCGTCGACGCCCAGGAAACCATAGAGTTTGTGCGGGGCTTGGGCTTGTTCTTCTTTGCTGGGCTGGGCGGTTAGGATGGGGAAATCGCGGTAAACTTGCATGCTATCTGCGTTGATGATGACAGCGGGCTGTTTTTGCGCTATTTCGAGCGCATAGGCTGATTTTCCTGAAGCCGTAGGCCCCGCGATAACAACTACTTTCTGCATGATACTATTATGAACGTCACAACTTTGATTGCAAACCCGAACCTGATGCCGCTGACTTTAGCGGAGGTCAATAGCGTCGTCGAAGCACTCGAAAATCAGGGTGCTTATTTACTCGATGTGAAATGGCTGCAGGATGAGGTGGCATGCGATATTTTCTTTGATCGCCTGACGATTGATGAAGCGCAACGCACCTTGCTTTATCTGCTCGCCAATGTGCCGTTTGATGCGATTACGCAGGAAGCAGAAGGCCGCCAGAAAAAATTATTATTGAGCGATATGGATTCGACCATCATTACTTGCGAATGTATCGACGAGCTCGCGGATTATGCGGGGATTAAGGATAAAGTTTCCGAAATCACCGAACGTGCGATGAATGGTGAATTGGATTTTATCGCGGCACTTAATGAACGCGTGGCATTGCTAAAAGATTTGCCGGAAGCGACATTGCAGGAATGTTATGACTCTCGTGTGAAGCTAATGCCCGGTGCGGAAGTGCTGGTTAAAACGATGGCGAAGCATGGTGCGACGACGGTTTTAATTTCCGGTGGGTTTACGTTTTTTACGTCTCGTGTGGCGAAGATTGCGGGCTTTGAACATAACATTGCGAACGTGCTGGGTCTTGCGGATGGCAAACTTACGGGCGTTGTGAAACCGCCGATTATTGATAAGCACGCGAAGGAGCAAACCTTGTTCGGGTTTAAAGATGAGTTGCGTTTAGAGCGCTCGCAAACCTTGGCGGTGGGTGATGGCGCGAATGATTTACCGATGTTGCTGGCGGCGGGGTTGGGCGTTGCCTATCACGCGAAACCGACAGTGCGGGCGCAGGCGCACCACCAAATCAATCATTGCGATTTAAGCGCTCTGCTTTATGCTCAAGGCTACACACACAAGGATTGGGCATGCTCTATTTAGTGCGTAAATTGGGTGAATCCATCATTATCAATAACAACATCCGCGTAGAAGTGGTGGATGTCAAAGGTGGCTCTGTCAAATTAGGTTTCGAGTTTCCACCGGATGCAACTGTGTTGCGGGCCGAAGTGCATCAACGTATTTTAGAGCAAAACATTATGGCTGCACGTGGGCAAGTCGATGATAGCGATGCATTGGCCGATCTCGATTTAAAACCCAAGCCGCCTAAGAAATAATGTTTCAGCGTTCCGTGATCGCAGGTTTAGGGTTAATGGGTACCTCGCTTGCGTTAGGTATGCGCCACCATGAAATGTCACAGCGTTATTTCGGCGTGGAGAGCGATGAAGCACATGGCAAAAAAGCGGTCGATATGGAAGCAGTCGACCGCATTTTGGATAGCCGCCATTTGCCGGAAATCGATTTCCTCGCGCTCTGTACACCGGTGGAAGGTTTCGCCGATGTGTTGCAGCAATTCGGCCAGGATATGCCCACACATGGTCTGATTATCGATATCGCCTCGGTCAAAGTGGCCGCCATCAACGAAGTGCTCAAACACCTGCCAAGTTATATGCATTCGCGCTATGTGCCCTGCCACCCAATAGCCGGTGCGGCGACCTATGGCCCTGATGCGGCGAACCCGCAGCTCTATTTCGAAAAAAGCGTCATCATCACCCCGCATGGTGATTGTTCGGAAGAGGCAATCGATCGCGCAAAATTGGTGTGGAAAAAATTGGGTGCGGTCACACGTATCCTAACCCCCGAAAAACATGATCGGGTGTATGCCTATGTCTCGCATCTGCCACAATTGCTGGCCTATGCGTTTTTGCTCGCCTATCACGGTGAATTCAAAGCGGAGGGCTTACAAACATTCTTACGGATCGGTGGCTCTAGCCCGCAATTATGGGCCAGCACCTTCATGCTCAATCGCCAATCGTTATTGCTAGCTATCGAAGAATTCCAAATGGAAATGCGCCACTTTCCCGAATTTTCCGCCTATGGCCAAATGCAAGCCGCACTCGCTGCCGCCATCACCGAAGAATATAAACCCTATGCCGGCCCCGGCTTCCGCGATTTTACCAGCACCTTAGACCGAGACATCGAGCAATCTCTCTCCCAAAACCCACTCTCCCTCCACCACACCATCGCCACGCTACATAATATTTTGCACGTAGGCGATAAAGAGCGGTTACTCAGCTTGCTGAAGAAGGCAAAGACGGTGCATAATCAGGTTTTTGGGTGAGTTGTCCGCCAGTCCGCTTTCGCTAAAGCTACAGCGCGACAGCCTCCGCTTCGCTGCTCGTTTTCGTCTCGGCTTGCCGAGCCGAAGCTCGCAGAGCGTAGGCTGGTGCGGATGAAGGGACTCGAACCCCCACGCCTCGCGGCGTCAGGACCTAAACCTGGTGCGTCTACCAATTCCGCCACATCCGCTTAAAGCCCAAGCACTGCTATAGGCATGGGCGAAATGATTGGCAAGCTTTTCGCATCTGCAAGGTGGTAATTTCTTGACTCTTCCCCCCATTCCCTTAACCTCCCTCTCCCTATGGCGAAGGATGAGTTTCAGGAGATGGCGGGGCGGTTTCTGGATGCGTGGCAGGAACAACTTTCCGCTAGTTTCCGTGATCCGGAGGCGATAGCACGTAATATGCAGGCCATGCAGACTTATGCCCAAAGCTATTTCGAAAGCTTGCAAGCCCGTAAGGAGGAACCTCGTGCCCACACCGCCCAATCCACTCATGTTCCCGCTGGCGATGATGAATTACGTCGGCTCCATGAGCGAATTGAAACGTTGGAGCGAAGAATCACCCTTCTTGAAATCGGTAAATCAAAACCACGCTCAAAAACTGGAAAAAGCAGTTGAAACTGAGGCCCGCCAGCGCTTCCAAGCCTGGATGGATGGGCTTAGCCGCTACACCAGCACCCCACACACCGCCCGCCCTGTTTTAAGCGGCAAACCCATCTGGCAACAAGGTGCTGTTACGCTTTATAATTACGGCGGCAAAGGCGAGCCGCTGCTCGTTATCCCCTCGCTCATTAACCGCTCCTATGTGCTGGATATGGAGCCCCGCCGCAGCCTGATGCGGTTTTTAAGCCGCCATGCCGGGAAGGCGCATCTGCTCGATTGGGGAAATCCGGAAGAAGAGCCAATTAATCTCGATATCGCGCAATATATCACCCAGCGTTTGGAGCCGGCGATTGATCTGCTTTATGCGACCCATGGCAAGCCGGTGAATCTAGTCGGTTATTGCATGGGCGGTCTGCTCGCGATGGCAGCCAGCATCCGCCAGCCGCATAAAATCGGCAAGCTAGCCTTGCTCGCCACCCCATGGGATTTCCATGCGCAGGGGATGCAACAACCACCCGCGATTTTGCCGCAAGAAGATTGGGACGGTGTGTTGCCGCATGAATTTATCCATAACTGGTTTTATCTGCAGAAACCTTGGAGCGTGCACGAGAAGTTCGCCCGTTTCGCCAAATATAAAGAAAACAGCCCACGCCTGAAAGAGTTCCTCAAAATCGAGCAATGGCTGCAAGATGTGGTAGGGATGAGCGCCAAAGTCGCCCAAGAATGCTTCATCGGCTGGGCCAGCGAAAACAAAACCAACCAAGGCAAATGGCAGATTGAGGGTCAACCGATCCTCCCAAACCAGATCCAAAAACCAACCTTCCTAGCCATCCCTGAACGCGACGGCATCGTCCCCCCGGCCTCGACCATCCCGCTAGTCAACGCCTGGCCCCACGCCCACATCCACCGCATCCAAGCGGGGCATATTAGTATGATAGCGGGGTTGAAGGCTCGGGATAGCCTGTGGAATCCGCTGGCGAAGTGGCTGTTAACGAATAATTAATGAAACTAAGCCATACTGATGAGGTATGGACTTTAAAACTCTCTTAAAAATGTTCTGGGATTCCGTCAAAATGCCGGAGTTTGATCCTGAGCGGCGTCAGGCTATGGGTAAGGGTGCGGCGGCTGGCGCTTTGCAGGCTGTGACCGGAAAAGTTGCAACACCAGAACAGGCCGATATCACAGAAATAAATGAAATGGCGAACCACCTAGTAAAGGTGGCAAATGGTTCCGTACATTTAAACGCCGAAAAAACGATAAATTGGGTGCCTTATGATAAACGAGGTCTTGAGGTATAGTATTTCCCAATTTAATTAGATGTGTTATGTTGCCATTTATGACACGAGCATATTCGATAGATTTGAGAGAGCGAGCGGTTGGATACGTGTCTAAAGGTGGTAATCGTGATGATTGCTGCAAGATATTTC
>CAIJLX010000076.1 GCA_903821695.1 uncultured Alphaproteobacteria bacterium | reverse complement strand
TGTCACCGCCTCAATAATCGGACGAATTTCAAGATCGAAAACCTCGCGAGACACAGGATATAAGCGCTTGTTCATGGCAAAAATCTCCCTTTCGCCATAACCTATATCATAAAAATACAGGTTTGTTAACAGTGCCTAGTCTTTTTGCTAGAAGACTCACTGAGAGAACAGCTAAAAGCGATGCCAGATATACCCAAACTCGGCGGGCGTGGTTAGTGAAAATTTAGATCGCCTTCGACCCACGTTCGCCGGTGCGGATTCGTACCACTTGCTCTACCGGGAACACGAAAATTTTGCCGTCGCCGATGCGGCCGGTGTTGGCGGCGGTGCAGATGGTGTCGATGGCGCTTTCCACTTTGTCATCTTCTAGCACGATTTCAATTTTTACTTTGGGCATGAAATCTATAACGTAATCGGCACCTTTATAGGCATCGGCGCTGCTTTGTTGTTGGCCGAAACCCTTGACTTCCGTCACGGTTATTCCTGTTAAACCAATAGCTTGCAGGGCCTCTTTTACATCATCTAGCTTAAAAGGCTTAATTATTGCTTCTATTTTTTTCATAAATCCTTATGGTACCCTTATATGGATTTACAGCGTGCAATCAAGCAATTGATGAAACGATGCCAGGCATGGAACAAAAAGCTGTTTCGTGAGCGCAAAATATTGATTATTTCGGATCATAATATTTTGAGCATTCCTTTAAAACCGCGGTTGCAACAGGTAACCTTTTTTGCGGTGGCGTTATTCCTCATCTGGTCTTTTTACTCCAATGGTCGTTTCATGGCCTATCAGGGGATTATTGCCAAAAAAGAAATCGAGGTAATGCGCTCAAACATGGAAAACCAAGAGCTGCAACAGCTCTATGAATCGCTTCATGGCGAAATGGAGGGAATGAATAGTTTCCTCGATGAGATTAAAAAAACCACGAACGTGAAATCGAAAGAGGGCGCTTCGGCAGCTCCTATCTCAGACAAGCAATCTTCCTTAAAAACCGCAGCGCAGATGCGTGCGCAAATGGTGGAATTGCAAGGCGGCGTTAGCCGCAGGCTGCTGCAATATACCGCGAAGATGGAAGGAACCATTGCTTCTACGGGCTTAAAGCTGGATCCGTTGATTAAGCGTCGTGGGTTGGTCAAAATGCGTCAACTTGCGCTGCGCGGGAATGCCTATTCGGAAAAAACCAATGTGGGTGGGCCTTATGTGCCAGTGAGCTTGGGCAGTGGAAAGCAGAAAGATAATCTCCGCCAACAAATGGATTACCTGATGGCGCTTACCAAACTGATGTCAGAAATTCCGTTCGGTCGCCCGATCCAATCGCACCACATCACTAGCGGCTTTGGTGAGCGGGAAGATCCATTTACGGAAGGCCATGCAATGCATACCGGTGTAGATTTCCAAGGGCCATATGGCACGCCGATTCGTGCAACGGCGGCCGGCACGGTGATTTCGGCGGGGCAAGCTGGTGGTTATGGCAATATGGTTGAGGTCAGCCATGGCAATGGCATCACCACTCGTTATGGCCATATGAAGGATATATCGGTGCGTGAGGGGCAGAAGGTGGCTTTGGGGGCTGTGATTGGCACACAAGGCAATACAGGCCGCAGCAGTGGCACCCATGTGCATTATGAAGTTCGTGTTGAAGGCAAACCGCAAAACCCCGTTTTATTTTTGAGAGCAGGTGGACATGTTTAGCAAAAGCAAAAATGCATTAACCGTTCGTGGCGATGGCGCAGTGCCAACCGTGATTTCGACCGACCTCAGCATCATAGGCAATTTGATCAGCGAGGGCAGCATTGAAGTGGCCGGCCGTGTTGAGGGCAATATCAAATGTAACGAACTAAACCTGCGCCCGACCGGCTTTATCAAAGGCGACATATTCGGCAAAACGATTAAAATCAATGGCGAGATTCATGGCGTAGTCAAAGCCAAACAAGTAAGCATCGGCGATAAAGGCAAGGTGCATGGTTTCCTCATCTATGAAAGCCTTTCTATCTCGGAAGGCGCTGTCATCTTCGGCCAAATGAAACACTCTGATCGCGATGATATCTCGGAAGAAATGATTAGGCACTGTTAACAAACCTCAAGTTTGATAAAGGCAAGGGCAAGGAATGCCATGAAAGTGGAATCGAGTTTGTCGACCCTTAGTGCAAGCCGTCTATTTTCCTTGATTTTCTGGAACATAT
>CAIJLX010000075.1 GCA_903821695.1 uncultured Alphaproteobacteria bacterium | reverse complement strand
CTACTGATTACGAATCAGTTGCTCTACCCCTGAGCTACAGCGGCAATATGGGTGAGGGAGCCTTTTATAAGGTGTAGGTGCCAAATTCAAATAGAAACTTCAGCCAATGGCCAGCGCGCTTTAGGAATGACGTTTAGTGCGCTCCTGGAAATACCCTGTTTTAAACGCTCTACCCCCGCCCAAGCAATCATCGCAGCGTTATCAGTGCAAAGTTTCATCGGTGGTGCGCAGAATTGCAGATTGGATGAGGCGGCCACAGTCCTTAATCGTTGCGCGAGATATTGGTTCGCGGCGACTCCGCCAGCGACGACTAAATGTGAGCCGGAAAATTGTTTGATGGCGGTTGTTACGCGATCACACAAAATATCGCCGACGGTGGTTTGGAAACTAGCACAGAGATCTGGGATATCGCTTTTTTCTATCGTTGCAGCGGTGCGGGCGACGGCAGTTTTGAGGCCAGAGAATGAGAAGTTGCAATGTGGGGTGCCAACCATTGAGTGGGGTAGTAGGAAACGTTTTGGGTTTCCGTTGGCGGCTTGTTTTTCCACTTCCGGGCCGCCGGGGTATGGCAGGCCTAAAATCTTTGCGGTTTTGTCGAAGGCTTCGCCGACGGCGTCGTCCATGGTCGTGCCGAGGGTGCGGTAGTTGCCGATGCCTTCGACGATGATCAATTGAGTATGGCCGCCGGAGACGAGCAGTAATAAATAGGGAAAGGGAATATCTTCGACCAGACGTGGGGTGAGGGCGTGGCCTTCTAAATGATTAATCGGAATTAGTGGTTTGTTGATCGCCATGGCGATGGCTTTGGCGGCGGTGAGGCCTACGATGACGCCGCCGATGAGGCCTGGGCCGGCGGTGGCGGCGATGGCGTCTATGTTGCTCCAGTTAAGGCCAGAGACTTGCAATGCTTCGGCGACTAGGGATTCAATGGCTTCTAAATGGGCGCGGGAGGCGATTTCGGGGACAACGCCGCCATAGGGGGCATGCGCTTGCCACTGGCTAAGCACAATATTCGCATGTATCGTGCGGTTTCCCTCAACGATTGCGACTGCCGTTTCATCACAGCTTGATTCTAACCCCAAAACAATCATATAACCCGTTCCATGGCCACAAAGAAAAAACCATCCGTTACCCCAGGTCAAACGAAAAGCGAGAAGGCGGTTGCCGCGCCTGCTGCGGTGCGTACACGTACAGCAAAAACCGCAAATGTAAAACCAATCGCTGAAAAACCGGAATCTAAGGGCGTAGTGTTCGTGCTTTGGGTTATCGCGGTGGTGATCGTGTTGACCTTGTTGACCAGCCCTTATTTGAGACAGGTGAAGTTACAGGAAATACAGTGGCCGCAGATAGAATGGCCGGAAATAAATATTACTTTGCCGAATATGCCTGATTTTTCCGGATTCTTTGCCGCCAAACCACTCGAAGAAAAAACACCCGAGAAGCCAGTGATGCCAGTTGTGATTGTGGAGGAGAAATCGCCGGAAGAAATCCAGGAAGCGGAAGAGCTGAAGCGGCAATTGGCAGAGGCACAAAGCAAAATCCAGCAACTTGAAACGACTGTGCAGGAAAAAGATAAGGCCCTGCAATATGAAATAACCATGCGTGGCCAAACCTTGCTTGCGCAATATGCAAGGCTGATTGAGCATGCATTACAGAAGGGCTTGCCGTTCCCGTGGGAGCTCGAACAGTTGCAGCATTTTTCCGATAGCCATATGCCGGAAGCGGCAAGCCTGGTGCAAGCATTGGCGCCTTATGTGCAAGGCGTTGCTTCGTACGAAAAACTGCGGACGGATTTCAGAACAGTTTCGGATGATATTTATGTGCGCTGGAAAAAAGAAGATACCGATAGTGGCTTGAGCGCCGCGATCGCGCGGATGCTGCGTCAGCTGATTTCGATCCGCCGTGTGGGGTTGGTCGAAGGCAGCTCGCCGGATGCTATTGTGGCTCGCGCGGAATATTATTTGAACAAAGAAAATATCGAGCGAGCAGCAGAAGAACTTTCGGCGTTTCAAGGTTCTTATGCAACTATTGTGGCACCTTGGATCGCCGAAGTGAAATTGCGGTTGGAGGCATTGAAGCTCACCCAATCGCTGCACACGCTCGCACAAAAAGTGGCGCCAAATCCGGCTCTGGATGCGCCAAAAAATACGACGGATCTGGTTGCGCCACCTCTCACCATTGAAGCCAGATAATGCGGTATTTTTATTTCCTCATTCTGTTTGCGGTGTTGGTCTTGTTTGGACTTGCCGGCCTATGGATGGTGCAAAATAATAGTCCGTTGCAAGTGGTGTGGCTAGGCTATGAAATTCGCACGAGTGTGGCGTTCTTGATCCTCGGGCTATTTGCGCTGTCGATTTTATTTGTATTTATCGGCGTCGCGTTAATATGGCTGATCCGCCTGCCATCGCGCACCTTTTCCGCCTTCGGTAATCGCCGACATGACCAAGGGTTGCAATTACTTACCCAAGGGTTGATTGCATTTTCTGCTGGGCAATATGATGAGGCATTGGCGCTGACGCATAAGGCCGCAAAACGTCTGCCGAACCAGCCTTTGTTGCCAACGATTGTCTCGGCGGAAATTGCGCGGGCGAGTGGAAACACTGCCGAAATCCGCAAAAATTACAGTGCATTATTGCAGCATAAGGAAACCGAATTCGTGGCCCTCAAAGGCCTGATGGTGCAAGCGCAGAAAGATAAAAATTATGCCGAAATGCTGTCGCTCGGCCAAAAGGCAAAACGCCTGGAGCCGAAAGATTTGGGCATCAGCGCATTGCTGTTCCAGGCCTATAAACAACAACGCCGCTGGCAGGAGGCCGAGATCGAACTCGACCAACTCGCGAAGGGTTTGAAAAAATCGCCTGAGCAGCAAGAAGCATTGCTCAGCGAAACCGAAGAGGGCACATTTGCTCGCCAAAAAGGCTTACTGTTGTTCCAACGTGGGCGTGAGGCTTATACCAAATATCAGGTGAAAGATGCGCTCTCGCTGGTGCTAAAAGCAATGCAATATCTGCCGAGCTTGCCGCCGCTTTATGTGCTCGCTGCGCAAATTGCGCCGGAAGCAAATATGGTGAGCAAAGTGAGAAGGCGCATCGAAGATGTATGGCGCGTTGAACCGCATCCCGATATCGCGAAAGCATTTAATGTGTTGTTTTCGACTGAGCCTGCGCCACGAAGAGTACGCTATGCAGAGAAGTTGGCTGAGCTCAATCCGGAGCATGTCGAAAGCCATCGCTTGATCGCGACTGCGGCGATTAGCGCGCGTGATTTTGTGAAAGCACGTAACCATGTGAAGGCGGCACTCTCGATTGAAGAGACGGCTTCGCTCTGCCAAATCATGGCGCATATTGCGGCGGAGGAGAGAGACCTCGAACAAGCCGAGCAATGGCGCAAGCGGGCGATGCTCGCCGTGCCGGATCATTTCTGGGTATGTAGCGAATGTAATTTCCACACCCTCAACTGGGATATTTTCTGCTCAAGCTGCGGCAGCTGGGATAGTTATCAATGGGAGTTGCCACATAACAGCCACCACCATTTGAATCAGGAGCACGAGACGTTGCTACTGACCAATGTGATCAACCGCTAAGAATAGCTAACGGCCTTTTCTAGGTTCTGAATCTTTTTTGTTAAGGGGAGTTGTAGAAGGCTTGAGTAGGTCGGCTGGGTTGGTTTCTTCCGCATGCATTTTAATGCTGTTTTTCAGCATTTGAAGTTCTTCTTCTCTTATACCTGGCAATAGCACTTCAGTAGATTCTGCTCCTTCGCGTACCAAGGTCAATGCAACCCCAGTCGCCTTTCTTCCAGGTATATTTAGCTCGCTAATGGCAGAAAAATTGATTGCAGAGAATTCCTTGCTGGCTTTGATTGTATCAAATCGTGGATCATACGTTTCTATTATCTGTGTACGACCTGATTTTCCGGTAAACTCATAGGTATCTGAAACGAGATCTTGGCTTCTGAGGCCCCCATTCAAGCGGTTATTGCCTTCTCCCACAATAAAATGGTCACTAGCCTCCCCGCCTACATAGTAATTATCCCCTCCGCCATCTATGAATATATTCTTCATTATCTGGCTTCCTTTTACGTCTTCGATCGAAGTATTTTTGGCCAATTGTCCATATTGCTTTATCTCTTCGCCGTTCTCTATCTGCACGTAAATACCAGGCTTTCCGCTGGTCTGTTATCGATAATGGCCTGGTCGAAATCCATGTCGCGGGCAAGTGATAACGTGTCGTGTCCATCAGTGTCCACTAGCGTACGAGAAGCTATTTCCTGCAGTGTATAGTAATTATCGCCACTTTTCTCACGTGAGGGGCCATAGAGCTTACGCAATGCCTCAACATCCCAATAACGGAATCCCTCGGAAGGCACAGACGATGGATTGTCGTTCATCCGGGTGGTGGAGACATCGAAATTTTCCGCGCGTCGATTATTGTTGGTATGGGGCAGTCCCATTGCATGACCAAGTTCATGCGCGATGGTATCATGCACTTGCTTCCGGAATTCTTCTCCAAATTTAATGTAATCCGTGCGAATAAAAATATCCTTGCGGTCTTCACCTGCGGGAAAAGAGTGTCCTATAAAATCACTATCTTTTTTTCCAGCGGCTTCAAAAAAGGCTATGTCGGCCTTATCCGATTTTTCAGATTCCAGTTTTTCAAACCGCACGTCGCATATCCGCTCCAAATCGGCGAATAGAGTAAGCACTACCTCACGCTCTTCCTTTTGAAGGGTACCTAGATTTTCATAAAGAGCATCTACCTCTTTGTTTGCCGCTCGAATAGAACGGGGTTCAAAACTATAGGTAATAACCAGTGGAGCTTCTTTTGATGTTCGTCTTTTGGTGGAATCAAATGGCGTAATCCCCTGGCTCTCCACCTGTAGCGCCCGTTCGTCCTGAAATTGATTGTTTTCCGGTTCCATGGCTATGCCCTATATCTATCACAAAACAGCCATCTGCGCATTGTATTTGCGTGAAGTTTGGGTGCTGAAGGAGTATTTAGCCGCCCTAAGATTAAATCGTCAGATGGTGGAGGGCTTTAAAAACCCGAAAAAGCCTTTGAATTTATAGGTTTCTTGGGCCATAATCCGCCCCCTATGAGTGAGATGTCCGGTGCAAATATATTGATAAAAGCCCTGCAAGATCAGGGGGTTGATGTCATTTTTGGTTACCCTGGTGGGGCGGTGCTGCCGATTTATGATGCGCTGTTTCAGCAAAACCATATCCGCCATATCCTCGTTCGCCACGAGCAAGGCGCTATCCATGCGGCTGAAGGCTATGCCCGTTCGACGGGCAAAGTGGGTGTCGTTTTGGTAACTTCGGGCCCGGGTGCGACCAATACTGTAACAGGCCTTGCGGATGCGCTGCTGGATTCGATTCCGATCGTGTGCATCACCGGTCAGGTCGCGACGCATTTGATTGGTTCGGATGCGTTTCAGGAAGCCGATACCACGGGCATCACTCGCAGCTGCACCAAGCATAATTATCTGGTCAAAGAAATCGACAAACTCGAGCACACGATCCACGAAGCATTTTATATCGCGCGCACCGGTCGCCCGGGCCCGATCGTGGTTGATCTGCCAAAAAATATTCAGCTGCAAACGCATGCATATAAGGGCCTCAAAAACGTTACCCGCAAATCGCACAAAGTGGTGGCGCAGCCAGATGAAGCAAAAATTCTAGCAGCACTCAAAGTGCTCGCTTCTTCCAAGCGCCCCGTATTTTATACGGGTGGCGGAGTGATTAATGCGGGCGATGAAGCATCTAAATTGCTGACGGAATTTATCCGCCTCACGGGCGCTCCTTGCACTTCGACATTGATGGGCCTTGGGGCGTTCCCGGCTTCGGATCCACAATTCCTGCGCATGCTTGGAATGCACGGAACCTATGAAGCGAATCTCGCGATGGCGGAATGCGATGTGATGGTCAATATCGGCGCGCGGTTTGATGATCGGATTACGGGCAGGCTTGATGCGTTCTCGGTTGGTTCGAAAAAAATTCATGTAGATATTGATGCGTCCTCCATCAACAAAACCGTACAGGTGGATTATCCGCTCGTCGGTGATGCGGCGGAGACACTGAAGGTGATGTTGAAATTGTGGAAGAAACACAAATTCACTCTCGATAAAAAAGCACTCACCAAATGGTGGGAGCAGATCGAAAAATGGCGCAATAAAAAGAGCCTCGCTTATCGCCAGAAAGGCACCGTCATTAAACCGCAATATGCGCTTGATCGCTTAAACGCGTTGACCAAGAAAAAAGACCCCTACGTCTCAACCGATGTAGGTCAGCACCAAATGTGGGCGGCACAATATTTGGATTTCGATAAGCCCCGTCATTGGCTCACTTCCGGTGGCCTCGGCACCATGGGTTATGGCCTGCCAGCGGCAATTGGTGCGCAGATTGGCAACCCTGATAAGCTCACAATTTGCGTGACGGGTGAAGCGTCGTTCTTGATGAATATTCAGGAGCTCAACACCGCGGTGCAGTTCCGTCTGCCGGTGAAAATTTTGATTCTGAACAACCATTACATGGGCATGGTGCGCCAGTGGCAGGAATTGTTCCACGGCAACCGCCATTCGGAAAGCTATATGGATTCGTTGCCGGATTTTGTAAAGCTCGCTGAAAGCTTCCACATGAAAGGCATGCGTTGTGACGATGCCTCGAATGTCGATGCGGCAATTAAAGAAATGCTTGCGCATAATGGTCCGGTGATTCTCGACATGTGTGTCGATGATAAGGAAAACGTCTACCCGATGATTCCTGCGGGCGCGGCACATTATGAAATGAAACTCTCGCCCGCCGATGAAGTCGATGTGGATGAGGAAGAAGCACGGATGCAGGTATGAAGCGCGAAACAAAAATCGAACGCCACGTATTGACCGTTCTCGTTGATAACGAGTTCGGCGTATTGGCGCGCGTTATCGGCTTGTTCTCCGGCCGCGGATATAACATCGAAAGCCTGACGGTTGCGGAAGTAGACGAAGAAAAAAATCTCTCGCGCATCACGATTGTGACGAGTGGTATACCGACCATTATCGAACAAATTAAAGCACTGCTCCTACGCCTCGTGCCGGTTTATGAGGTGCAGGATTTAACGGTGGAAGGCAACGTCGTTGAACGTGAACTCGCCTTGGTGCGTGTTGAAAGCAAAGGCGCAAAACGCTTGGAAGCAATGCGCATGGCGGAATCGTTTGAAGCCATTGTGGTCGATGCAACGCCAACCGCAATCGTGTTTGAGATGACAGGCAGTCCCGATAAATTGGATTCGTTCATTAAACTGATGAAGCCCCTCGGCCTCACCGAACTAAACCGGACCGGCGTGACCGCGATGTTGCGTGGCTAGTGCAACTGCACTATAATTAAAGAATGCGATTCTTCGTATTTTTCCTGACTATTATATTACTCCCCTTTGCTGCCCATGCGCAGGCCATTGAAACGCCGGAATTGCCGCGCGTTTATGCCATCACGCCGGAGAATATTCCTGCGGAGGTAGAGCGGGCGAATAAAGGTGATGGCGAGTCGCAATATCGGCTTGGCTATATGTATCATTACGGGATTAATGTTGAAAAAGACGAAAAGAAAGCGGCTTATTGGTTATTAAAAGCTGCAAATGCGGGCGATGGCCGGGCTCTCGGGGTGATGGGCTATTTTTATAATGAAGGGATTGGTGTTCCAGGTGATTTTCGTCGAGCAGTAGAATATTTAAATCGTGCCGCGCAGCAAAATAATGGCTTTGCGTTTTACCAGTTAGGCTTGCTCTATGAAGAGGGGCAAGATGCAACCGGCCGCGGCGTGTTCCAAGATTATCCGAAAGCGATGAGCTTATTTGAGAAAGCGGGCGCGCTCGGTGTGCCGCAGGGTTATCTGAAATTGGCACAATATAACCAAGAGGGGAAAATTGTTCCGCGTAGTTTCCCGAAGGCGATTGAATATTATACCAAGGTCGCGGCGATGGTGGAAGATGATGCCACGAAGCGGCAATTTAGTTTGATGCTCGCCAAGCTTTATATGAGTGCGGGCAATGAAGAAAAAAATAGCGACAAGGCAATCGAGTGGTTTTTAAAGGCAGCAGAAGCGGGGGATACCGATGCACAATTAATTGTGGCGCGCGCTTATTTGGATGGGAAGGGCCGTAGGCCTGACGAAGCGAAAGCAAAATATTGGTTTGAGAAATTGGTAGAGAAAGACAATGTCGAGGGCATTATGAGCCTGGCTTATATGTATGCTAATGGCATCGGCATTGATATCGATTACAAAAAAGCATTTGAGCTCTATACACGTGCGGCAGAGATGGGCAGTTCGGAGGGAGCATGGAACCTTGGCAACGCGTATGCGAATGGTAATGGTGTAGAAGCGGATTCGGCAAAATCGCAGATGTGGTTTTCACGCTCGCAAATATTAGGGAAGAAACAATAATGCCGGATTTTTCGCACGAAACACGTTGTGGTGGTTGTGTTGCGGGAGTGGATGAAGCAGGGCGTGGACCATGGGCAGGGCCGGTGGTTGCGGGCGCGGTGGTATTTCAAAATTTGCAGGCACCCAATGGCATACACGATTCGAAACAACTGACTGCTGCAAAGCGCGAAGAATTATACACCGAGATTTTTAGCATGGCGTCAGTGGGTGTTGGCATTGCGAGTGTCGAGGAGATCGACCAATTCAATATTCTCGGTGCTACTAAACTTGCGATGCAGCGTGCGGTCGCGGCACTCGAAATTGTTCCGGATGTAATTTTAGTGGATGGTAATCAGCCACCAAAATTTGTTCAAAAAACGATACCGCTGGTGAAAGGTGATAGCATCTCCACCTCGATCGCTGCGGCTTCCATCATTGCCAAAGTAACGCGCGATCGGATGATGCATGAGTTGCACCAAATCTTCCCACATTATGGCTGGAACAGCAATGCAGGGTATGGCACTGCGCGCCATCAAAAAGGCTTAGCCCAATTTGGTATCACACCTCATCATCGCAAAAGCTTTGCGCCAATTCGAAAGTTGCTCGATGGTCAGGCCGCTTAGCATTTGGGGCGAGAAGCCCCTCAAATCCGCGCTCACCAGTTTGCTCAAACCCATGCTCAATGAGCGGGATAAATTACTGATCACCTTAAGTGGCGAATGGAAGCTGATTGTCGGTGAAGAAGTTGCGGGTTATGCCTGGCCGCAAGATATAAAAATAACAAAGACAGATCGCATCTTAACGTTAGGTGTCACGCCCGGCATGAACACGCTGGTGACGCATCAAGAGCCGGAACTGCTCGAAAAAATTAATCGTTATACAGGGCAGGGTATCACGCGGCTTAAAGTGTTGAATAGTCACCCGCGAGCTTAATATAATTCTCGCGCGATTGAGCGATAAACGCCGCTTCTTTTTCGCTCAGATTGCGCAAAAATTTACCAGGATTGCCCGCCCAGATTTGACCTTGAGGCACGCGCTTTCCGGGTGCAATCAAAGCTGCTGCTGCAACCATTGCGCCGGATTCAACAACGGCTTTGTCCATGATGGTGGAATGCATGCCGATGAAGCAATCATCTTCCAAGATGCAGGCATGCAATAATGCCGAGTGGCCGATGGTAATGCCTTTGCCGATGATGGTTGGGCCATCGCCGCGGGTGACGTGAATCACCGTTCCATCTTGCACATTGGTGCCTTCGCCGATGCGGATGCTTTGTACATCGCCACGGATGAGGCAGCCGAACCAGATGTTTGCTTTGGAGCCGATTTCGACATCGCCAATTATGACTGCGCCGGGTGCAATAAAGGCATCGGGTGCGATCTTGGGGCTAATGCCATGATAAGGGAGAATGATCGGTGCGGTCATGGGAACACGGGCAGGAAATTTAGCCCTAATGTTTCTTCTAAACCGAAACGGATATTCATGTTTTGCACCGCTTGACCGCTTGCGCCTTTAACCAAATTATCGATGGCGGAGACAATAATCGTCCGGCCTTTGACGCGATCCGCGAACACGGCGATATGGCAACGGTTAGTGCCGGCAACATCTCGCGTACTGGGTGCGTTCTCGGTAACTTTGACGAAGGCGCTTCCGGCATAGGCTTTGGTGATGGCCGCTTTAATTTTAGCGGCATCGCCTTTGACATAAATCGTCGCCAACATGCCGCGTGAGAGTGGAACGAGTTGTGGGGTGAAGGTGACTTGCACAGGCTGGCCTGCGGCTTCGGAAAGTGCTTGTTCGATTTCTGGAGTATGGCGGTGGCTTGCAATGCCGTATGGCTTTAGGCCTTCATTCACTTCGGTGAAAAGATTTTGTACTTTTGCACTTCTGCCTGCGCCAGATACGCCGGATTTGGCATCGATAATAATGTTATCCAGATCAATCAATTTTTCTTTGAGCAATGGGTATAGCGGCAAGATGGAGCAGGTCGGATAACAACCTGGATTTGCGATGAGGTTTGTTTTTTTAATTTGGTCGCGCGCCAATTCCGTCATGCCATAGACAGCTTGTTTTTGTAAGTCAGGTGCAGCATGCGTATGGCCATACCATTTGGCGTATTCGGCGGTATCTTTAAGCCGGAAGTCAGCGGAGAGATCGATCACCACCAAATGCTTAGGCAATTTCGCGATCACTTCTTGGCTGGTCGCGTGGGGCAGGCACCCGAACGCAACATCAACATCATCCCATTTTACTTGATCCAGTTTAACGAGATCAGGCAGCCCATAGCCTTCGAGGTGAGGATAAATATTCGTGATGGGTTGGCCGGCATTTGAGTCAGCCACGAGTGCAGCGATAGTGACATGCGGATGGGAAACGAGCAGGCGAATCAGTTCCACACCCGTGTAGCCGCTTGCTCCAATAATGACACTCCGCACCTGTTTCATTTCTTGTAATAATCCTTCAATTTTTTTGCCGTATCTGGGCTTACGAAACTGGAAATATCCCCTTTGAGTCGGGCGATTTCTTTGACGAAACGGCTCGAGATAAAATGGGTGTTTTCTGACGCTGGCAGAAACACGGTTTCAATATCATCGTTCAAACGGCTGTTCATGCAAGCCATCTGGAACTCATATTCGAAGTCCGAAATAGCGCGCAGGCCGCGGATGATTATAGCAGAATTATGCTTCGCCGCAAACTCGACCAATAAGCCGCGGAAGGCTTTTACTTCAACCCGGGCTTGATCCTTCTTGGGTAGGTTCGTTAGTTCCTTACGCACCAATGCCACCCGATCAGCCGGGGTAAAGATCGGCGTTTTAGGGATGTCTTCGGCAACCGCGATGATCAGGTGATCGACCAGTTTCAGGCCACGCGTAATGATATCCATGTGCCCGACGGTGATGGGGTCAAAGGTGCCGGGGTAGATGCCGGTTTTATTCGCCATCGGCTGCTGCGGCATCGCTTTGTTCAGCGACTGCGCCTTCTTCCACCGCGACATCCTCGCCACCCGTGCCACCCGGAATGCGGGTTGCGGAAACAACGATTTCGCCTTTGCTGGTTTTAAAGATGGTCACCCCTTGCGTGTTACGGCCAGCGATGCGGATATCTTTAATTGGGCAGCGGATCATGGTGCCTTTGTTGGTGGTGAGCATGATGTCGTCACCTTCTTCCACTGGGAAGCTAGCCACTACTTTACCATTACGATCTGACGTATCGATGTTTACAACGCCCGAGCCACCACGGTTGGTGATGCGGTATTCGTAAGCCGAGGTACGTTTGCCGAAACCATTTTCCGAAACAGTCAAAATGAATTCCTCGTTATGCGCGAATTCAACGACCAGTTCGAGTGGTAGTTCGGTAGTCAGCGATTTGAGTAAGGTTTCCAATTCAGCCTTACCCTCATCTCCTTTGCGCGCAGCGGCACGCAATTGTGCGCGTGTTTCCACCGGCAGCGAGAGATACATATCGCGTTGCTCTTTCTCGGAGCCGATACCGTTTAACACTGTCATCGAAATCACCGAGTCATCTGCTTCAAGGCGCATACCGCGGACACCATCGGAGGTGCGGCTTTTGAATACGCGCACAGCATCGACCGGGAAGCGCACCGCTTGGCCTAAGCGGCTTGCAAGCAGGATGTGATCTTTGTCGGAGCAGGAATGTACGGCGATGAGTTTGTCGCCTTCATCCAGCTTCATCGCGATCTTGCCGTTAGACATGATGTTTTTGAAATCTGACAAATCGTTACGACGCACATTTCCGCTTTGGGTTGCAAAGAAGATGTGCAGCGAATCCCACTGGTTTTCGTCTTCCGGCATTGGCATCACGCAACAGATGCTTTCGCCTTCCGCCATTGGGAAAATATTCACCAGCGCGCGGCCACGGCCTTGCGCATTGCCGAGCGGCAGGCGGTATACTTTGAGTTTGTATACTTTGCCGGTCGTTGAGAAGAACAGCATTGGCGTGTGGGTGTTCGCGACGAAAATATCGGTCGCTGCATCCTCATCCTTCATGTTCATGCCGGATTTGCCTTTGCCGCCGCGACGTTGGCTGCGGAACTCGTTAATCGGCACACGTTTGATATAGCCGCCTAAGGTGACGGTCACGATCATGTCTTCGCGTGGGATTAGGGCTTCGTCGTCTTGTTCGAATTCGGCGTCGGAAATTTCGGTCATGCGTGGGGTTGCGAATTCGTCGCGGATCGCGATCAACTCGCCGCGCATGATGCCTTTCAGCTTTTCGTAATTGCCGAGTGTTTCGAGCTTGTCTTTAATTTCATCGGCTATGGTGCCCAGTTCTTCGTCGAGCTTGTTACGCTCTAAACCAGTGAGGCGTGAGAGGCGCATCTCGAGGATGGCTTTCACTTGCTCTTCGGTCAGCCTTACTTTGCCGTCGATAATTTCGTTGCGGTAATCATCAACCAAACGCAATAGCGGCTCAATCTCGCCAGCAGGCCAAGGGCGCGCCAGCAATTTATCGCGTGCATCGATAGGGTCGGAGGATTTGCGGATAACGTCGATCACTTCATCGATATGGGTGACAGCGATTACGAGGCCGATCAACACATGCGCCCGGTCGCGGGCTTTGGTGAGCTCGAACACTGTGCGTTTGGTGATCACTTCTTCGCGGAAGCGGATGAAGCCGGTCAAAACGTCACGGACGTTCATCAACATTGGACGGCCACGATCCAGCGCCAGCATGTTCACACCGAAACTGGTTTGCAGCGGGGTGAATTTATAGAGCTGGTTCAGGATCACATCAGCCACTGCATCTTTGCGCAATTCGACCACGACGCGTACGCCGGATTTGTCGGATTCATCGCGGATGTCTGTGATGCCTTCGATGCGCTTGTCTTTCACGAGTTCGGCGATCTTTTCGATCATCTTCGCTTTGTTCACTTGGTATGGAACTTCGGTAATGACGATCGCTTCTTTCTTATCGCGGATCTGTTCAATCTCGGTGCGGCCACGCATAATGACGGAACCACGGCCGGTGGTGAGCGCATTATAAATGCCGCCACGACCGAGGATTAAACCACCGGTTGGGAAATCAGGACCGGGTATGACTTTCAGGATTTCATCAAGTGTCGCATGTGGGTGATCGATCAACAGGCAAGTGGCATCAATCACTTCGCCCAAATTGTGGGTTGGAATATTAGTTGCCATACCGACCGCGATACCGCCTGCGCCGTTCACCAACAGGTTCGGGAACATCGCGGGGAGGACGACAGGTTCTTGCTCGCTGCCGTCGTAGTTCTCTTGCCAGTCGACGGTGTTTTTATCGATATCTTCCACCAGCTTGTGGGCGATTTTTTCCATGCGCGATTCGGTGTAACGCATTGCAGCCGGTGAATCCCCATCCATCGAGCCAAAGTTACCCTGGCCATCGATGAGCGGAACACGCATCGAAAATTCCTGCGCCATACGCACCAATGCGTCATAAATCGCGCTATCGCCATGGGGGTGATATTTACCCATTACTTCACCGACGATACGAGCCGATTTGCGGAACGCTTTGTTATAATCGCAGCCGGATTCAATCATCGCATAAATAATGCGGCGGTGAACGGGTTTGAGGCCGTCGCGCGCATCAGGAATTGCGCGGCTCACGATTACGCTCATCGCGTAATCGAGATAGCTTTTGCGCATCTCATCGACAATGGAAATAGGGATTAATTCAGCGGTGTTATTCTGGCTCATAGTTCAGTCCTTTTACGATCCTAAAAGGAATAAACCAACCACCCGTTTATGCAACGAAAAAACGCTCGAAAAAACTAATTCTGCGCAGGGGCTGGCAGCAGGGGTACTGGTGGGTCTTCCACCGGCACTTGCATTTGCGGCACACCATAGGCATTTTGCAACACTTGACGTGATTTTTGCTGGTCTTTGCGCAACCCGCGATAGAACTTCATATTTTCACGAATTTTGGCCGGGGTCATATAACGGTGAAGAATGATCTCAGCTGGTTTTTCATTGCCTGAAAGCGCGTAAATCAAGGCCAGGTTTAGCTCTGGCTGCGTACGCGTGGTAGGTGGCGCGACTTCGACCGCTTGCATGAGCTTCGCGATCGCTTCGTCATAGCGATTATCAATCGCCAATGCTAAGCCCCAATTATTGAGGACTGCCGGGTTATTGGGGCTGATGCTATCGGCTGAAGCAAAAGAAGCCTGCGCCTGCGGAATTTCGTTTTTGAAGCTATGCAGGATACCTAGTGCGTTTAAGCTTCTCCAGCGCTGTGGGGAATCAGCTAAAACTTTGTTCAGCTTTTCATCAGCAGCAGCAAGGTTGCCTTGTTGTAAATCAGTGACGGCTTGTGCTTCCAGCCCATCCAGCACTTCTAGTTTTGGTTTTTTAGTGGTGGTGCAGGCGACTACGAAGACTAAAAAAACGAGGGCAAGAAGACGCATAATTAAACTGCTAACAGGGGGTCTAGCCCGCCTTTTTGATCCAGGGCATAGAGGTCGTCAAACCCGCCAATGGATTGATTATTAATGAATATCTGAGGTACGGTTTTGCGACCACCAGAACGAACGACCAGTTTCTCGCGGCCTTCCGGGTCATGGGTCAGGTCGGTTTGGGTATAAGTCACGCCCTTTTTATCCAGCAGTGCCTTAGCGCGCACGCAATAAGGGCAATAATTGGTGGTGAAGAGTTCAACATTAGCCATATTGTTAGATATAGTGATAAATTGGTTGAAATCCAAGCCCTTTAAGACTAGAGATTTCCCCTTCCAAGAATATGGCGGATGTAGCTCAGTTGGTTAGAGCGCGAGATTGTGGTTCTTGAGGTCGCGGGTTCGAGACCCGTCATTCGCCCCATTTTTTGGAACAATAAAAAAGGGGAGCCTCACAGCTCCCCTTTTTCTTTGTCTTTTTTCAACTTCTTAGGAGAAGATGAAGTCGCTGTTAGAGATAGACGATGCATTGATATGTTCCAAATGGAGCACATCGGTATGACCACCTACTGTGAAGCTGATGTTTGTTCCACCATTAAAGTTAGTGATGTTCAGCTGGTTGAAGAGAACACCTTGCAGCGCAATCTTATCCGCGCCATCGGTGAAATCGGTGATCAGTGCATTGAAGCTATCCGCTGCATTGAACTTGAACACATCATTACCGCCACCGCCGGTCAAGGTATCATTGCCACCACCGCTAACCAGAGTATCATTGCCACCAGCCACTTGCTGAGGGTTGTTCAGTGCCATTACTTTGACATTATCAACCGCCAAGCCAACGCCATCGATTGGGCCTTGACCTTGCAAGCGAAGGGCATTGCTGCCATTGCCAGCGCCACCGGTTACGGTGAAGGTGAAGGTCTGGTTGCCAACGATTTCAGTCGCAACATGACCAACTACTTGACCACCCCAATACACATCAACCGAATTGCCATGCCAGCCCGCTTCTGCCGAAGCAACGAGCGATACGGTGTATGACTGACCATTCACAACGCCTTGAACATTTTGTTGGATGTCCATGTTTCTGGAGTTGCCAGAGGATTCCATGTCGAGGGCATATCTGCCATCGGCGATAGAGATACCTGAATAGCCACCTTTGAGCAGTTCCCAGTTACCCCAGCCTTCGCCAGCCAGTTTTGTCCAGCCATTCACAGAATCCGCTCTGTAACCGATATCCGCAGAACGGCCACCTGAGAAGGATTCAAACGAACCATTCACGATCAGGTTTTGACCCGTGGTTACTGGTGGGATTATTGGAGTTGCTACTGCAGCATCACCATAAAGCACATCATTTCCTGTGCCACCCAACAGAAGGTCATTGCCTTCGCCGCCAACCATGTTGTCATTGCCAGTCCAGGCGATGAGCGTATCGTTGCCTGCGTCGCCGTTGATCGTGTCATTGCCTAAGCCACCGTCAATGCTATCATTGCCATTGCCACCGGAAAGGTTGTCAGCATCTGTCCCGGTCAGGAAACGTCCGCTAGCAGTATCCGAATCACCATAGATGACATCATTACCATCGCCACCAACAACGGTATCGTTGCCTGCGCGGCCAGCCAGCGTATCCGTACCAGCAGCACCAACGATGCTGTCATCTCCGCCTAAGCCACCATGCAGATAGGTGTTCGCATTGCTTGCGATCATTGTGTCATTGCCATAGCTGCCGAATGCATCTTCGATGCTGATATAAACATCGCCTTCTGCATCGCCAACGCTGCCAAGGCCCGTTGCGAAGTTGATTACAACGCCAGCAGTCGAGGTTGCATAATCAACCATGTCTCTGCCTTCGCCGCCGTTCAATGTATCCGCACCAGCACCGCCGATGAGATAGTCAATACCTGAACCACCTTCGAGCGAATCGTTACCAGCGAGACCATAAAGCGTATCGTTACCAGCGAGACCAATAACGGTATCATTGCCAGTGCCAATTTTATCGCCATCGACATCTACATAGCTGCTGTTGATTGTATCGTTTCCATTAGTACCAGTCACGATGCCATCATTGCCAGTTACACCAACGAAATCGTTATTGGTGAGTGTGCTCAGTTGAACATTCTCAAGAATAACCACTTGGCTGTTTGGCAGGCTGATATGTACGTTTGCACCAACTTGGCTTAACAGAGGCCGAATCTGCGCTTGGAACTGTGTGTAACCGAATGCTGTCAAATCAACTTGTTCGTTTGCAGTGTTTACGTCGAAATCTTTCACCACATCTGTTGCACCAGCGTTAACACCGAACACAAAGCGATCGCCACCAGCGCCACCATTAATGGTATCATTACCAGCGCCACCATTGATGGTGTCGTTGCCAGTAAGTGCATTAATGCTATCGTTGCCTGCGGTAACTTTATCGCCATCGACATCCACATAATTGCCATCGATCATATCGCTGCTGGTTGTGCCAGTCACGATGCCATCATTGCCAGAGACGCCAACGAAATCGTCATTGGTGAGGGTGTTCAACTGAACATTCTCAAGAATCACCACTTGGCTGTTTGGCAGGCTGATATGTACGTTGTTACCAACTTGGCTGAGTAATGGCAGGATTTGGGTTTGGAATTGTGTGTAACCAAATGCTGTCAGGTCAACTTGTTCGTTCACCGTATTCACATCAAAGTCTTTCACAACATCCGTCGCACCAGCTTGAACACCGAACACAAAGCGATCGCCACCAGCGCCGCCATTGATCGTGTCATTTCCTGCGCCACCGTTGATGGTATCATTGCCACCAAGTGCGTTGATGGTATCGTTACCAGTAGTAACTTTATCGCCATCAACATCCACATAGTTGCTATCGATTACATCACTGCTGGTTGTACCAGTCACAATGCCATCATTGGTTTGAACGCTTACGAAATCATCACCTGTCAAATCACCCAAACGAACGTTTTTCAGAATCAAGAGTTCGTTCGCAGGCAGTGTGATATGAACATCGTTGCCCACTTGGCTCATCAAGGATTTGATCTGCGCGAATTGGGTAAAGCCAAATGCAGTCAGGTCAATTTTTTCACCAGGAGTCGAAACGCTGAAATCATTGATCACATCGGTTGCGCCAGGTTGAACACCGACGATGTAAAGGTCTGCACCTTCGCCACCGAACATGGTGTCATTGCCTGCATCGCCGTTCAAGGTATCATTACCCCAACCGCCATCAACCAAGTCATTGCCATTGCCGCCGGAAAGCAGATCAGCATCGGTGCCGGAAGTGAAGCGACCGCTATCATCATCCGAATCGCCGTATACTTTATCATTGCCATCGCCACCGGTTACGGTGTCGTCGCCAGCACGTCCAGCCAGGAAGTCATTGCCAGCAGCGCCTACGATGCTGTCATTACCGCCTAAGCCACCATGCAGATAGGCATTGCCCGAACCTGCAATGATTGTGTCATTGCCGTAGCCGCCGAATGCACCTTCAATGCCGGTGTAAGTGTCGCCTTGTGCATCGCCCACGGAGCCTTGGCCCGTTGCGAGGTTGATGACAACGCCAGCGGTTGAGGTGGCATAGTCAGCCACGTCATCACCTTCGCCACCATTCAATGTATCTGCACCTGCGCCGCCAACAAGAATGTCTTTGCCTGCGCCGCCATCAATCGAATCATTGCCTTCGCCGCTATAGATGGTGTCGTTACCAGCAAGCGCTACAACGGTATCATTACCAGCGGTAACTTTATCGCCATCGGTATCAACATAATTAGCGTTGATCAAATCATTGCCTGGTGTGCCGGTTACAATGCCATCATGTGGCACTGGAGTGAACACGAAATCATCACCCGTCAACGCACCTTCAGCATACACTTTCATCAATTGGCCAGCAGGAAGAATGAGACCAAACACATTGGTTGCAATCGTGATGATGGTGATATCCTTGAGCGAATGAACATTCGCAAAGGAAGTCAGATCAATCTTGTCATGGCCTGTGATGTTTTGGAACAGATCAGCAGGTGTACCTACTTGATCCAGTGTGCCGAACGCTTGGTTGTTATCTGCAACAAAACGATCATCACCCGAACCGCCAACGAGGGTATCATCACCTACGCCGCCATTCAGTGTATCAACGCCTGCGCCGCCGGAAATGCTGTCATTGCCCAAATCGCCACCAGCATAATCATTGCCACCGAGAGCAACAACGGTGTCGTTACCAGTACCAACTTTATCGCCATCCACATCCACATACGTGGTTGCAGTGATGCTATCATTACCAGCGGTGCCGGTTACGATGCAATCATTGAGTGGTGGGTTTACGATCACATCATCCGATGTCAACGAACCTTCTGCATAAACAGTCAACAATTGACCACCTGGAAGCGTAATCGCAAACACGTTTGGAGCGATTGTATTGATCGTCAAGTCGTTGAAGGAATGAACGCCAGCAAATGATCTCAGATCAATTTTATCCTGTGCAGTTACGTTCTGGAACAGATCGGTTGGCGTGCCAACTTGATCTTGTGTACCAAAACCTTGGTTTGAATCGACGAGGAAAATGTCATCACCCGAACCGCCAACGAGGGTATCATTACCTACGCCGCCATTCAGTGTGTCAGTGCCTGCGCCGCCGGAAATGCTGTCATTACCGAGATCGCCAACTGCATAATCATTACCACCAAGTGCAACAACGGTGTCATTGCCAGTGCCAACTTTATCACCATCCACATCTACATAGGTAGTTGCAGTGATGCTATCATTGCCAGCTGTGCCAGTCACGATGCCATCAGCATCAGACACGCCAACGAAGTCATTTCCACCGAGTGTGCTCAATTGAACATTCTCAAGAATCACAACTTGGCTGTTTGGAAGATTGATGTGCACGTCGTTGCCTACTTGAGTCAGCAATGGACGAATTTGTGCAAAGAATTGTGTGTAACCAAACGCAGTCAGATCAACTTGCTCGTTCACCGTGTTGACTTCAAAGTCTTTCACAACATCCGTCGCACCAGGTTGAACACCGAACACGAAACGATCGCTACCGGCGCCACCATTAATGGTGTCATTGCCGGAGCTTCCATTGATGGTATCATTGCCACCGAGTGCAGTAATCGTGTCATTTCCAGAAGTAACTTTATCACCATCAACATCGACGTAGTTGGTGTCGATTACATCATTGCTAGTTGTACCAGTCACGATGCCATCCGCATCGCCCACGCCAACGAAATCGTTGCTGCCGAGAGTGCTCAATTGAACATTCTCAAGAATCACAACTTGGCCGTTTGGTAAATTGATATGTACGTTCGCGCCAACTTGTGTCAGCAATGGACGAATTTGGGTTTGGAATTGTGTGTAACCAAACGCTGTCAGGTCAACTTGTTCGTTCGCAGTGTTGACTTCGAAATCTTTTACCACATCCGTCGTGTTAGGCTGAACACCAAACACGAAACGATCACTACCCGCGCCACCGTTCATGGTGTCATTTCCTGCAGCGCCATTGATGGTATCATTGCCACCAAGCGCAGTAATGGTATCGTTGCCAGTAGTTACTTTATCGCCATCGACATCTACATAATTGGTGTCGATTACATCGTTGCCGGTGGTGCCGGTTACGATGCCATCAGCAACATTGCCGACTTTCAAAGTCACGGTTGCAGGGTTGCTAAACAGAGAGCCATCATTTGCAATATAGGTAAAGCTATCGGTGCCTTGATAACCAGTAACAGGCTGATAAGTGAAGCTACCATCTGGGTTAAATTGGAATATTGCAGCATGAGCTGGGCCAGTAGAAATGCCCGCTTGCAATACGTCATTGTTTGGGTCCGTATCATTCGCGAGAACGCTTGAGGCAATCAACAATGCATCTTTCCCAACGGCATAATTATCGCCGGCTGCGGTTGGTGCTTGGTTAGTGCCTGGAAAACGGAAATGTTGTGGGAATAATTGGTTTGGCAGCACACCTTTGATGATCAAAATGCGATCATATTCCACGCTGAAATCAATGAGTGTATCGGTGCCGTTAGAAATGGACATATGAGATTGCAGCTCAGTAAAATTGCTGACGCCCAATTCACTAATGTCAATCACATCAACCGTTGCACCGCCGGTTGCCACAGCGCCTAATTCAAAATCATTAACGGTGTCAATTTTGTCATTCGCATCAATCGTTGCATCACCTGGAGCGATAATAAACGTATCGCGGCCAGCGCCACCAACCAGTGCGTTGTTATCATAGATGCCGAACAACTGGTCATCGCCATTGCCGCCAATGAGTGAGTCGTCACCCGCTTCACCGGAGAGCAGATCATTGCCTTCGTCACCATTCATGGTGTCATTGCCGAAACCACCATATGCCACATCATCATCTTGTCCGCCATAGATGCTGTCATTGCCATCATCGCCGGTGATAAAATCTTTGCCGGTATTGCCATTAATAGTATCATCGCCACTGCCGCCATAAAGCTGGTCATCGCCACCGCTGCCTGCAACAGAGTCATTGTCCTGGTCGCCACCGATTGCATCATTTGCATTGCTGCCAACGAGCGTATCATTTCCTGTCCAACCATAGATCTTATCACCGAGTGCACCCGCTTGAACGCTATCTGCGCCATCGTTCGCATAAATTAAGTTGTTTTGTGAATTAATGCCCAGGATTGAATCTATAGCGTTAGAACCGACAATAGTATTGACCATGATTTTCTCTCTTTTGGTTATGATAAAAAAATACGAATAAACTTTAAAAGCTGTCCGGTACGCAATCTGCCCAACCTTTGTTACAACATTATGACAAAATATTAACTATTTTGCAGAAGGCCGAACATTTTATTAATAATCAGAAAGATAAGCGGCAGTTGTTAATGATTTTTTAATATACTGACCCGTACTTCGGCGCCATGCCTAGTCGATTTATTGGCTCTATACAAGTAAAAAACCCATAAAGACGTTAACAAAATAAAAGTGGTTAACAAAAAAACAAAAACATTAACCTTGGCTTTTTGTGGGGACTTTTATAGTATTTCCCAATTTAATTAGATGTGTTATGTTGCCATTTATGACACGAGCATATTCGATAGATTTGAGAGAGCGAGCGGTTGGATACGTGTCTAAAGGTGGTAATCGTGATGATTGCT
>CAIJLX010000074.1 GCA_903821695.1 uncultured Alphaproteobacteria bacterium | reverse complement strand
GTTTGTTAACAGTGCCTAAATCGGTCATGTAGTACGTCAGGTCAACCTTTACACTCATGGTAACCCTTTCAGGTAAAGAGACTGCTTCACTCAACGTCGCAAGCCTATAATAGGCAATGCTGAAAAACGTCGAGCAAAGCCCATAAAAACATCCTCATTATAGCAGTAGTAGGTAGGTAAACGGCAGATTTGTTACAGTTTTATGACAGTTTAGAGGACAATAAAGCCAGCCCTAGCTTTATTCGGCCTAAGTTATTTTCCGTCATTTCGAACCGCAGGTGAGAAATCTGTGGACGCATGCTTCAGATTTCTCACCTGCGGTTCGAAATGACAATAATTTTTAAGCATCTCAATGAAAAAACGGCCTTCGCCGATATGGCGAATAGTGTTCTATTATGCAGGACTGACTCCAAGACCGGATAAAAAGTCAATATGGTTATTCCGCGTCCAGGCTCAATTTTAGGTTGACCCAAAATGGATATTAGACAATGATAGCTCCCGATGCCTGATGTAAGTAATTAATATTTCGAGCATTTTTTTAGACCTATCGAAAAAATTTTAATGGAGCCCTCAATGAAGAAATTACTGATTTTAGCTTTACTCATTCTTGCACCAACCGTTTCATCAGCTGCTGAGACACAAGGCAGTGGTGCAAACCCATATACCGAATGCGGCATTGGCGCGGCCTTATTCCCAACCATCGGTTGGGCTGCAGCTCTCTCTAACATCGTCTGGGATTGGGGTAGCACGGCTCTTTCTTCCGCACTTACCACACCGGAAAATTGCAACGCTAAAAAAGTTAACACAGCGAAGTTGATTCTGGAAACCTTGCCTGAGCTCGAAAAAGATATCGCTATGGGCAATGGCAAATATCTGACCGCGCTTAACAAGACCATGGGCTGCGATGCAACTGCACAAGGCAGCATCAACGCTAACCTCCGCGCTTCCTATGTAAGCGTAGTGAGCGATAAAGCCTATAGCACGAAGTCAAACATTGACCGTGCGAATGATCTTTATCACTCCGTGAAAGAGGTGATTTCTGCACCAGCATTGAAAAATACCTGCACCGTAGCCCTCTAATTGGCGCAGTTATTTTCTATCACGAAAACGAATCAGCCCCGAAAGGGGCTGATTTTGTTTTGCCTCTATGCCTTGGTGGTGTTCTACCCCACCTTCAGCATTGCCGATTCTTTTTTTGAAAAATGGCTCGCCATTAATTATTATCAGCCGGGAATAATTGGCGGCTATACCAGCGAAATCACCAACGACGATTATTTTGTCTCGCCCCAAGGCCGCACCAACCCACAAGCGGAACTAGACACATTCAAAAACCTCATCACCGCCTATCTCAAAGATGGCAGCAACAAAGAGGCCCTCTGCCAATTTCCTGCCCGGCTAACATTGCTTAAGGTGCAGGAGCCTAATCGCCCCATCTGCCCGGAATATATGGAGAGCAACCCGCCAGAGTCGATCCAATCCATCTCCCTATTTTTTGCGAGCGGTTACTTCGATAACCCCAGCTCCTATTACGGGCATATGCTGCTAAAATTTAATTATCCGGATGAGATAAACAACCAAACCTCGCTTGATTCGAGCCTGAATTATGGCGCGACCGCCACCAACAATGAGGGCAGTGTGCTGTATATCTTAAAAGGCCTGTTCGGTGGCTATGACGCGACCTATCAACGCAATAACCACTTCATCTTCAGCAACAATTACACCAATCGCCAGATCAGAGATATTTGGGAATATAGGCTGAACCTGACGCCTGAAGAAAAGTGGTTCATCATTGAGCATAGCTGGGAATTAAAACGCGCAAAATTCACTTATTATTTCTTCAGCAACAACTGCGCCAACCGGATTGCAAAAATTGTAGAGCTCGCCACCGGCCGTGACCTTTCCAAGAGTAGCGGCTTCTGGGCGATGCCCATGGTTATTGTCCGTAAAGCTGCAAAAACTCCGCTGGTTGCAGAGGAAGTTTATAACCCCTCCCTAAAGAAAATTTTCTCTGACAAATATAGCCAGCTTACCGCTGAAGAGAAAAAACAATTCATCGCCTTTTTTGATGCCACCGACACTGAAAAAGAAACTCTCGTTACACAATTAGATGCGAATAATCTTATTCTTGCCCTCGAATATTTAGACCTGCTCGTCGCCAAAAAAACGATCAAAAGCAAAGATCAGGCCGAGCTAAAACGACAGATGGAGATTTTAGAAAAGCAGCGCGGCATCACCCTAACCCAGCTTATGCATTTGCCGCCAGTGCCGGAAAAACCGGAGCCACCCAAAGACCCAAATTATACACTTTTATCCTCGCAGCCTGCTTCCGCACTTCGAATTGGCTACCAAAAAAATTCAGATGGCGAATCGATAAAGATTGGCTTTCGCGCCGCTAATAATGATCTTTTAAACCCGAGAAATCCTGGGCAGGAAGTTTCTAAATTTACCATGGGTGAAATAGAAACCGAGATCAAAAATGACTCCATCCACCTTAATAAACTAGTCGCGGTGGATATACTAAATCTCAACACCAATCCCCTGCCCATGCGCATGACCAACGAATTTTCCTGGGGCATGAAAATCGATTACGCCGCCCCCAATAACATATGCTCCAAATGTTCAAATGCAGGGATAGAAGGGAAGGTCGGCACCGCCACCCGCCTCAATAAAGAAATTATGTTTTATGGCCTGGCAGGCGGACGCCTGCATACCACCGCCAACAGCAAACAAGATTTCATCACCGGTGTTTCAGAGCTCGGCTCTGTCATCAACACTTCCGAAAAAACGATTTTAGTGCTGACCGCCAACTATAATATAGACGCCATCTCAGGCCATCCGGAATATCTGCTCAAAGCCAATTTCGGTATAAACCTAAGCAAAGATATCGACTACAGAATGAGCATCGAAACCAACGCCAAAGGCACCACCTTCCTCGCTAGCTTCGGCTATTATTTTGATTAGCCCCTGCCCTTATAACTCGGTACACCCTGCTCTGGCAGCCAGACATCTTTCGGTAATTTGCCGTGCTGGTAGAATATGTCGATTGGGATGCCGCCACGTGGGTACCAATAGCCGCCGATGCGGAGGAATTTGGGGTTTATTTCTTTGATGATGCGTTTGGCGATATCGACGGTGCAGGCTTCGTGGAAGGCTCCGTGATTGCGGTAGGAGAATAAATAAAGTTTGAGCGATTTGCTCTCGATCATTTTTTTGGCAGGCACATAATCGATCATGATATGGGCGAAATCTGGCTGGCCGGTGATGGGGCAAAGCGAGGTGAATTCTGGGCAGGTGAAACGGATGAGGTAATCGACATCGGTATGTGGATTCGGCACCGATTCCAGCACCGCTTTTTCCGGCGATTTCGCGATCTCGGAGGATTTGCCAAGCTGGGTGAGCTTACTCATCTTTTTGCGGCTTTAAATAAATGACCATCTCGTCTTTTGCGGCATAGCCCAATTGAATGCGGGCTTGTTCATCCAGCAAATCTTTATTGAGCGATTGGCTATAGAGCCCCTTAATCCGATCCTCCATCGCCAGCCGTTCTGCCCGCACAATATCAAGCTTCCCTTGCGCTTCGGCAACTTGGCTGCGGAGTTTTAACATCGCCCATAGGCCATGGCTTCCGCCCAAGGCGTAATAGGTGAAATAGACCATCAAAAATCCGGTTAGGCCACAGAAGAATAGGTAACGCAACCGGAGAGATTTTTGCGCCAAATTTATCATAAGTTACTGAACTGTAGCGTTTTTCGACAAAACTTACAATTGGTTTTTTATAGCTTTTGCACCGGCATATTGGCCCGTTCCGCATAAATATTCTTCTATCCGAATAAGCTCATTATATTTAGCCAAACGGTCGGAGCGGCAGAGCGATCCGGTTTTGATCTGGCCGCAATTAGTCGCCACTGCAATATGGGCAATGGTGGTGTCTTCCGTTTCGCCGGAGCGGTGTGAGAGAATCGTGCCATAACCCGCTGTTTGCGCCATTCTTACGGCTTCAAGCGTTTCGGTCAGCGTGCCGATTTGGTTTACTTTGACCAGCAGCGCATTCGCCAAACCATCGGCGATTCCTTTTTTCAAGATGGCAGGGTTGGTGACGAACAAATCATCGCCGACGAGCTGGATTTTATCGCCCAATTCTTCGGTAATCGCCTTCCAACCTTTATGGTCATCTTCGCCCATCGCATCTTCAATCGAGATGATCGGGAATTTTTTGACGAGGCCGGCGTAATATTTCACCATCTGCTCGCTGCTTAAGGATTTGCCCTCACCTGCCAGCTCATATTTTTTATTTTTATAAAATTCCGTCGCCGCCGCATCGAGTGCCAGAGCGATATCTTTGCCCGGCTCATAGCCCGCTTTTTTGATCGACTTCATGATATATTCGAGCGCAGATTCGGTGCTTTTCAAATTCGGTGCAAAGCCACCTTCATCGCCGACTGAGGTGCTTAACCCATCATCATGTAATTGTTTTTTGAGCACATGAAACACTTCCGCACCCATCCGAATTGCATCCGCCATAGACTCCGCCTTCAACGGCATAATCATGAATTCTTGGATATCGATTGGGTTATCCGCATGGGCACCACCATTGATGATATTCATCATCGGCACCGGCAACACATGCGCCTGCACGCCGCCCAAATATTGATACAAATGCTGGCCATAACTTTCCGCCGCCGCCTTCGCTACCGCCAGCGATACGCCTAGCATCGCATTCGCCCCTAAACGAGCTTTATTTTTTGTGCCATCGAGAGCAATCAATGCGCGATCAATAATGGTTTGGTCTTCAATATCCATGCCGACCAGCGCATCTGCAATCTCGCCATTTACATTAGCGACGGCCTTGAGCACACCTTTGCCGAGATAACGTTTTTTATCGCCATCACGCAGCTCTAATGCTTCTAAGCTGCCAGTCGAAGCCCCAGATGGAACGGCCGCACGGCCCATTGCGCCATCTTCGGTGGCTACATCAACTTCAATGGTTGGGTTTCCACGGCTATCAATAATTTCGCGTGCGAAAATTTCTGTAATCTGGACCATAACTTCTCCGGCTGGGTTAGTGACCAGCGGGGTATAACAGCCACAATAAAAAAGACCAAGATGAAATTAAGTTATACGTGCGGCAAAGAACGGGACATGGGGTTAGGCCCATGGTCTTGGCTATGGCTTTTTGCCACTTGAGGGGTAGAGGATGGGGAGAGAATCTCTGCCGGAGAAATATTTTGTCGGGAAGCTATTTTCATCATCTGCTCTTGAAACGCCAGAAGATCTGGGGTGTTTGGTTGTCGATCCAAAGCTGTACTGACTATCACTTCGGGCTGTGGCCGCCTCAAAGCAGCGATCATCTCAGGTTCCACGTCTCTTGCCACTTCCGGTTCTCGCGATAGTTCTGGCTGAATTATCGGAGTTGTCTGTTGATTGGCATCAACTAGTGCAGAGGCGCTTGGAGATACATGCTGATATTTGGAATGAAGATTAGCTCCATCTGTCAACGCCATGTAGAGGGCATAAAAGAGCAATGTAATAGGACCTGGTTCTTGGTCACCATAGGCTTCTCGTGCACGTCTAAATAACCGCTGAATATAGTTTTCGTCTTTTTCCTTTTTTGGCCCACCTTCTGTTGCGGAATCTTCGGGTGGTACATCTGATGGAGGCCTGATTATGGTTTTGGACTGTGGATCAGTAGGCGTCCCCATTTCCTCTGCTTTACCAGGCGCAACGGCTGCAATTTTTTCTGGAGTTAAGATCGCCTTACCGCCGAATTTTTTATTTTTTGTATTGATCATTTCGGCAAGTTCTTCTGCCGTAAAGACATCCTTACCGCTCTCGTCTAAACCTTGCTGTAATGGCCCCTTTATTTTGTCTTTCCACAATTTCTCGCGTCCTTCCGGAGTGTTACCATACATTTTGACCCCAGTCGCAACAATCGGATCAAACATACCAGCCCCACTACGCATCTGATCCAATTCGCCCCTCATATGAAGGTCATGAGCCATTTGCAATGCCTCGGCCTTGGTATAAGTAAGTTGGTTATTAGTGATGGTCATAGCTTACTTATACTCCTTAAATATTAAGGATTTGTTACAGAATCTCGCTGGCGATTGGTTTTTTTGTTTGCTATACCAGCCATATGACAAAATCGGCGAAACAGCATGAATCGGTGGCTCTTGGGGCGGCGGAGCGGCTTTTATCTATAGAAATCGAGGGATTACAGGCACTTTACGGGGTGCTGGATGGCACGTTTGAGAAGGTCTGCAACCGACTTTTGGGGCTAAAAGGCCGGGTGGTGATTAGTGGCATGGGGAAATCCGGCCATATCGCCCGCAAAATAGCGGCTACCCTGGCTTCCACTGGCACTCCTTCTATGTTTGTCCACCCTGGCGAGGCTAGCCATGGCGATTTGGGGATGATTACGGAGCAAGATGCGGTCATTTTACTCTCCAATTCCGGCGAAACGGCCGAACTTTCGGATATTATTCATTTTACCCGCCGGCACTCAATTTTGCTGATCGCCATTGTGCGCCGAAAAAGCTCGATGTTGGTCGAGGCGGCGGATTATGCGTTTGTGCTGCCCGAAATTCCGGAGGCCTCGCCTGTCGGTGCGCCTACCACCTCTACTATTATGATGCTCGCCTTGGGTGATGCCATTGCGGCGGCATTGCTGGAGATGCGTGGTTTTTCGGCAGAGGATTTTAACAAATATCACCCGGGCGGGAAACTTGGCAAACGCTTCATCAAAATTTCGGATTTGATGCGCAAAGGTATTGATTTGCCGCTGGTGAATGAAACGACTTCGATGGCGGATATTATTCTCGAAATTACTGGCAAGAGTTTAGGCTGCGCTGGTGTTATTGGTAAAGACGGTCGCTTAAGCGGGATTATTACCGATGGCGATTTGCGTCGGCATATGGGTGATGAGTTGATGAAGCTCAACGCAGCGACGATCATGACCAAAAATCCCATCACGGTGACGAAGGATATGCTTGCCGTGCAGGCGCTCGATATCATGAACAAAAAAGCGATCACAGCGCTGTTTGTGCTTGAGGATGGCAAGCCGGTGGGCCTCATTCATATTCATGATATATTGCGGGCGGGGATTGCTTAAATGGTGGATAAACCAAAGCTTCTTGATGAATGGATTGCTGCGGCCACTGAGAACCCAATTCTATCATTAGGTAAGCGTACCTCAATTGTAGCAAAAATCAAATATTTGCTAGGTTTGGGTGTGATGTTATTGCTCGCGAGCCTTATTTTATGGCCGTTGCTGTATTCGATCGACCAGCCACTAAAACTGACATTTAACGCTCTCGAAACGAAAGAGGCGCAGCCAAAAACCATGGTGAATCCTCGGTTCCATGGGCTCGATAAATTTAACCGTCCATTTAATATCAAGGCAGATGATGCTTCGCAGCAGGGTGAGTCATTGGTAGCGCTCAAAAATATTAGTGGCGATATGGCGGTGCAGAATAATCAATGGGTGATGCTGGAGGCAACGGAAGGCCTTGCTAATACGGAGAATAAAACTCTACATTTAACCGGCAAAGTTCGGCTTTACAGCAGTGAGGGTTATGAAATTAATAGCACCTCTGTTGATGCTGATTTGAATACGGGAATTGCAACCAGTACAGTGCCCGTGCAAATCCAGGGACCGCTCGGATTGCTAACTGGCACAGGTTTTGTGCTTGATCTCAATGAGCAAAAGCTCAACATAACGGGCAGAATTCATTTAACGCTTTATCCGCAAGAAGGACAGCATCCATGAAATGGTTTTTATTCTTTTTCCTCCTCGCTGCCGGCCTAAACGCACAGGCACAGGACATTATCACTAAGGGAAATGCCGATAAGCCGGTTGAAATTCAAGCGGACAGCCTTGAGGTGGTGCAAAAGGATAAAGTGGCGCTGTTTAAAGGTAATGTTGAAGCGAAACAGGGCACCATGCATCTAAAAGCAGACGAGATGCGGGTCTATTATAAAGAAAAGGGCGAAAATCAAGGGAAAATGGCCGCTGCCGGTGGCAATTCGGTTTCTAAAATTGACGTACAAGGCAATGTATTCCTTTCGACGCCAGACGAAACGGCGCAGGGCAGTAAGGGCGTCTATGATGTTGATAAATCGAGCGTAACCTTGACGGAAAACGTTGTGGTTACACGTGGAAAAAATATATTAAAAGGTTCTTGGTTGATTTATAATCTGAAGACGGGCCATAGTGAAATGAAGAGCGAGGCAACCGTTGGCAATGATGGCAAAAAACAGAGGGTTCAAGGCGTCTTTGTCCCAGAAAAAGCAAAATAAACGTGACTTTTCCTGCTAATTCAATAAGATATAGATATTGTGACGAATATTACACATCTCAATCCTACCGCCAAGGAAGTGGCGTTTACCCCCAAATTGATAGTGGGCAAAGGTGGCCTGCGTGTTACCAACCTAGGCAAAAGCTATGCCAAACGCCCCGTTATTCGCGATGTGTCGCTTAATGTACATTGCGGCGAAGCAGTTGGTTTGCTTGGCCCAAACGGTGCCGGTAAAACCACGTGTTTCTATATGATCACAGGACTGATTGAGCCAGATTACGGCCAAATTTTCCTCGATGAAGCAGATATTACGGATCTGCCTATGTATCGCCGTGCTCGCTTAGGTATTGGCTATTTGCCGCAGGAAGCCTCTATTTTCCGTGGTATGACGGTGGAAGAAAATATCATGACCGTGCTTGAGGTGGTCGAACCCATCCAAGAACGCCGCCAGATTTTGCTCGATGAATTGCTCGCCGAATTTTCGATCTCGCATTTACGCACCGCGCCTGCCCTTGCACTTTCGGGTGGTGAACGTCGCCGGGTGGAAATTGCACGTGCGCTCGCGTCACGGCCTTCTTTTATTTTGCTCGATGAACCGCTTGCAGGGATTGACCCGATTGCGCTCAATGAAGTGCGGAATTTGATTTCGCATTTAAAAGATCGTGGCATCGGCGTGCTCATTACCGATCACAACGTGCGCGAAACATTAGGCATCGTCGATCGCGCTTATATTATCCACGATGGCAAAGTGCTCATGGAAGGCAAACCGCAAGATATCGTCGGCAATCAGGATGTACGGAAAGTGTATCTCGGTGAGAAATTTATTTTATAGTTTCGCCGAATCATTCTTGAATCTATAACTAAGGCCAATGAAACAGGGCCCACAATTACAGCTCCGACAATCACAGCAGATGGCGATGACGCCGCAGCTGCAGCAATCGCTTAAAATGCTGCAGATGAATTCGGTCGATTTGATGCAAGCGGTGATGGAAGAAATCGAACAAAACCCGTTGCTGGGTTTAGATGAAGCTGGCGATACCCAACAACAAGAACCCGAACATGATTCTTCAACTTCCGAAAAATCGGAAGATGTGAGTGAGCTTTCCGGCGCCCTCCCCGAACAGCAAGATCAGAATGTGGATGCATGGGAAGGTGGCGGCGAAGAAGCGCAGCCTTACCACACTCGCGATAATGATGATGACTCTGATTTTATCAACCAAACCGTCGCCAAACCACACAGCCTCAAAGAACATTTAGAGCAACAAATTGCGCTAGATTTTGAAGATGCTGCTGAGCGGCTGATTGCATTACAGCTGATGGATTATATTGAACCCTCGGGTTATTTATCTCCCGAGCACACCATTGTTTCCAAACAACTTGGTTGCACGGATGAAGCGTTGGAAAAAGTCATTCTGCAATTACAAAAAATGGATCCGCTCGGAATTTTTGCACGGAGTCTGGCAGAGTGTTTGACGATTCAATTGCGTGAACGGGATCGGTTGGATCCGGCGATGCAAATCATGATGGAAAATTTAGAACTAATCGCGCAAGCTGATTTCAAGAAGCTTTCCAAACTCTGTGGCGTCGGTGAGGAGGATATTCGCGAAATGTGCCAGGAATTACGCGCACTAAACCCAAAACCCGCACAGCATTTTGAACATTCCGCCACCGAAAATTGGCAGCCCGATGTGTTGGTGCGTCGTATCGGTGGGGGCACAGGCTATCGTGTGGAATTGAATCCAGACACAATGCCACGTGTGTTATTCCATCGCGCTTATTATGCCGAAATTACCGGTAAAACGAAAGATAAGACTGAGCGCAAAACGCTAACCGAATATGCTCAATCTGCTAACTGGCTAGTCCGTTCGTTAGAGCAGCGTGCACAAAGCATTTTGAAGGTCGCGAGTGAAATTGTGGTGATGCAGGAAGAGTTTTTGGAAAAGGGTGTGTATTACCTAAAACCAATGACACTCAAAGCTGTCGCTGAACGTGTCGAATTACATGAAAGCACGGTTGGCCGGGTGGTGAGCGGCAAATATATGAGTACGCCCAAGGGGGTATTCGAGTTCCGTTATTTCTTCTCCTCCGCCGTTGGCGCAGGCGATGCGACGAATGGAGAAGATTTATCAAGTCGGGCGATTAAACAATTAATCAAGGAATTAATCGAAAATGAGGCGGCCAATAACATTCTTTCGGATGATGCAATTGCGGGTCTTATCAAGGATAAGGGGATGGAAGTCGCCCGCCGGACAATCGCTAAATATCGGGAAAGTATGAATATTGCCAGCTCCTCCGAACGGCGGCGTGCCAAAAAAATACATTCTGCAACAAGTGGTTAGGTCGGTTGAATTTGGCCGTTAGAAGGTTTACTATAAGAACTCGTCTCTAAGAAACTCAAAGAAAAGGATATTCCATGCAAATTCAGGTCAGTGGTAAAAAACTGGACATCGGTGAAGCACTTACGACCCACGTGAAAGAACGCCTGATTAAGGGCGTCAGCAAATATTTTGAACATGCGATTAATGCCGAAGTGGTGTTCTCCAAGGAAGCACATTTGATGCGCGCGGATATCCATGTCAACGAAGGCACCGGCGCCGGGATTATGATTAAAAGCCGGGCGGAAAACACCGATATCTATGTTGCATTTGATGGTGCCGCTGAGCGCATTGAAAAACAACTGCGTCGCTATAAACGCAAAATCCGCTCGCGTGCGACCAAGAAAGTGACCGACCTTTCAGAGAAAGAATTAAAGCAACTAGGCGGCAAAAAATTTGTGATGACTCCGTTACCAGAAGAAGAGTTGGGTGAAGAAGATGCACCGTTGATCATCGCCGAGAAACCACAATCGATTGATCGCCTCACCGCAAGCGAAGCTGTGATGCGGATGGATTTGGCGGATCTGCCAACCCTCGTTTTTGTGAACAAGCAAACGGGCAATTTGGATGTGGTGTATCATCGCAAAGATGGCAATATTTCCTGGGTCAGTTCTGGCGTGAAGGCGAGCTAATTTTGACCAAGCAAAAACCGCAAACCATTATCGTCACCGGAATGTCCGGTGCAGGTAAATCCACTGCATTGAAAACACTTGAAGATATGGGTTACGAGGCGGTGGATAACCTGCCGCTTCGTTTCCTACCTTTGTTGCTTCAA
This sequence comes from uncultured Alphaproteobacteria bacterium, assembly GCA_903821695.1. Taxonomy (GTDB): domain Bacteria; phylum Pseudomonadota; class Alphaproteobacteria; order Rickettsiales; family CAIJLX01; genus CAIJLX01. The sequence continues at coordinate 51,925 of CAIJLX010000074.1, read as the reverse complement.
GATAAAGATACGCATGGCCCTATGGTGCTTGGGGTGGATGTTCGCAGCCGCAATTTTGATACGGATTTTTTCATCAAAACCGTGATCCCGGCATTGAAGAAAAAAGACCCAAGCGCACAAGTTTTATTCCTGGATGCGGAAGACGAAGTACTGCGCCGTCGCTTCAGCGAAACACGCCGCAAACACCCACTCGCGCAAGATCGCCAAGTGCGCGACGGCATTCTGCAAGAGAGAGAAATCCTTGCAAATCTGAAGAAACATGCAGATTTGGTTATGGATAGTTCCGAGTTCAGCATTCCTGATTTACGTCGCTGGATGAAGCAACATTATGGCACGAAAGAAGAGCATGGATTCGTTATCCACCTCACCTCATTTTCGTATCGTTATGGTCTTCCGCGCGATGCCGATTTGGTATTTGATGTACGCTTTTTAAAGAACCCACATTACGATCAAAACTTGCGCGATAGCACTGGTCAACAGCCGGAAGTGGTCGAGTATGTAAAGTCAGATAAATCGTATAATGGGTTTGCGAACAATTTGCAGGATATGTTGCTGCAATTGCTGCCGAGATATGTGGATGAAGGCAAAAGCTATCTCACTATCGCGATTGGTTGCACGGGCGGTAAACATCGCTCCGTAGCGGTTGTCGAAGAGCTAGCGAAATTCCTAAAAAGCAAATCGTTCAAAATTAGTCTCCAGCATCGCGATATCCGTTTATAATATGATTTTTCCTGTGAATATTGTTGGCGGTGGACCGGGCGATCCGGAACTTCTCACGCTAAAAGCACATCGGATTTTGACGAAGGAAACCGAGGTGGTCGTCTATGACCGCCTGATCTCGCCCGCGATTTTGCAATTGTTGCCCGCAACGGTCGAAAAAATTTATGCCGGGAAAGAAGCAGGCTTCCACGAACTCTCGCAAGACGAAATCAATGCCGCATTATTGAAACACGCCAAACGAGGCAAAAAAGTAACCCGCCTCAAAGGTGGTGACCCAATGATTTTCGGACGTGGTGGTGAAGAGATTGAATATTTGTTTGATCACGATATTCCGTTTGAGGTCGTGCCCGGTATTACATCGGCTGGCGGCATTTCGGCAGCTTTGGGGATCCCCTTAACCCATCGCGATTTGGGCAGTAGTGTTAGTTTTATTTCTGGCCACAAAAAGAAAGATCAGCCATTAAATTTGCCTTGGAAAGAACTAGCAAACCCAGATGTGACTTTGGTGATTTACATGGGGCTTACGAGCTTGCCGGAAATTTCCGCTCAGCTAATTAAGGCCGGCTTACTTCCAGAGACAGCTGCAGCAGCCATTCAAGACGGCACAACCGAGAAGCAGCGTTACTGCTTTGCCAATATTGAAACATTGCCGAAGCGCATTACCGAACTCGAGTTTAAACCGCCCGTGCTGTTTGTGATCGGTGATGTGGTCAAGATCGCGCAAAAGTTAAACTCCTAATATTTAGATAAAACCATTTTTACTGATTTTTGTAAAGGTTGCGGCGTGCCACAAATTTCTGCCGCAATCTGCTCTGCCAAATAAGGCCCCAGCATCGTCCCTCGAGAGCCCAATCCAAGTGAGACATAAAGCCCCTCCTCTACCCTGCCAACCAGCGGGCGCTTAGACGGTGTTACCACACGCCAAGCAACTCTAGCGCCGATGGGCTTAGCGAGAATGGGATCTACAAATGCTTCATTATATAAAGATATGTTTTTTTCATTATCTATGTCCCGCACTTCTGGCTCCATATCGTTTTTGCCATAAGTGGCGCCGAGAGTTAGAACATCACCGTGCGACAATGCATATCCACCATAACTGACGATAGTTTTCAGCGGCTGCGTTTTTGGGAAAAAAGTTATTTGCCCACGCATTGCAATGAGCGGCAAATGAGAGAGCTGGCGGAACGAAAGAGCGTCCATCGCATTGGCGATAACGACGATGGGCGCCTCATATTTATTGTTCACTTTCCAGACATCGCCAGAACGCGACAATGTGAGCGCTTCTGTCTCAAAAACAGTCGTGATGTTGGGAGAGGAAATAGCCGCTTCACAGTATAATTGTGGCTCAATCCAGCCGCCATCAGGCAGATATACACCGGGTTGCTTCACAGCGACACCTGCGATAGAGGATGCCTCGGAAATACCAACCATTTCCGCCATATTTTTGGGCAAACCTAGTGCTTGATGGCGAGATTCTTTTTCTAATTGCAGGGCACCGGTGAGGTGAAATAGGTTGTTTTTGATGGCTTGGTTGCGGGCATAGTAAAATGCCTGATTATAGAGCAATGTTTGCTCTGCCCACATTTTGGCCAAATAAGGCTTCATAACCGCCGCATTATTGCCTGATGCCTCTTGGGCCAGCTTTTTATGGCGCTCGATGAGGGTTACGTGAACGCCTTGGCGAGCTAATGCATTTGCGGCGAAGCACCCCGCCAATCCGCCGCCGATTATAAGTGCTCGCTTATGCTTTTTTTCTGCATGATAAGTGCCCGGTCGCTGCCCACAGAGCATATGCTTTTTATGCGCAAAGCCTGATTGTTTTTTCCACTGAAATCCGGCGCTCTCAACGCCTGCACGTACACTGCTTGCGGCGGTGTATGTAGCGAAAGTTGCGCCTTCGGCTGAGAGATTTTTCATACCTTGATAGAGTGCATCACCCCACATTTCGGGATTCTTGGCTGGCGCAAAACCATCCAGGAACCAGGCGTCTATTTTCGCCTCTAGTTCCGGCAATGCGGTAGCTATATCTGCTTGGATGAGCAGCAGCGTAATTCGCTCTTCTTCGAACACATGCCAGTGGAAACCGGGGATCGCTGGGGGCAATGCTTGTCTTAGTTTTTTGGCTAATGGTTTTAGTGATTCAGGTAAGTGGGCGTGGAGTGGTTCTAGGTTTTGGATGGGGTGTTTTTCGATGGATATGTAATAGAGCCATTGTCCTTTCTGGCTGGTTTCTTGCCAGGTTTGGGCGGTGCTGAGGAAGTTGGAGGCGGTGCCGAAGCCGGTTTCTAGGATGGTGAAGCGTGGGCGGTTTTTCCAGCGGTTTGGAAGGTTATTACCTTGGAGGAAAATATGTTGGGTTTCAGCTAGGCTACCTTCGCGGGAGAAATAAATGTCGCCGAATTGTGGGGAGAATGGGGTGTCGCCTTGCCACTCGATGCTGGCCGGTTGGATGGGCTTGAACACTTAATAACGCCTGAAGGTGCTTTTGCCTTTGAGGACAATTTTTACGCCGTAATTGCGGTCTGTGAGGCGCTCTTCGCTGCCGGGAGTCATTTTTTGGGCGATGAGTGGCGCCTGTTCTTGTGCTTTATATTGGGCGAGCACGGGATCTTTCGCGTTTGAGGGGTGATATTCGAAAAAGACGGCGCCGATGCTTTCTTGAAAATCAGGGTGTGTGATTCGGTAATTAATATGTGGCGCACGATCGGCGTATGTTCCTGGAAAAATGGTGAGGAACGAGAAATTGCCTTCGTTATCGGTATAGAAACGCCCTGTGCCGCCGAAGTTCGGATCGGTCGAGATTTTTTTGCCGCTGACGGGGAATGTATATGCGCCGGTCATATCAGCTTGCCAAATTTCGATAAGGGCACCTGGAATGGGGACACAGCTGGAGTCTACGATTTTGCCGGTGAAGGAGATGCGGTCACCAGTGGCAGTGAGTGCGATTCCGGTTTTGCGACGGAGATTGCTGGTATTTTTGATCAATTTCGCGCCAGGGTATTTTGCTTCATCGGCTTTGAGTTCCACTATCGGGGCAATGCAGCGATCACGTGAGCCGAGAGACTCCTGCCCTAGCATGTCTGAGGACAGAACAATCAACGACAAAAATAAAAAAAAGCGCAGCTGCATAGGTAACAGTTACGTTTTATTCGGCCAAAAAGCAACAAGCCCCTGAAGAAAACGAAGAAATGCTTGGCCCCAAAATTTCTTCTTGCAATGGAACTTATTTGAAGTTATGAATGCTATCTATAGTTGAGTTGGTTAATTATTTTATCCTTTCTGGCGCGCGCATTATGGTTGAGAAAATTATAGGAGATGTAAAAATAGCGTTACCACAGGTGCTTGACATCTCTATGGTACAAACAATGCATAAAAAACTGATATTAAATAGCGAAAATCGCAATTCTTTTCACCTTGATGCAAGTGCGGTTAAGAAGATAACGTCACCAGCCGTACAACTTATAGTTTCTTTTATGAACCACATAACCAAAAACGATTGACAACTATTAGTTGATAATCCCTCTCAAGAAATGGAGGAGGCGCTGGCTGATTTTGGTCTACTGGAGTTGATTCAAAAATGGGGTAAAGAAACATGAGTAAGCGCGCATTGACCGTGGATGATTCCAAAACCATGCGAGACATGGTGACGTTTACGCTGAAGGGCGCCGGGTTTGAGGTGATTGAGGCCGAAGATGGCAAGCATGCGCTGACAGTTTTAAACGGCAGCAAGGTCGATGTGATTATTACCGATCTCAATATGCCGAATATGAACGGCATTGAGCTGATTCGCGCATTGCGGGCGGATGCGAATTATAAATCCACACCGATTTTGATGCTGACCACCGAGGCGGATGACACCAAGAAGCAGGAGGGGAAATCTGTTGGGGCGACGGGCTGGATTGTAAAACCGTTTAACCCAGAGAAGTTGGTGCAAGTTGTGCAGAAGGTGTGCCCATAATGGCTGGGTTTGATCAGTTTAAGGATACGTATTTTAACGAATGCTTTGAGCTACTTTCGAAGATGGAAGAGATGCTGCTTGGCATTGATGTGGATGCGGGCGCAGATTTAGAGGTGCTCAATGCGATTTTCCGTTGCATCCACTCGATTAAGGGCGGCGGCGGCGCGTTTGGGTTGGATGAGATTGTTAGTTTTACTCATATAGCCGAGGCGTTGCTGGATGTGATGCGGGATGGAAAAGTGCCCGCCACACAAGGTGCCATTGATGCGCTGCTGCGCTCGGTTGATGTTACCAGCCAGATGATTCGGCTGGCACGGGAAGGCAAGCCTGTGCCAGCCGAGATGGGGAAAGATTTGGCGGCGGAATTAAACGCACTCGCGGTTGCAGGTGGGCAGACGATTGCGGTTCCGAAAGGCAGAGCTGCTGCAAAGAAAAATGATGAGGTGGTGAAATTTTACCACATCTCCTTTGTGCCAGAGCGCTCCATGTTATTGAGCGGCAATGAGCCCATTTTTATTATTCGGGAGCTGAAGAAACTTGGGAAGGTTAAGGTAAAGACCGATATTTCGACTGTTCCTGCTCTACATGAGATTGAGCCTGACCAGGCCTATTTAGCTATCTGATTGAGCTTGAAAGCACCTCTTCGCTTGAGGGCGTGAAGGAAGTATTCGAGTTTGTAGATGGCGAATGTAAGCTGGAAATTACCATTGAAGCGGGTGTCGATGCGGAAATTGAAGAAGCGCCTATTGCCGAAGTTAAGGCAGAGACGAAAAAAACGGAAGTAGCAGCTTCTTCAGTTGGCAATGTTACGACCTCGATCCGGGTGGATATTGATAAAGTCGATAAGCTCGTCAACATGGTTGGTGAGATTGTGATTATCCAGGCGATGCTCGCCGCCCAATCACGCCATTTGCAGATTGATAAGAACCAGGAGCTAATTCAGGGCATCGAAGATTTGCTGCAACATACACGCGAATTGCAAGAGGCCGTGATGAGTGTGCGGATGCAGCCGCTCAAATCGGTGTTCTCGCGCATGCCACGGATTGTGCGGGATATCGCTGTGCAATTGGGCAAGGATATTAAGTTAAATACGATTGGTGAGAATACCGAAGTTGATAAAACGGTCATCGAATTGTTGAGTGACCCGTTAACCCACATGATCCGCAACTCGGCCGATCATGGCGTTGAAACACCGCAAGTTCGCACTGCTAATGGCAAGCCGGCGCAGGGCACGATTAATCTCTCCGCCGATAGCCGTGGTGGGCGGATTATTATTGAGATTTCGGATGATGGTGCGGGCATTAATCGCACCAAAGTGTTCGAGAAAGCCAAGGAAAAAGGGCTGGTTCCGAAAGATGCACAATTGCGGGATGAGGAGATTGATAACCTCGTGTTCCTGCCAGGCTTCTCAACAGCGGATAAAGTTTCCAACATCTCTGGCTGTGGTGTGGGGATGGATGTGGTGCGACGAAATATCGAGGGCTTGGGCGGCGCATTGCAGATTCTCAATACGCCTGGAAAAGGCTGCCGATTTATTGTCTCGATTCCGCTTACGCTCGCGATTTTGGATGGAATGATCGTTCGGGTGGGCAGCGAAAATTATATCATCCCGATTGGCAATATCATCGAAACGATGCGGCCTAAGGCGCAGGAAGTGAAGAAAATCGCGGGTGGGAATGATGTCATCAATGTACGTGGCGAATTTATTCCCGTTATGTATTTGGCGAATTTGTTTGGGGCGCATGGTGGTGTGCTGAATGCGACGGAGGCACTCGTAGTGCTGGTCGAAAGTGGGCGGCACAAAATTGGGCTAGTCGTGGATGAGCTGATTGGCCAGCAGCAAGTGGTGATTAAAACGCTCGAGACGAATTCGGACCCAGTCGAGGGTATTTCCGGGGCGACGATATTGGGCGATGGCAAAGTGTCCTTGATTTTAGATGTCGGCAAATTCCAGCAACTCGCAACCCCTATGGCAGCTTTAAGGAGAAGATCATGACCGAAACCAACCAGAATAATTCCGATAACAGCCAATATCTCAGCTTCACCGTTGGTGAAGAAGTGTTTGGGGTCGATATTATGATGGTGCGCGAGATTAAAGGCTGGACGGATGTCACTCGCCTGCCTAATTCGCCAGAGTTTTTGCGTGGTGTGATGAACCTGCGCGGCGTGATTCTGCCAATTTTTGATTTACGCTGCCGTTTTGGGCTGGGCCTAACGCAGGCCGAAAGCAAGCATGTGATTATCATTATTGCGCTCGAAACACGCAGTATTGGCATCTTGGTCGATGCGGTTTCTGATATTTTAACGGTCACGCCCGAAGAGGTAAAAGCGGCTCCGGCGATGCAAGGAAGCACCTCAATCGATGAAAAATACGTCAGCGGGTTGATTTCCGTTGACCAACGCATGGTCATCCTTCTGGATATGGAAAGTTGTTCGAATCTGAAACAATCAAAACCACCATTCCAGATCTAAAGGAAGCATCATGAACATGACACAAGCTATTTTACTCTCCACCATTCTTGCAACTGCTACCCCACTTTTCGCCGAAGACGAAAAGCCGGATACGACATTGTGTGAGCAAGGCAAACAACAATCGCCCGTCTCCCTTGGCAAAGCAAGCAAAGCCACCCTGCCCGCTTTGGTAGCTGATTATAAAGATGTGGAACTTACTGTTGAACGCAAAGCAGGGCTATTTGCGATTCATTACCCTGAAGGTAGTGAGCTCACTATCGGCGATAAGAAATATCATTTAAGCCGCATCACGTTTCATAGCCCGTCAGAGCATAGCCTTCGCGGACAGAAATTTGATCTTGAAGTGCAGATGGAACATAAAGATGCCGATGGCAAAATCGCTGTCGTCAGCCTGATGATGAAAAAGGGCTTCAGCAATTTCGCGCTCAACACCCTCGTTTCCAAAATCCCACAAACCGATACGACCGAGCCAACCATCATCAGCGATGTGTTCTTTAGCCCGCAAACATTGCTGCCGGCAGACCTTGGTTATTACACCTATACCGGCTCACTCACCACACCGCCATGCACTGAAGATGTGCAGTGGTATGTGCTGAAATCCTATGTCGAATTGGGCAAAGACCAACTCGCTGCGTTTAAAAAAGTGTTGGGTAATAACGCCCGCGCTATTCAACCCCAAGGCGATCGAAAGATCCTGCAAAACTAACCAAAGGAGCCTCTATGCCGTCGATCATCTCCCGCCTGCAAATCCGTACCAAGCTCACGTTATTATTACTGGTTTTTGGATTATTACCGCTGGCGGGGGTGATGCCTATTGCAGTGTCTGTTCCTATTCATCAAAACACGCCGCACCTTAACCAAGGGTCAGGAAGAAAATATCATCACGGCATTGCATGAGGCATTATTGAATGCACTCATTCATGGCAATCTGGGTGCGCATAGTGATTATAATAATGCGTATAAAATGTTCGACCACTTCGCAGCGATTAGTAACATGCTCTTGCATAAGAAAGAGCCAAAAACCATTACGCTTCAATTAGAATTTACGCCGGATGAAATTATTATCTCTGTCACCGATCAAGGTAGCGGCTTCTCAGAGCACGCCATAGTACCGCCGGGTGAAAGTGCCCTGCATGGGCGTGGCATGGCAATTATTCGGGAGTGCTGCGATACGGTTGATATAACTGATGGTGGGCGGACAATTATTATGCGGTTTGCGTCGCATAGTTTTCCGCCGAATGCATCGAGCGCTGTTCTCAAGTCTCATAAGCTATGCGGCGGCTGGCTCTACGCACCCAATTGTGATTCGTGGCAAGAGTATCGAATGGCTCGATGGTAGTGGGTTGCCACTCGAGGCACATGATAAGACAGTTTATAAAACTCGAGTGGTGCCGTTTAAGGCGGAAGATGCATTATTCTTATATAGCGATGCTCTGATTGAAACACCGAATAAAAAGGGCGATGTGTTTACGTCGAAGATGATGGAAAACGCACTCATCACTAAAAACCCGTTCAAGACCATCCTCGAAAAATTTAAGGCGCATTGCAATGAGTTGATCGCTGATGACTTAACCATTTTGCTCTTATCCCGACAAACATAGCTGGAGTTACTATGCCACGCAGTATTTTAGTGTTGATGAAAAATGTGGAGGAAGAAGTGCAACGCTTCGCCCGCACCAACGAGAAAATCGCTGGCCAAACCAACCTGCTAGCGCTCAACGCTACTATCGAAGCGGCACGTGCGGGAGAGGCCGGGAAAAGCTTCGCGATTGTCGCCTCGGAGGTCAAAAATTTGGCGAGACAAGCCGCCGATAATTCGACCAGCTTCCGCCATGCCGTTTTATCTCGCATCCAGCAAGTTCTTACTATTACCGATGAGTTGGTGAACAGCATCGAAGGCATACGTCTCGTTGAGTTATACCAAATTCTGGTGCAGCTGATTGTACGCAATCTTTATGAACGCACGGCGGATTGCCGTTGGTGGGCGACGGATGAGGCATTTTATAAATGCCTCGAAAATCCGAGTGAGGCTGCGGCGGCCCATGCGACGGCTCGGCTGGGGGTGATTAATCGGTTTTATACGGTTTACCTTAACTTACTGCTGACCGATCGGATGGGCAAAATCATCGCAACTTCCCGGCCGGATATGTTTTCGGCACCGATGGGATCGAATGTCGGCAACACGAAGTGGTTTCGGCAGGCGGCGAACCATGCGAGTGGAGATCTGTATTCGGTCGACGATATCTATAATTGTGACATGCATAATAATAAACCCGTGGCGGTCTATGGGGCTTCGGTGCGTCGGGGTGGTGAGCTTAATGGTGAGGTGCTGGGCGTATTAGGGGTCTATTTCGATTGGGGTGATCAATCTCGAGCGATTGTGCAGGATGAACCTACCCTCTCGCCGGAGGAAAAAAGCCGCACTCGGGTGATGCTTTTGGATAATAATTTCCGGGTGATTGCGGCTTCTGATAATGATGGGTTGCTGCAGCCATTTGACTTAAAAACCAGCGGAAATACTAAGGGTTCCTATATCGACCCCAACGGCAATGTGGTCGCATTTGCAAAGACGATTGGCTATCAGGAATATGATGGGCTTGGATGGTATGGCGTTATTGTCCAAAAACCTGTATCTAATGAGCAGATAGAGAGAAGCCTGAAGCTAAAGTGACCCCTCTATAACCCGTCATTTCGAACCGCAGGTGAGAAATCTGTGGACATGTGCTTCAGATTTTTCACCTGCGGTTCGAAATGACGGAGAGTTTAAAGTGACCGACACGATATTTGTTTATGTAACCTTCCCGGATGCGGCCTCTGCGCAGCAAACGGCCCAGACCGTGGTTAGCGAGCGACTGGCGGCCTGCGCCAATATTCTGCCGGGAATACAGTCTTTTTATTGGTGGGAGGGCAAGGTCGATTCCGCCACGGAGGTAGTGTTTATCGCCAAAACCCGCCGGGAATGTTTTGAGCGGTTAGAGGCCCGTATTCAGTCCTTGCATCCTTATAAATGCCCTTGCATTATTGCACTTCCCATTGAATTAGGTTATGCCCCCTATCTCAATTGGATAGAACAGGAAACTAGATGAGCAATAAAGTATTAATTCTCGATTTCGGGTCGCAGCTCACCCAACTGATCGCCCGCCGCATCCGCGAGCTCAACATCTTCTCCGAAATCCGCCCCTATCACATCCCGATGGCCGAAATCAAAGCCTTCGGCGCCACCGCCATCATCCTCTCCGGCGGCCCCGCCTCCGTCACCGAAGGTGATTCGCCCACGATCTCGAAAGAAATTTTTGATCTCGGTATCCCGATCCTCGGCATCTGCTATGGCAAACAACTTATGTGCCAATTGCTGGGCGGCTTAGTCCAAGTCTCTGGCGAGCGCGAATTCGGCCGCGCCTTCATCGACATCAAAACATCATCCCCATTCTTCAAAGGCCTCACCGGGCAAAAACAAGTCTGGATGAGCCATGGCGACAAAGCGACAAAACTGCCAGACGGTTTCGTGACCTTAGCCTCCACCGATACAACCCCCTATGCCGCCATAGCCAACGAAGCGAAGAAATTTTACGGCGTGCAATTTCACCCCGAAGTAGCCCATACGCCGGATGGCCTCGCGATGCTACGCAACTTCCTGGTCGATATCGCCGGCATCAAAGCAACCTGGACCATGGATTCATTCCTCGAAAACGCTATAGCTGAAGTGCGCAAAACCGTCGGCAACAAACGTGTGATCTGTGCTGTAAGTGGTGGGGTAGATTCCTCCGTCGTGGCTGCATTATTATATAAGGCGCTCGGCGACCAAGTGACCAACATCTTCGTTGATACGGGCCTATTGCGCAAAGACGAAGCCGCCCAAGTGCAGGCCATGTTCAGAGATGATTTCCATGTGCCACTACACACTGTGAGCGCAGGCCCCATGTATTATGAGCGGCTCAAAGATGTCAGCGACCCCGAAACCAAACGCAAAATCATCGGCAAAACCTTCATCGATATTTTCGAGGAAGAAGCTAAAAGAATCGGCGACGCAGAGTTCCTCGCACAAGGTACCCTCTATCCCGATGTCGTAGAATCCGTTTCAGCCTTCGGTGGCCCAAGCGCCGTCATCAAATCGCACCACAACGTAGGTGGCCTGCCCGAACGCATGAATATGAAGTTGGTCGAACCCGTCCGCTTATTGTTCAAAGATGAAGTCCGCATCCTTGGCAAACTCCTCGGCATGCCAGAAAACATGGTTGGCCGTCACCCCTTCCCTGGCCCTGGCCTCGGCATTCGCATTCCTGGCGATATCACGCCCGAAAAAGTCACCATCCTGCAAAATGTCGACGCCATCTATATTGAAGAAATCCGCAAAGCGGGCCTCTATTCCAAAATCTGGCAAGCCTTCGCCGTATTGCTCCCCGTGCGCTCTGTCGGCGTGATGGGCGATGGCAGAACCTATGATTATGTTGTGTCATTACGTGCGGTTACTTCCACCGATGGCATGACCGCTGATTTCTTCCATTTCGATTATGATTTCCTAGCCAAAGTCTCCAACCGCATCACCAACGAAGTGCGTGGTGTGAACCGAATTTTATACGACGTCACCAGCAAACCACCTTCTACCATTGAATGGGAGTAGCTTGTTACATCCTAAATACCGCCCTGATATAGACGGTTTAAGAGCGATTGCGGTTTTATCTGTCGTCGCCTTCCATGCTTTTCCAGGTTGGGTAAAGGGTGGGTTTATCGGGGTTGATATCTTCTTTGTTATCTCCGGCTTCCTTATCTCTACCATCATCTTTGAGAATGTAGATAAAGGCACTTTTAGCTTCACCGAATTTTATACACGCCGCATCCGCCGTATTTTCCCGGCGCTGCTGCTTGTTCTAGCCGCCTGCCTTGCCTTCGGTTGGTTCGCATTATTCGCCGATGAATATAAACAACTCGGAAAACACATCGCCGCCGGTGCCGGGTTTATTTCAAACTTCGTGCTCTGGGGTGAGGCCGGATATTTCGACAACTCCGCCGAAACAAAACCGCTGCTCCATCTCTGGAGCCTAGGTATCGAGGAGCAATTCTACATCATCTGGCCACCCTTACTCTGGCTCGCCAGGAAACGAAAATTTCATCTCATACTAATCATTGGCGTCGTCTCTTTTTACTTGAACCTAAAAGGCATAAAACAAGATGCTATCGCCACCTTTTATTCGCCACTCACCCGTTTTTGGGAATTATTAGCTGGCAGTTTATTGGCATGGGTAAGCCTCTATAAAAAAGAATTCAAACCCTCCCCCAACCTATTTTCCATCGCCGGCTTATTGCTACTAGCGTACGGATTTTTATGTATTAATAAAGATTCTGGCTTCCCCGGTCTATGGGCCACCATTCCGGTTTTGGGTGCGATGTTGCTCATCTCCGCCGGACCCAACAGCTGGATCAATCGCGAGCTTTTATCCAACCGACTTGCAGTGTGGTTCGGCTTAATAAGCTTTCCCTTATATTTGTGGCATTGGCCATTGCTCTCCTTCGCCAGAATTATCGAAAGCGAAATGCCGCATAAGGCTATTCGTTTAGCTGCCGTTTTGCTCTCCATTGCGCTTGCCTGGCTAACCTATCGCTTTTTAGAAAAGCCGATTCGGCGCACAAAGAAGGTGATGGCATTAGTGGTGTTGATGGGCTTGGTTGGCGGCACCGGTTATCTAATTTTTAGTCACGATGGATATGGCTCCAGAGCCTCCATCAAAGATTTTAAAAATAATAAAAATGAGTTGGTGCGAACGCCTTATACCGATGAGGCATGCTTTAAGTACATTAACAATAAAACGCCCTTATTTCCATTATGCCGCTTCACCGATGCGAACTCCACTGAAACCATAGCCGTGATTGGTGATAGCCATGCCTATGCTGCCTATCCGGGCATCGCCGAATATGTGAAAGCAAAGGGCAAAAATACAGTCTTACTCGCTAATAGCGGCTGCCCACCCTATCTAGGCGCACCCACCAGGAAAAATGATGCAGAGAAAGAAGCATGCAAGCTTCGTATGGAAGAATTGATTCATGTCGTGCTCGCTCATAAAGATATCCAAAAAATATTCTTCTTCACCCGTGGGCCCATCTATGTCACCGGAGTTGAACCGCTCCCAACAATCGATCCAACAGAGCACCACATTCTTTCGCAAGCCGATATTGACCTTGGCATTCAACGCACGATCAACAGCTTAACTCAGGCCGGGAAAAAGGTGTTTTACGTCACCGAAAATCCCGAGCTCAGTTATACAGCCCCCTCTTGCATAACCCGCCCCTTTAGGCTGAACGCTAGAGATTGCCGCCCCGAAAAAGCACAAGTTATGGCCAGACAAAAAGACTATCTCAATGCCCTAACCCAACTGCAACATGTCACGATTATAAATAGCACCAAGGCATTTTGTCCCGAAAACAAATGCATCGTTTTTGAGGATGGCAGTTTGCTTTATTCCGATGACGATCATTTATCCGTCGCTGGTAGCAGATTTCAAGTGAAGCACTTGCTGGCGCCGTTCCTGCAATAACTTGCGTGGGTGCAAAATTTTCATTAAAAGAAGCGGAGAATGGAAATGCTGCCTCTCTCACTGCTTACTGCGTTCGGCGTCTCATGGTGCATAAACCATGCCTTGGCGCATAACCTCATCAAACCACTCATCATCCTCGCCCAAGTTAATCGCCGTAGTGCCCACAAAATTCCCGTTCCACTGGGCGGCGGCATCGGCATCCTTTTGGGCGTCGGGCTGAGCCTGCCTTTTATGCAAGAGGTGCATTCCAACATTGTTATTTCATTATACATTACTTGCTTCGCTTTAGGTGCCCTTTCCTGGTGGAATGATAAAGTAGATGTGCGCGCCTCTGTTCGCTTGGGCGCCCAAACACTCGCCGCCTGTTATTGTCTTTTATTGCTGTTGCCCCTCGTTCCGTGGTGGTTACTCCCTTTCTTCCTCATCGCCCTATTATGGTTCACCAATTTGTATAATTTCATGGATGGCTCCGATGGCATCATGGCTGTCGAAACCATCGCTATCTCCATCGGCCTCGCCCTTCTTTCGCACAGCCTATTGCCACTCTCACTCGCTGCCGCAACATTCGCTTTTTTATGCTTCAATTGGCCACCGGCAAAAGTTTTTTCGGGCGATGTCGGAAGCATCCCGATCGGCTTCTTGCTCGGCTTCCTATTACTTTTATTCGCCATTAATTTTTCGATGATCCCGGCTTTCATCTTGCCACTTTATTTCACGATGGATGCAACCATCACACTTTGCAAACGCATATGGCGGCGCGAAAAAATATGGCAAGCGCACTCCCAGCATTATTATCAACAAGCCATTCAAAAAGGCTTTTCCCATAAGCGGGTGATGCTTACGGTCGCAGGCTTAAACGTGTTTCTAATTATCTGTGCTTTTGAAAGTTTCTCGCATCCGGGGCTTGCGATTTTTGTCGCAATGCTTGCGGTTATGATCTGCCTGTGGCATTTCCGTAAGCCTGCATGAAAAAGAATTTGATCTATCGCCGAGCCTACCTCCCCGCCATCCATGATATATTCATGGCGGGCCTCAGCTTTTTCTTCTCGCTCTATCTGCGCATGGGCGACGAAATCGAAACCATTACCCATTATTGGGTCGAAGGCGTCATCAGCTTCACGGTCATCAGCGCCATCGTATTCGCCAGCATGAAACTCTACAAAGGCATCTGGCGATATACCTCGTTGCAAGACCTCATCCAAATCATGAAGGCGGTGACAGTCAGCATCCTCGCTTTCTTACTTCTCATGTTTTTGGTCTTGCGACTCGAAGGCTTTCCACGCTCCGTATTTCTCATTAACTGGTTTGTACTGGTCGCGATGCTCGCTGGCCCTCGCCTTCTCTTCCGTTATTTAAGCGAAGGTAGTCTCTCCCTCGAATGGAAACGCGAAGGCCTGGAACGCATTCCAGTATTACTCATCGGCATGAATGATCAGACCGAACATTTCCTGCGCCAGATGGAACATGCAGCGGATGCCGATTATCGTGTAGTCGGAATTGTCGCCGATGATAAAACACAAGATGGGCGAAAAATTCGCGGTGTACGAGTCTATTGTGACCTCAACATCCTCGATAAAATTATATCCAAACTAAAACGCAAAGATCAGTTACCACAAAAATTATTGATCGCTGATGAATCTATCACCAATGAAACGCTGATTAAAATAGTAGCGCTCGCAACAGCCGAAGGTTTAACCGTTGCGCGACTGCCACGGATCACTGATTTGAAAAAAACGGACAACGCAAGATTATCTAAATTTGAAATGCGCCCAATGGATATTGAAGATCTGCTAGGCAGACACCAACGCGCGCATGATCTCACTAAAGTAAAACAACTGCTGCAAGGTGCACGTGTTATTATTACTGGTGCAGGCGGAACGATCGGTAGCGAATTGGTTCGCCAGATTATTGCATGCAAACCGGTGCATATAACATTGCTCGAATCGTCGGAGCATAATCTCTATCAGATCGATCAAGAGCTCAGCCAAACTAATCCGGGTATTTCTCGCCGTGCAGTGATTGCCGATGTGAGAGATAAAAATCGCATGCAGGCAATTTTTGCAGAGGAAAAACCGCAAATTGTGTTCCATGCCGCTGCATTAAAACATGTTCCGCTTGCGGAAATGAATGTTGAAGAAACGGTGATGACGAATGTGTTCGGTACTAAAAACATCGCTGACCTTGCGATGGAATTTAATCTCAAAGCGATGGTCTTGATTTCAACTGATAAAGCAGTCAATCCAAGTAGCTTAATGGGCGTTACCAAACGCGTGGCGGAAAAATATTGTCAGTCTCTGGGGCAGCTTCCGAATAGTTCTGAGACTAAATTTATTACAGTGCGGTTTGGAAATGTGTTGGGCTCTTCGGGCTCGGTTATTCCACTCTTCCAAAAACAACTAAATGCTGGCGGGCCGATCACAGTAACCGATCCGAACATGACGCGTTATTTTATGACGGTGCGGGAAGCGGTGGAGCTGGTGTTGCAAGCGGCGACTCTTGCGATGGAAGTAGAAGAAAAAAGCATGATCTATGTGCTCGATATGGGTGAACCGGTGAAGATTGTGGATCTCGCACGACAGATGATTCGGTTGGCTGGTTTGAAGCCCGATAAAGATATCGCGATTCAGTTTGTCGGCTTGCGCCCGGGTGAAAAATTATACGAAGAATTATTCTATGGTGAGGAAGCCCCAGACCCTACTTCTTGCCCGGGCGTAATGCTTTCAGCGCCTCGTAAAGTTTCGTATGTCGAGGTGGATAATTATCTACGAAAATTACTCAAAGCTGCGGAGCGGCAGGAGCATAAAGCACTCATTCAAAGCTTGCGGCATTTGGTGCCGGAATATCAGGTTTGATCTTTGTAGATAAATCCGCGTAGCCCCATTTCGTCCATGTCTTTTTGTTCACGTTTGTTTTCTTCAAAGATGATTTCGTCCTCTTTCATTTTGTCGTAAATTTCATAGCGCTTTAGCACGTTAAAAATTTCGGCAATCTCTTGGCGGATGGTTTCTATCTTTTGCTGGGTTTGGATTATTTCCTCGCCGATTGCCTCAATCTGATGTTCAGTCATTTTGATAAAAGCGGCCAAGGTATAGGCAGTTTGAACATCTTCTAATGCACGTTTGCGCTCATCTATGATGGATTGTTTTAGCGCTTCTTTTTTGGCTTTAAGCATCTCTTCTTGATCAAGCAGCTGTTTCAATACACGGCGTTTTTCATCGAGTTGCCGTTGCTGTAACTTGATCAGAGTTTGGATGGATTTCATTTCGGTTTCGTGGCGAGGATTTCAGCTAAGCCTTGATAGCCTTCGGCCAAGGTGGAGCGTTCTTTAGGAGCTTGGCTCAAGAATTTTTCTAGCAATGGATTATAGAAAATCGCTTCATCCACTTCGGCATTTGAACCTGCACGATACGCACCCAAGCGAATCAATTCGGCCATATCATTGTAGGTTGAGAGCAAGCGTTTAGCTCTCACCACTAATTCATTTTCTTCTTTGGTATTACATTGCGGCATGGTTCGCGACACGCTGCGCAAGACATTCACGGCCGGATAACGACCACGTTCGGCGATGGTGCGGTCAAGCATGATGTGGCCGTCGATGATTCCGCGGACGGCATCAGAGATTGGTTCGTTATGGTCATCACCTTCGACCAATACGGTGAAGAGGCCGGTGATGGAGCCTCGGCCGGTGACGCCTGGGCCGGCTCGTTCGAGAATTTTTGGCAGTTCGGCGAATACGGTTGGGGTGTAACCTTTGCTGGCTGGCGGTTCGCCGGCGGAGAGGCCGATTTCGCGTTGGGCCATGGCGAGGCGGGTGACGGAATCCATCAGGCAGAGGACATCTTCATCTTGGTCGCGGAAAAATTCGGCGACGGCCATGGTGAGATAAGCAGCTTGTTTACGCATGAGGGCGGATTCGTCGGAAGTCGCCACAATAATGACAGCTTGGGCCAAGCCTTCTTCGCCGAGATATTCTTCGATAAATTCTTGCACCTCCCTGCCCCGTTCACCGATGAGCCCGATGACTTTGATCGGCAAGTTGGAATAGGTGGTCATCATGGCGAGCAATACGGATTTACCGATACCGGAACCGGCGAATACACCCAAACGCTGACCACGGCAGCAGGAGGCAAATGTATTGATTGCCCGCACACCTAAATCGATCTTCTCGCCTACACGCTGGCGTTGATGAGCCGGTGGTGGGGTGTTGCGCAAACGATAGGCTTCTTCACCTTTTAAGAGCGGGCCTTTGCCATCGATCGGCTCTGCAAATGCGTTAATAACTCTTCCGAGCCAACGCTTGTGAGGATAGATAGCGGATTCCTTGGATTCGAGGATAACCGTGCAGCCAACCCCTAATCCATCAATCTCCTGGAAGGGCATGAGGAAGGCTTTTCCGTCCTGCATACCGATGATTTCGGCCTTCACTTCCCGGCCGGAGCGGCCGATTATGCGACAGGGGGAGCCGATGGAGGCGATGCTGGAAATACCACCACATTCAATCAGTTGCCCCCGGATTGCGCTAATGGTTCCGCGGATCTCCAAGGCTGTTAACCTTTCGACCTGACCCACAATCTCTTCTACTAAGTCTTTCACTTAAAACCTTTTTTTCTAGTACTAACCATTTTTTAACTTGATTTTCACCTTATTTTTATTTAGGGATGGAATATTAATTAACGATTGGTTAAGCTTATTGAACGGCGTTAAGGTTAATTAGTTAACAGGGAGTAAGGCACATGCGGGTATTACTAGTTGAAGATGATCCATCCACAGCACGCTCGATAGAGCTCGCCCTGGCAACCGAAGGTATTATATGCGATACCGCAGCGCTCGGGCAAGAGGGTCTCGAGATTGGCCAGCTTTATGATTACGATATCATCATTTTGGATATGATGCTGCCGGATATTGATGGCTTTGAGGTTCTGCGCCGTTTCCGCGCGGGCCGTGTTAAAACCCCTATTCTGATTCTCTCCGGTCTTTCCGGTTCCGAACAAAAAATCCGTGGCCTTGGTATTGGCGCCGATGATTATGTGACGAAGCCATTTAACCGTGGTGAGCTGATTGCGCGCATTCAAGCGGTTGTTCGCCGTTCGAAAGGCCATTCGGAATCTCTGATTCGCACTGGTTCTTTGGTGGTGAATATTGATGAGCGCACTGTTGAACTCAGCGGTAAACCGCTCCATTTGACCAGCAAAGAATATGGTATTCTTGAGCTGCTTTCCTTACGCAAAGGTACAGCGCTGACCAAAGAAATGTTCCTCAATCACCTCTATGGTGGCATTGATGAGCCCGAGCTTAAAATCATCGACGTGTTCATCTGTAAGCTGCGTAAAAAGCTGTCTGATGCAACTGGCGGTCATAATTATATTGAAACCCTGTGGGGACGCGGCTATATGTTGCGTGATCCATTAGCTACCGAAGCCAAGGACACTAAAGTAAAGGTTCTAGAAGCTTCTTAAGGATTTCATGAAAACGCTCTATGTTTTGAGACACTCAAAGGCGGGGCAAACCAATAAAAGCATATTGGATGACCATGAGCGTCCTTTGACCGAAAAAGGCATCCGCCTTTGTAAGTTAATTGCGGAAGATTTGAAGCGTATCAAAGCGAAGCCGGATGTTGTTTTCAGCTCCACCGCCAAACGCTGCATCGAAACCTACGAAGGCCTAAAACCGTTTCATTCCTTGAATTGCCCGCTCGAAACTTCCTCCCAGCTTTATCTGGCGGATGCGATGGAAATCATCAAGCAACTGCGTAAACTGAACAATGATTATGATTCGGTACTTCTCATCGGGCATAACCCTGGCTTGCATGAATTCTGCCTGCAAATCATGGCCCGTAAAAGCGAGAAGAAATTGCAGAAAGAATTAAAAAACCAGTTCTCGCCGCCCACTTTGGTCGAATATGAATTCGATATTAAAAGCTGGAAAGACGCCGCATTCGATGGCGGGTTATTGACCCATTATTTCCGCGCTAGCGAAGGCAAAGCAGCCGATTAATCATCTGCTCGCGCTAAGCATTCCTCAATCGTTTTACACGTCGCCGCGAGTTTACCTACCGCCGTTCCTATCGGCGATTGGCCCATGCCGCCCACTGGAATATAGGTTTTTGGATCGACATATATATTAATGGTGATATTGCGTTTAGCCCGCTCTTCTTGTTCGCGCAGCGTATAACCAGCCAGGAAAATTTCGCGCATCTTGACCAATATATTTCCATCCGCCTGTTTACCCGCAACTTCAAATTGCAGCTCCGAACGGCGACGGCCATCATACATCGGTATCGCGAATTTCTTCTTCCCCGCCATCACTTTCGCCCGCGCTGCGAAAAATGCGGAGAGCGGATCATAGGCGCCCTCCTTCATTTTAGCTGAAACCGGAGTGCGCTTACCAGGCTTTTCAGGTGGCTGATTATATTCTTTGGTGATTTTAAATTTATCCCAATTTAACCGAATTTCGCGTTTGCTTTTACTATGCGAAAAATTGGTACGAAACTCGATCGGCACCCCATCTTTGGTCAACGAAGTTGAATCACTTTTATAACGGCTAACCTGTTTCGCAATCCCATAGGTGCGGACAACAGCTTGGGTCTCAAGCAGCCCATCTTTGCGCTTATGCCAGCCAACAATCAAGCTGCCCACATGAAACCCATTCCATAGCACTTTCATATAAAGTGCCTGTGGCGGTGGTGGTGCAGCAACAGCAGTCTGCGCCAACAAGAGCCAAATGAGAAACCCACATTGAATTCGTATCATAGCGTTACTATATATCACCTAGAGGTTATTAAGGAGCAATTATGAATCTAGAAAAATTTAGCGAACGTGCCCAGGCCATTTTAGGCCAAATGCAGGAAATTGCCCGCAAACGCAAAAACCAGCAATTAACCCCCGAACATTTGCTACAGGCCTTGCTCGAAGACCAGGAAAAAATCGCCGAGAAACTCATCAAAGCCTGCGGCAGCAGCGAAAGCCAAATCACCCGCAGCCTCGCCGCAGAATTAGATAAGCTGCCAAAAATCGAAGGCAACGGCCAGTTTTACCTCGACCCAAAACTCTCCGTTGTATTCGGAAATGCAAGCCAGCTGGCCGATAAAGCGGGCGATACCTATGTCACCTCCGAACGCCTGCTGCAAGCAATCGCCCTCAGCACAGGTAACCCCGCCGCCACTATATTACGTAATGCGAATATAACACCTCAAGCCTTGGAAAAAGCGATCCAAGATTTACGCAAGGGCCGCAAAGCCGATTCGCCCAACGCTGAAAGCAGCTACCAAGCCCTTGAAAAATACGCCCGCGACATCACCCAAGCCGCTCGCGATGGCAAGCTCGACCCCGTCATCGGCCGCGATGAAGAAATCCGCCGCACGATGCAAGTGCTCTCCCGCCGCACCAAAAATAACCCGGTGCTGATCGGCGAACCTGGCGTCGGTAAAACCGCCATCGTCGAAGGCCTTGCCCAACGCATGATCGCCGGCGACGTCCCTGAAAACCTCCGCAACAAACGCCTCATGTCGCTCGATCTCGGCGCCCTCATCGCCGGTGCGAAATTCCGTGGTGAATTTGAAGAACGTCTCAAATCCGTGCTCAACGAAATCGGTGCCGCCGCCGGTGAAATCGTATTGTTCGTCGATGAACTCCATACCCTCGTTGGTGCTGGCGCCTCCGAAGGCGCGATGGATGCATCGAATCTTTTAAAGCCAGCTCTTGCTCGTGGAGAACTCCATTGCATAGGTGCCACCACCCTCAACGAATACCGCAAATATATCGAAAAAGATGCCGCCCTCGCCCGCCGTTTCCAAACCGTATTTGTCAGCGAGCCGACGGTGCAAGATACGATTTCGATTCTGCGCGGATTGAAGGAAAAATATGAGTTGCATCATGGTGTGCGGATTACGGATTCAGCATTGGTCTCAGCCGCCACGCTTTCCAACCGCTATATTACGGATCGCTTTTTGCCTGATAAAGCCATCGATTTAATTGATGAGGCGGCTAGCCGTCAGCGGATGATTATTGATAGTAAGCCTGAAGCGATTGATGAGCTTGACCGCAAAATTATCCAGCTCAAAATCGAACGCGAGGCGATGAAGAAAGAATCTGACAAAGCCTCCAAAGATCGCCTGGTAAAATTGCAGGATGAGCTGACCACCCTCGAAAAAGAATCCTCTGGATTGACCGAAAAATGGCAGGCGGAAAAGGCAAAACTCAACAAATCCCAACAGCTAAAAACCAAGCTCGAAGAAGCCCGCAAAGAGATGGAGCAAGCCCAACGCGATGCCAACTGGACACGTGCCGGCGAGCTTTCTTATGGCATTATTCCGCAGTTAGAAAAGGATCTGGTCGAAAGCGAAAAGGTCGCTAAATCCGATATGCTGAATGAAGCCGTTACCGAAAACGATATCGCCGCCATCGTCGCCCGCTGGACAGGCGTCGCGGTTGAAAAAATGATGGAAGGCGAGCGTGAAAAACTGCTCCAGATGGAGAAGCATTTGCGTGGCCGTGTCGTGGGGCAAGAAGAGGCATTAACCGCTGTTTCCGAAGCATTGCGTCGTGCCCGGGCAGGCTTGCAGGAAGAAAACCGACCACTCGGCAGCTTCCTCTTTTTGGGCCCAACGGGTGTGGGCAAAACTGAGCTTTCAAAGGCGTTAGCGGAATTCATGTTTGATGATGAATCGGCATTGCTGCGAATCGATATGAGCGAATATATGGAAAAGCACGCCGTTGCGCGGCTGATTGGTTCGCCTCCCGGTTACGTTGGTTATGAGGAAGGCGGAGCATTGACCGAAGCAGTTCGCCGCCGGCCTTATCAAGTGATCTTGTTTGATGAGGTTGAGAAGGCCCATCCGGATGTGTTTAACATTCTGCTCCAAGTGCTCGATGATGGCCGCTTGACCGATGGCCAGGGCCGTACGGTGGATTTCAGCAATACGATTATCATCCTCACCTCCAACCTCGGCTCGCAATTACTGACAGAGCTGCCGGAAGGCCAATCGACAGCCAAAGTACGCGATCAGGTGATGGAGATTGTGCGGCATACCTTCCGCCCAGAATTTATCAACCGGCTGGATGAGATTATCCTCTTTAACCGCCTGCAGCAGGTGAATATGGCGGATATTGTGAAGATCCATATTCAAGGGCTAATCAACAAACTTCTGCAACGTCAGATCAATCTGAAGCTGGATGAGAAAGCTATCGCTTGGCTTGCAAAACAGGGTTATGACGCGGTGTATGGCGCACGGCCACTAAAGCGCATCATCCAAAAAGAGATGCAGAACAAGCTGGCTAACATGCTGCTCGATGGCACACTTGCCGAAGGCGACAGCATTAACGGCAGCGCGAATGATCTGGGGATTTATTTCGAGAAGAAAAAGAAAAGCAAATCAGCTTAAGCTTTAGCTGCTTTTTTTGCTTTCGCTTTTGGAGCTGCTTTTTTCTTTGGCACGAAGGTGTCGCCGAGCGTCTTTTTGATTTGACGGCGGAGCTTCACTGCTTCTGGTGTCAGGCTGAGCGCTTTTGCGGTCACGAGGAAACCATCAAGGCCACCATTATGATCAACCGAACGGATCGTGCTTGTAGCAACGCGGAGCGATACAAATTTTTTCAGCGCATCGCTATAGAGCGAAACGACCTGCAGGTTTGGTTCAAACCGGCGGTTGGTTTTGATGTTCGAGTGGGATACTTTGTGTCCGTAGAGGACTTTTTTCCCGGTGAGTTCGCATTCGCGTGACATAAAAGGCTCCGTTTTAAAATAGGCGCGGAATATGCATAACGCTGGCTTTTAAGTCAACTAGATTTGCCAATAACTTCACTAATATTTGCAAAACCCTCACGCTCTACCCGCTCCGACAGCGCCTGAATGACCTTCGGAACCATCTCAAGGCCTTGATATATAAGGGCCGAATAGATTTGCACCAAACTTGCCCCCGCCGCTATTTTTTCCCACGCATCTTCAGCACTCGAAACGCCCCCTACCCCAATCAATGGGATTTTGCCTTCGGTAAAACGATAGGCCTGGCGCAGAGTTTCGGTCGAAAGTGCAGATAATGGCCGCCCGCTCAAGCCACCGGCCTCGTATTTATGGCGAGATTTCAAATTAGCGGGCCGTGAGAGGGTGGTATTGGTGATTATCAGGCCATCTAGCCCGTGGCTTAAAGATAGGGTACAGATATCGCGTAATTCCTCCATCGAGACATCTGGGGCAATCTTCAGGAACAGAGGTGTGCGTTTCGCATGCTCGACTTGAAGTTGATTACTGACCTTACTGATTTTCCCCAAGAAATCATCCAGCATCTCCGCCGACTGTATAGACCGCAACCCGGGGGTATTGGGGGAGGAGATGTTAATAGTGATATACGCACTTAGGTTACATACTTCATGTAATAGATGAAGATAATCAGAAACCGGATCTTCCGTCGTTTTGTTCTTGCCGATGTTAATTCCAAAAATCCTTTTATTTTCAGAAGCTTGCAAGCAATTGTTTATGTTACGCTTGAACTCATTTTCGCCCTTATTATTAAACCCAAGGCGATTGATGATGGCCTGGTCTGACTCGAGCCTAAATAAACGCGGTTTTGGATTTCCGGCTTGCGGTTTTGGAGTCACGGTGCCCACTTCAAGGAAGCCGAAACCGGCCTTCCAGAGGGCGGGAATACACTCGGCATTTTTGTCAAAACCAGCGCCTAGGCCGATTGGGTTCTCGAAATCTATTCCCGCTATAGTTTGGTGCAAATTAGGGAAATTCTGGCGGGAATTGCACCAAGGATAGAGGCCGAACCGGAGAGCGGAGATGGCTAAGTGATGCGCTTTTTCAGCGTCTAATTGGAATAATAATGGTCGCAATAGAGAATAAGAAGCCATAGCTTGTATTTTGGCGAGTTTAGACCTAAACTATTGTTATATCCAGTAAAATACGGTTTTTCGATCAATGGAACGCCTTCACACCTTCAGTTTTGCTCTATTTTCGCTGATTTCGGGGCTTGCTTACGGGCAGGAATCGATCCAGGGCACGCAACAACAAGGCATCACGCTTGGGCAGGAGGTGGTGCAGGAATATAACAAAGATACGACCAACCCTGATTTGGTGAAGGACATCAATCACCTGCTGGATTCACTCAAAAACGAGAACCAGCTTTCGCCAGAAACCAAGGATTTGCTTGAAAAAATTCAGCCTTATGGTCTGAAGACCGATCAGCGCAATCTCGAACCGAAAAAGGACGTGGACATTACTCATGGTGCACAGGGTGGCAGCGTATTTGGAGGAGCGGATCAACAGGATAAAAACGCGAACAGACGTGGGGATGTGCGCTTTGATTTGAAGAGCAAATTGGCGGATGAGAACGTGCCTGAGGCAATTGAAAATGCTTATCGGGCGATGGAGGCAGGACAGTTAGAAGCCGCAGGAATGCTCTATAAACGCATTATTTATGCGGAACCGGAAAACAAAGATGCGTTGTTTGGTTTAGCGAGTGTGTATCAGCGGACAGGGCAATTGCCACAGGCACGGGCGATGTATTCGAAGCTCTTAAGCCTAGACCCCGAAAACTGGCCAGCGATGAATAATTTCTTGGTATTGGCGGCCGAAGAAGCGCCCGATCACGCGATTGAGGAGTTTAAGCGGCTGATGCAAACCAACCCGGAATTTGCACCGATACCGGCGCAGATTGGGATGATCTATTACAAGCAGAAGAAATATGATGATGCGGCGAATTATCTGATTAAGGCGATTCAGCTCGATCCCTCCAACCTTTCCTACCGCTATAATCTTGCCGTGATTTATGACCATTTGGGGCGCTCGCGAGAGGCTGGGCGGCTTTACATGCAATTGCTGGAACAGGCGCAGAATGGCAAGGCTTTGCCTGAATCAGCTGAGAAAATACAGGAGCGGCTCTCACATATCCGCTCTCAGGAAGCGCCAACCAAAAACTAAGCCGCCTTGGTAACGATTTGTTAATACATTTGCACTATAGTGGGTTTCATGGATATCACCGAACTTTTGGCCTTTGCCCGTAAAAATAGCGCTTCTGATTTACATATCTCAGCGCTGCACCCTCCTGTACTGCGTATTCACGGCGATATGATGCCGCTGAAGGTTGATAAATTGTCCTCAGATCAAGTGAAGAGCATGATCTATGCGGTGATGACGGAAAGCCAACGGGCCGAATTTGAACGCGAGCTGGAGCATGACTTTTCAGTACAGTTCGGTGACGATATGCGTTTCCGAGCTAACGCCTTTAACACCGTGCACGGCCCGGCGATCGCCTTCCGCCATATTCCGACCAAAGTACCAACGATGGCGGAGCTGCAATTGCCTGATGTATTCACCCGCCTCTGCGGTTTGCAGAAAGGTTTGATTCTGGTCACCGGACCAACGGGTAGCGGTAAGTCTACGACGCTGGCCTCAATGGTGAATTACATCAACGAGAACATGTCCAAGCATATTCTGACCATCGAAGATCCGGTGGAGTTTATGCATAAATCGAAACGCTGCTTGGTGAACCAGCGCGAGTTAAATACCAGTACGAACTCATTTGCCCGGGCTCTAAAAAGTGCATTGCGCGAAGATCCAGATGTGATTCTGGTGGGGGAGATGCGCGATCTGGAAACGATTCAGCTGGCACTGACCGCTGCTGAAACCGGTCACTTAGTGATGGGCACCTTGCATACGAACTCTGCCGCTAAAACCATCGACCGTATTATCGACGTGTTCCCGGGCAATGATAAGCAGATGGTGATGTCGATGCTGGCGAGCTCTATTGAGGCCATTATTGCGCAGACGCTGATTAAACGTAAAGGCGGTGGCGGACGAGTAGCTGGCTTAGAGATTATGTTAGGCACTTCGGGTGTAAGAAACATGATTCGTGAAGGTAAAACACCACAGCTTTATTCCTTGATGCAGGTTGGTAAAAACGTTGGCATGCGCACGATGAAAGATCACGTCTATGAATTGCTTGAAGCCGGTGTGATTGATGAAGAAGCAGCAAAAACAGTTCTGCATATTCAGGATCCAAGAGAATTAGAGCAGGCAATGCTCAATGTACCAAAAGCACCACAACAAAAAGTCAAAAACCAGGTGGCTGCTATGGGTATCCAAAACAGTCAGGATTTCTAAATGTCGCGCTCCCTTTTCCAGGATCTGCTCGATTATATGGTTAAGGCCGAAGCCTCTGACTTGTATTTAAATTCAGGCATGGCACCCAGTGCGCGCATTCATGGTAAGGTGACGTTGAGTCCGTTTGAGGAGATTAATCACTCCAATTTTGAATTCATGTTAGAGCAAATTATAACGCCCGAACAAAAGGCAACTTTCGACAGAGAAATGGAACTGAACCTGACGTTGATTTCTGATCAAGGCCAGCGTTTCCGTACCAATCTCTATCGCCAGCAGCAATATCCGGGTGCCGTTATTCGCCGAATTAAAACAGATATTCCAATAGCTGCCGATCTCGGATTGCCGTCTTATTACACCGATGTAGTAATGGAAAAACGCGGTTTGGTGTTAGTGGCGGGGCCAACCGGAGCCGGTAAATCATCATCGCTCGCCTCTATGCTAAACCATAGGAATTTACATGGTTCGGGGCATATTGTGATCATCGAGGATCCAATCGAATATGTGCACGAAAATAAAGGCTGCGTGTTTATGCAGCGCGAGGTGGGAATTGATACAGTTTCCTACCCCGCCGCACTCAAAAACGCATTGCGCCAAAGCCCTGATATCGTTGTAATCGGTGAGATTCGTGATCGCCAAACAATGGAAAATGCGCTGCACTTCTCAGAGACGGGTCACCTTGTGCTTGCTACCATCCACGCCAATAACTCGGTATTAGCGTTGGAGCACGTGATTAACTTCTTCCCTGAAGAAATGCATCGTCAGGTGATTAGTTCGCTTGCGCTAAATGTGAGAGCGATCTTCTGTCAGCGATTGGTCGAAAACGTAAAAAAACAGCGGACATTGATCGCCGAGATCATGAAAAACGTGGGCTTGATTCGCCACTATATTGAAGAAAACAAAATCAAAGAAATTAAAGACGTCATCGAAAAAAGCCGTGACCAAGGAATGCAAAGCTTCGACCAAGCACTGCTTGATCTTCTGATGAAGGGTGACATTACGAATGAAGTGGCGATGCGAGAATCGGATAATCCGGGTAACCTCAAACTACGCCACACACAAGCCATCGCCCGTAGCCAGGGTATGGATAAATTATTGTCCGACAAAGTCGATTCATCACATAGCACTGCTATCGGTAGTACTGGACGTGATCCAAGTGCGTTCCTCGATGAGCCAGAGTTCGACTCGCAGATGAATTAAGCTGACCGAAATTCCGGCTGTAAGTTCCAATCCCCACATTGATTCGCCAACAAAGAAAGCAACGTGATTGCTGCTGTATCAGCCTTCAAAATACGTGGACCCAACCCTACTCCCCGCACGAACGGAAAGCCCCTTAAGAGCGCCAATTCCGCCTGCGCAAAGCCGCCTTCTGGGCCTGTAATCATGGCGATTGGA
The DNA here is from genome assembly GCA_903821695.1 of uncultured Alphaproteobacteria bacterium. Taxonomy (GTDB): domain Bacteria; phylum Pseudomonadota; class Alphaproteobacteria; order Rickettsiales; family CAIJLX01; genus CAIJLX01. The sequence goes on along the minus strand of CAIJLX010000074.1, from coordinate 23,755 downwards.
GCTTTTAGGGTGCCTAATATCTCGGCTGTGGTTTTACCTGCTCCGGATTCGTCTGCGACGATAAGTGTGCGGGTGTTATCCCACTTTGAGAGCAATAATGTTAGCGGCGTCAACTCCTCGATAATTGGTACTGTTAGACGCTCCGATTGTTCGGCGGCTTCGGCGGCACATAATTGCCAACGTTCTTGGTGAATTTTATCGACGATTCCGTGCTTCATCAGCACGGGAATGATTTTAGAAACACCTAATTCCGTTGCTTGGGCGATGATGCGTTCATTTTTCTGATGTTTGAGTGGGGCGAAGAGAAACCAGATATCTGGCTCGGCTCTTTGGGGGCGCACTTGCTCTACCAGATGGATATCCGCATGGTTTTTTTGGACAGAGGTGAGCTCCGCAATCCATTCACCATCCCTACCATTAAACAGCGTGAACTGATCGCCCACTTTTTGGCGCATGACTTGGGCGAGGTAATGCACCTGATCTTTGGTTAACAAAATCGGGTTACCTGCTGCGAGGGCTTCTGTGGTATAGAGGCGAATATGCAGCGCTTTTCGATTCGGCTTCAAGGCATCACTCCTTATTTAAAACTCATCCGGCTACACCAGCCTACTGGCATTTTGTTATTGCTATGGCCCTGCTGGTGGAGCATTGCGCTTGCGACCCCACACCATCAATGGCCTGATCTCTCGCTTTTAGCTATTTTTTGCGTAGGTGCAATCTTGATGCGTGGTGCTGGCTGTATTGTAAATGATTTATGGGATAAAGATATCGACGCCAAAGTCACCCGCACAAAAAACCGCCCCCTAGCCAGCGGACAAATTCGCCCGAAACAAGCGATCCTATTTTTAGGTCTATTATTAGTAGCCGGTTTTCTACTCCTCCTACAGCTCAATACCACCACACAAATTCTTGGTGTATGCTCGTTGATACCGGTCGCTTTATATCCACTCATGAAACGTATCTTCCCTCTGCCACAATTATTTCTCGGCCTTACCTTTAGTTGGGGAGCATTGATGGGATGGACGGCTGTCACCAATAGTTTTGATTGGCCTATGGTGTGGGTGTATCTCGCCGCGATTAGTTGGACGGTGGGGTATGATACGATTTATGCGGTGCAGGATAAGGCTGATGATGAGCGGATTGGAGTGCATTCTTCAGCGCGATTGTTTGGCAATAATGTGCGGCCGATTGTGGCTGGATGTTATGGGCTGACAGTTTTTTTCCTACTGCTGGCGGAACATTCTTTGCCTTATTTAGGAGCAGTTTTTATTTTCGCGGCGCAATTATTATGGCAAGTACAGACGGTTAACCTTGCGCAACCACAGGCTGCTATGGCAATATTCAAATCAAACGGTTGGGCTGGCGCCGTCGTGTTCGCCGGCATTTTACTGGGTTAAGGAATAATAATATGGCTAAGGGCAAACAAGAAATCGTCATCATCAAAAAATATGCCAATCGCAGGCTTTATGATACTTCAACCAGCACCTATGTAGTGCTCGATGATTTGAGCGAGATGGTAAAAAAAGGTGAAGAGTTCAAAGTGGAAGATGCCAAAACCGGCGAAGATCTAACCCGCCAAGTGCTAGTGCAAATTATCTTCGAGCAAGAATCAAAAGGCATGCCCCTGTTCCAACCAAATTTCCTACGTAACCTCATCCGTTATTATGATGATAACCTCAACACCACCCTGCCCGGCTATCTTGAAGGCATGATGGAAATGTTCCACCAGAACAAGGCCAAGATGAACGATCTCATGCAAAAAGGCACACAACCTTTTTCCTCCGTTATTCCAGGCTTTGAAGAAATCAGCCGCCGTAATATAGAGTTTTTCGAGAAAACATTCGACACCATGATGCAGATGAACCCTATGATGTTCCTGCCAAAACATATGCAGCATCCAGCTGCGAAAAAAGAAGAAAAAAATAAACCCGCTTCTTCTTAAAAAACATTGATAGATATAAAAAAACAGGCCCGATTTCTCGGGCCTGTTTCTATTTCGTCGAAGTGTAAAACTACTTCGTTGCAGCTGCTTTCAGTTTTGAAAGAGCGCGGATTTTAACGCGAACCGAAGCTGGTTTCGCGGAAGCTTTCATCATTTCGCCGGTTGCTGGGTTGCGGATGAGTGCACCAGCTTTACGAGCAGGAACTTTGCGCAGGGAAACTTTCAACAGGCCAGGAATTTGGAATTCGCCTGAACCGTTTGGATGAACCGAACCGAGCATTACTTCTTCCAACGTACCGAAGATATCACCAGCTTGTTTGCGGCTGATACCGTTTTTCTCAGCGATCAAACCGAGAAGACCTGACTTTGTCAGTTTCTCTTTCACTGGGCGAATTACGACGGTTGGTTTTGTTACTTTTTTCTTTGTAGCCATGCTCTGCTCCTTCTTGGTTAAAAATAAGTCCGCCCCCAAGATAATATATATTTGGGATAACGCAATACATTAAAACACATGAAATACGGGGTTATAATATATGTTGAGCTGTTGACTTTAGTTTTTTATCCAACTCATTCATCTCAATTTGCTTGCCCATCTGCCATAGTGACGTAACCCCAAACTGACGAATGCCACACGGAACAATCCCACTAAAATGACTGAGATCGGGGTTCACATTAATCGCGATACCGTGATAGGCCACCCACTTCTTTACACGCACACCAATCGCCGCAATTTTCGCTTCACCCAGCTTCGGATCCTGCACCCAAATGCCGATGCGGTCTTTGCGTCGCTCGCCTTTAATATCAAGCAAATGCAGGGTTTGAATGATCCATTCCTCTAATTGCTGCACATGTTTACGGATATCCTGGTGCTCTAGTTTTTTCATGACATACGCAACACGTTGCCCAGGCCCATGATAAGTAAACTGCCCGCCCCTGCCCGCTTCATAAACCGGAAATTGTTGCTCATTGATTAAGTCTTCGGCTTTAGAGGAAGTGCCGCTGGTATAAAGCGGTGGATGCTCCAATAACCAAGTGAGATCCTCAGCCTTTCCAGCAATAATTTCCTCTACCCGTGCTTCCATTTGCGCCATGGCTTTGGGGTAAGGCACCGGCGTTTTTGTCGTTTTCCACTGCATATCTTTAAGCTGTAGCCAATTCTTGCTTGATAAAAAAGTAAAACTACTATTAATACGAGCCCAAGTGCGGCCATGGTGGAATTGGTAGACACGCTACTTTGAGGTGGTAGTGGGGCAACCCTTGGAAGTTCGAGTCTTCTTGGCCGCACCACTTTTTCGCTCTCGATTACGCGAAGACAATCTATAAATATATAATTACAGGTTAAGGCATGGAAGAAGAAAGCAGCCAGAAAAAGCATGCAACAGGCACCACGAGCCTGAGCGCTGATGCTGTGCACTTCATTTATGAAGCGCTTGAGGCTGGTGATTCACCACGTGCACTTAATTTGCTGAAACGCCTTTATGCGCAGGATATGGCTGAGTTGTTGAACCAGGCCAATGTTGAGCAACGTAAACAGATTGTTCATTTATTAGATAAAAACTTTAACCCAGAAGTATTGGCAGATCTCGAGCCGGGCGTTGTTGATGAAGTCATGGCCGAACTCGGGATGGAAAAAACCGCCGAGGCTATTTCGGAGCTGGATGTTGATGACGCCGTTTATGTAATCGAAAACCTGAACGAAAAAGATCAGCAAGAAGTTCTCGAAAATATTTCTGATAAAGAAGTGCGGGCCGATCTTGAAGAAGGTCTCTCCTACCCAGAACATTCCGCTGGCCGCTTGATGCACAATATCGTGGTCGCCGTTCCAAATGATTGGAGCGTGGGCCAGGCCATTGATTACATGCGTTCTGCCGCCGAACTGCCTGATGACTTCCATGAAATTTATGTAACCGATAAAGAGCACCGCCCAGTGGGTGGTGTTGCGGTTAGCCGCCTGTTGCGTACGCATCGCAATATTCCAATTAAAGATATCATGCGCAAAAATTTGCGGCTGATTGCACCTTATATGGATCAGGAAGAAGTCGCGTTCTTGTTCCGCAAATATGGGTTGGTGTCGGCACCTGTGGCGGATGAAAGTTTAAAGCTCGTCGGGGTGATTACGGTGGATGACATCGTAGACGTACTCGGTGAAGAGGCCACGGAGGATTTCCAGAAGTTAGGCGGTATGGGAGCAATGGAACAGCCCTATATGCAGGTTCCCTTCTGGCAGATGGTACAGAAACGTGCAGGCTGGTTGGTCGTATTATTTTTAGGCGAAATGCTGACCGCCAGCGCGATGGGTTTCTTCGAACATGAATTGCAAAAAGCAGTGATACTTGCGCTCTTTATTCCACTTATTATATCGAGCGGTGGTAACTCCGGCTCGCAGGCTGCAACCCTGGTTATTCGTGCAATGGCCTTGGGCCAGTTACGTATTAGCGATTGGTGGAAAGTGATGCGCCGTGAACTTGCAACGGGCGCTGTATTAGGCGGCATTCTTGGAAGCATCGGCTTCTTGCGCATCGGCGCCTGGTCCACCTTCACGGATGTGTATGGACCACATTGGTTACGCCTTGGCTTTACCGTCGGCTTCACACTTATTGGCATCGTGCTTTGGGGTACATTAGCAGGTTCTATGTTGCCACTATTGTTGCGCCGTTTAGGCCTTGACCCTGCCACATCATCTGCACCCTTTATCGCAACATTGGTGGATGTCACTGGGCTGATTCTTTACTTCAGCATCAGCATCCTGTTCCTACGCGGTGTAATGCTTTAAAGATCGTCGTCTTTGAGGCGTTGGCTTTTCTTCACCTTGCGAATAATCATATCGCGCTTCAATGCCGAGAGGTGATCAACAAACGTGATTCCATCTAAATGGTCCATCTCATGCTGCACACAGGTTGCGAGCAACCCTTCTGCTTTCAGCACCTGCTCCTTACCTAAATAATCCAAATATTGCACCTTCACCTTCGCCGGCCGCCACACTTCGGCATATTGCCCAGGGAATGAAAGACAGCCTTCTTCGTAAGGACTCAGCTCTTCGGAAGCGTCAATAATTTTCGGGTTAATCAAATAAAGTGGCGAGGATTTCCCCTGCCCCTCATCTGGATAACGGCTAGAGCCTTTGCCCAAATCCATCACCAATATGCGCTTAGGCACGCCTACTTGAATCGCGGCCAGACCAATCCCATTCATGGCATGCATGGTTTCAACCATGTTATCCAAAAAATCACGGGTGGCATCATCCACTTTCTCGACAGCCTTCGACATATTCTTCAGCCGAGGGTCAGGACATATAACAAGAGGTAATACGGTCATAACCCTATTCTAAAGCACAGCCTTCAGCCGTGCAATTGTTTCTGTTTTCCCTAACGCCACCATAATTTCATGCACCGCCGGTGCATTCGTTGTGCCCGTCAGTGCTGCCCGAACCGGCATTCCGACTACTGGGAATTTTGCACCAGATTCAGTAATATAAGCTTTAATGCATGTCTCCAAATCCGCCGCCGCCCAATTCGTAGCCTCAAGTTTTGGCAGCAATGCTTTGATATGCCCCTTGCCTATTTCCGAAAGCGCCGTCAGCGCTTTTTCATCCGGATTTTGTTGCGCGAATAAGAATGCAGCAGAGGCCGCCAATTCCACCAATGTATCTGCACGTTCTTTTAAATGTGGCAACATGGATTGCACCCTGTTCTCCATTCCAGCAGGGAAATTTAGCATGGCGGCTAACTTCTTTTCATCCATCGTCCGGATATAATGTGCGTTCACGCTTTTGAGTTTATCCATATCAAATCGTGCGGGTGATGCACTTAGGTGGTCTAGATTAAACCACTCTATGGCTTGTTGTTGGGAGATGACTTCATCATCGCCATGGCTCCAGCCTAGGCGCAATAGGTAATTACAAATCGCTTCGGGTAGGAAGCCCATTTTCTCATATTCGCCAACACCCAACGCGCCATGGCGTTTGGAGAGTTTGGCACCATCGGCACCTAGAATCATTGGGATATGGCAGAAGTTTGGTGCGATCCAACCCATCGCATCATAGATCTGCAATTGGCGGAATGTGTTGGTAAAATGGTCGTCTCCGCGGATAACATCGGTGACGCCCATATCATGATCATCAACCACGACGGCTAACATATAAGTAGGTGTATTATCCGAGCGCAGCAGCACCATATCATCCATTTCTGCATTCTGTACGGAGACCCTGCCCTTTACTTTATCTTCAACGATTGTCTCGCCGGTGAGTGGTGCTTTTAGGCGAATGACGGGTTTTGCGCCAGCGGGAGGTGTTCCACCTTCACGCCATGGGCTGCGATATTTCGCATGTTGGTTTGCAGCACGGAATGCAGCTAATTCTTCGGCGGATGTATAGCACGGGTAGGCTTTGCCAGCAGCGACCATCTGATGCGCAACTTCGGCATGGCGATTAGCACGGGCGAATTGCATGATTGCTTCACCATCCCAATCCATACCAAGCCATTTCATGCTGGAAAATATAGCATCAATGGCAGGTTGGGTCGAACGCTCGCGATCTGTATCTTCTACGCGCAATAAAAACTTACCGCCATTGGCTCTTGCATATAACCAACTAAACAATGCGGTGCGAGCACTGCCTATATGTAAATAGCCAGTGGGAGAAGGAGCGAAACGGGTGATAATGGTCATGTTCGGTTACTAATTCCAAAAAATTTGAGAGCACAGGAAATAGCAGATTTTCATGGATTTGATACTGTATTTCTAAGGGATAAAGCCCACCCAAATTCATTAAAAATTAAAATATGCGAAAAAAGCACTCCCGGACCTTGCTTCATTCTGATACATCCGAATTTCCTTCGTTTGGGTTGGATATAACAGAAAGGGGTTTTTATGCTAAAGTTAGTTGAGTCTCATTTTATGCCTGCGCCTGAGAAAGAAGTGCTTCCTCCCCCTCCCCGCAAAGTACATGCCTCCACTATAGAACGGCGTAAAGAAATCGCCTCTGGCTATAACCAAGATTGCACCATTTCCGGCGAACAAGGCCTCTGGCGGGCAGTGATTACGCAGGCCCGAATGGATGCTGGCAGCAAATCCGCCAAACGTGAAGCAAAGTTCCATCGAGCACAGGCGATCGCCTGGTTTTCGAAGCGTAACCCCGATTTTCAACTGGTCTGCGCATTGGCTGGTTTAGACGCTGATTATGTGTTCGAGCGCGCCCACAAAGCCATCCGCCAAGATTGCAAATGGCGCAAGGATCCGAACGCTTCACAGAAAAATAAGCGATAATTAACATCTATTATTGCGTTCTCTGGGGCTTTGGGTTAACAAGCGGCATCTATGAAATTGCCCCTTGCGAATGCGATACGCGCCCTGTCGATGGATGCGGTTGAAAAAGCTAACTCTGGCCACCCCGGAATGCCTATGGGTATGGCGGATGTGGCGACGGTTCTTTTCACCGAATTCCTGAAGTTCAACCCGAAGGATCCGCATTGGCCGGATCGTGACCGGTTTGTGCTCTCGGCGGGCCATGGTTCGATGCTGCTTTATTCTTTGTTATATCTCACCGGTTATCCGGATATGACATTGGACGAAATCAAAAACTTCCGCCAATGGGGCGCCAAAACCGCTGGCCACCCAGAATTCGGCCACGCCACAGGCATCGAAACCACCACCGGCCCACTCGGCCAAGGCATTACGAACGCAGTTGGTATGGCACTGGCGGAACGTATGCTCGCCGCACGTCACCCAGGTTCGGTTGATCACCATACGTATGTAATCGCAGGCGATGGTTGCTTGATGGAAGGGATTAGCCAGGAGGCGATTTCGTTCGCTGGGCACCTCAAACTCAATAAGCTGATTGTGTTGTGGGATGATAACAGCATCTCGATTGATGGCGCAGTAGAATTAAGCAGCTCTGAAGATCAGCTGAAACGTTTCCAAGCTGCTGGCTGGAATACGCTCGCGATTGATGGCCATAACGAAGACCAAATCCGCGACGCCCTCACCAAAGCCCAAAAATCCGATAAGCCCATCATGATCGCCTGCAAAACCGTGATCGGCTATGGCGCACCGAAAAAAGCGGGGACCTCCGGCTGCCATGGCTCACCACTAGGCGCTGAAGAAATCAAAGGTGCTCGTCAAAAACTGAACTGGTCGTATGAGCCTTTCGATATTCCAGCAGATATTCTAGCCGCATGGCGCAAAGCCGGCGAACGTAGCCTTGATGCGTATAAAGCTTGGAAGTCCTATCCACAAAAAGACAAGATCGATATCAAGGAAGCTGTCGCGAAATATAAGGCTGAACTGTTTGCGAAACAGCCTAAAGAAGCAACCCGCCAATCTTCAGGTAATGCCCTCGAGATGCTCTGCGCAGCTCTGCCAGAACTAATCGGTGGCTCGGCAGATTTGACCGGCTCGAACCTCACAAAAACCAAAGCGATGCAGGCTGTAAAAGCTCCGGATTATTCTGGCAGCTATATCTATTATGGCATCCGCGAACATGCGATGGGTGCGATCATGAATGGTATCGCGCTGCATGGTGGATTCATCCCTTACAGCGGTACATTCCTAGTATTTACTGATTATTGCCGCCCCGCGATTCGCCTATCGGCGCTCATGCAACAGCGCGTTATATATGTAATGACGCATGACTCCATCGGCCTTGGCGAAGATGGGCCTACCCACCAACCTGTCGAACATCTTGCAAGCTTGCGCGTCATTCCAAACCTCCTGGTTATGCGTCCTGCAGATGCAGTCGAAACATTGGAATGCTGGCAGATTGCGCTCGAATCAACGACAGCACCATCTATCCTCGCCCTTTCCCGCCAGGCGGTTCCGGCGATTCGCAAAGACGGTTCGGAGAATCTTTCGGCTAAAGGTGGCTATATTATTTCGCCTGCTGAAAATCCTAAAGTGACCATCATGGCGACTGGAACTGAGGTCGCGATTGCGATCGAAGCCCAGGCAAAACTGAAGGCTGAGGGGATTGCGGCGGATGTGGTGTCGCTGCCTTGCTTTGAGTTGTTTGATAAGCAACCTGAGGCCTATAAAAAGTCTGTATTACGTGCTAAACTGCGCGTGGGCGTTGAAGCCGCGCTAAAGCAGGGCTGGGAAAGTTATCTCGGCGAGAATGGTATTTTTATCGGGATGGAGGGCTTTGGTGCCTCTGCTCCTGCCCCTGAGCTCTATAAGCAATTCGGCATTACGGCTGATAATATCGTGAAGAAAGTAAAGGAAAGACTATAAATGAAAGTGGCGATTAACGGATTTGGACGCATCGGAAGATTGGTGCTGCGCGCTTATATTGAAAACCCACGCAAGGATTTTCAGATAACCGCCATCAATGGTCCTGCAACGCCCGAACAGCATGCGCACCTGTTTAAATATGATTCGCTGCATGGCACTTTCCGTGGTGATGTTAAAACCGAAGCCGATGCACTCATCATCAACGGTCACCGCTTCGCCCTCACCCAGGAAAAAGACCCGACGAAAATTAATTGGGATGTTGATGTTGTGCTTGAGTGCTCCGGTAAGTTCACCAAAAAAGCCGATGCGTTGCTGCACCTCAAAGGTAACACCAAAAAAGTATTAGTCTCCGCCCCTTCACCTGATGCGGATTCAACCATCGTATTCGGCGTAAATAATGAGGCGCTCAAAAAAGAACATACGGTTATTTCCGTCGGCTCATGCACCACAAACTGCCTCGCACCCGTTGCGAAAGTATTGAACGATACATTCGGCATCGAGAGCGGATTCATGACCACAATTCACGCTTATACCGGCGATCAAAATATTCATGACGGCAGCCATAAAGATATGCGCCGCGCACGTGCGGCCGGCCTCTCAATGGTGCCAACTTCAACCGGTGCGGCGAAAGCACTTGGCTTGGTAATTCCAGAATTGGTTGGCAAATTAAATGGCACGTCGATTCGTGTGCCAACGCCGAATGTGTCGATGATCGATTTAACTTTTAACGCGAAGAAACCGATCACCAAAGAAAGCATTAATGCGGCGATGAAAAAAGCGGCGAGCAATGTGCTGGGTTATTCAGAAGAAGAGTTGGTATCGATCGATTATAATCACTCGCCTTTTTCCTCCATCTTCGATGCAACGCAGACTTTTGTTGTTGGTGATAAACTCGGTCGAGTAGCGGCTTGGTATGATAATGAATGGGGCTTTTCGCTCCGCATGTTGGATGTAGCTGGCCTATGCAAGCCGTGAAGAAATCGTCAAAAGCTGCTCTGCCAACCTTGGCAGATATGCCTGCACTCGCCGGCAAAACAGTATTAGTGCGAGTGGATTTAAACGTGCCAATGGCCCATGGCAAAGTTCTCGATAAATCCCGCATCACCCGCCTCAAACCAACGTTAGAATTCCTCTATAAAAAAGGTGCACGTGTTGTCGTGATGTCCCATTTCGGCAGACCAACCGAGGGCTATGACCTCTCGCTTTCTCTTGCACCAATCGCGGATGCACTTTCAGAAAGCCTCGATGGCAAACCTGTAAAATTCGCTGTCGATTGTGTTGGCAAATCGACCACTGAAGCAGTGCATGCACTCGCTGATGGCGAAGTGTTATTGCTCGAAAATTTACGCTTCCATACGGGCGAAGAGAAAAAAGAAAAAGCCTTCGCTGATCGGCTCGCGGCACTTGGTGAGTTTTATGTGAATGATACCTTCTCCTGCTCTCATCGCGCACATAGTTCAATCGTCGGCCTTGCCGAACGCTTGCCTTCCTTCGCTGGTTTTTTGCTCGCAGAAGAAGTGGAAAATTTAGAAAAATATCTCTCCGCGCCAAAGAAGCCGATGGCCGCAATTGTAGGTGGCTCCAAAATTTCGACGAAGCTCGATTTGCTGCAAACCCTCATCACCCGCGTTGAAAAATTATTCATCGGTGGCGGCATGGCAAACACCTTTTTGCTCGCCAAAGGGCATTCGCTTGGAAAATCGCTTGTCGAAAAAAATCTGATCAGTATCGCACAAGAAATTTTGAAAAAAGCAGAAGCCGCCGGTTGCACCATTTTATTACCGACCGATGCAGCCATCGCCGAAAGCATCACCAGCAAAACCTGCCGCATCGCACCCATCAGCCAAATTGGCAAAGATGAGATGATGCTTGATATCGGCCCCGATACATTAGTCCAATTCGCACGTGAGTTAGAAGGCATCAAAACCGTGATCTGGAATGGCCCCGTTGGTGCATTCGAACATCCGCCATTTGATAGCGGCTCTAGCACCGTCGCACGCATGCTCGCGAGCCTCACAGCACAAGGCAAAATCAGCAGCATCGCAGGCGGCGGCGATGTGAATGCGGCGATTGCTTCGGCTGGCGTTACCGAACAATTTACCTATATCTCCACCGCCGGCGGTGCGTTTTTAGAATGGGTCGAAGGCAAAGAATTGCCAGGGATTGCCGCATTAAAAGCTTGAAATCAAAGCTGATAGCTTGCTAGAAAGACCTATCATCTAAAGGATAGGACCATGAAAATTTCACGTACCGTTAAAAAAATTCTCGCCAATTATGAAAGCGATTCGCCCGGCACAAAAGCCAACCTCGCCCGCATTTTGATGCAAGGCAAACTCGGTGGCACCGGCAAATTGGTGATCCTGCCCGTTGATCAAGGTTTCGAACACGGCCCAGCTCGCAGCTTCGCCGCAAACCCTGCGGCGTATGACCCACATTATCATTTCCAACTCGCGATTGATGCTGGCCTAAACGCATTCGCTTCACCGCTAGGCATGATCGAAGCAGGTGCTGATACATTCGCCGGCGCGATCCCAACAATCCTTAAAGTAAACAGCTCCAATAGCCTTACTCCGAAAACGACTGCACCTGACCAAGCCATCACCGCTTCAGTTGGTGATGCGCTGCGCTTAGGTTGCTCGGCCATTGGATTTACGATTTACCCTGGCTCAGACCAAGCACTCGACCTGATGGAAGAAATTCGTGAAATGGCGGAAGAAGCAAAAGCACTAGGCCTTGCTGTTGTCATCTGGAGCTATCCACGTGGCGCTGATATTTCGAAGAATGGCGAAACGGCGTATGACATTTGTGCGTATGCGGCGCATATGGCAGCCCTGCTCGGTGCACACATCATCAAAGTAAAACCGCCGACAGACTTTTTGGAGCAAAGCGAAGCGAAAAAAGTATATGAGCAATTCGGCATTCCGAATAAGAACATGGCAGAACGTATCGCGCATGTGGTGCAAGCTTGCTTTAACGGTCGCCGCATTGTGGTCTTCTCCGGCGGTGCGAGCAAAGATGAAAACAGCATTTACGATGAAGCACGGGCGATTCGTGATGGTGGCGGCAATGGCTCGATCATCGGCCGTAACACCTTCCAACGCCCACGTGAAGATGCGCTGAAGATGCTCGATAAGATCACCCAAATTTACCTCGGTAAAGCATAGGTGGCCAAGCGAGAACCCAGCACGAATAGTTGCGGGCTCTACATTATCTCGCCGCCGCATTTCAAACTTCTCACCTTCACCGATTTGCTAAAATCAGCAATCGAGGGTTTAAACGAAGTGCCTGGCGCAGGCCAAAACGCCGCCTTCCAATTGCGCCTCAAACAAGGTGATGACGATGATATTTTGCGTGCCGCCGAACGCATGAAACGTATCTGCGCCGATGCCGGTGTCGTCTTCCTCTTAAATGATCGAGCTGATTTGGTGGCAAAAACGGAAGCCGATGGCGTACATATCGGCGAAGAAGATGGCGCAGGCCGCCCAGGTTATGTTGCTGAAATCCGCAAGATGCTCGGCGAAAAAGCCATCATTGGTGTAAGCTGTTATGACTCACGCCACCTCGCTATGGAAGCTGCCGAAGAAGGTGCCGATTACGTTTCCTTCGGCGCATTCTATCCTTCCACGACAAAGAAAGATCCCAAAGGAAAGCCAAGCAAAGAAATTTTAGAATGGTGGTCAACTTATACGACGATCCCTTGCGTTGCTATCGGCGGCATCACACCCGAAAACTGCGGAGACTTAGTCCGCTCTGGCGCTGATTTTATTGCCACCATTTCCTCCATCTGGACTGCTGCCGATTCCCCACGCGAAGCCGTTAAAGATTTTCTCAATGAAATCGAACGCGCTAAAGCCCGGACGTTAAAACACTAAGCGGCACTGACTGATTTCGCTTCACAATCATGGGTTTGAACCCACTAAACCGCTCAATTGTTTCGGCAGTTTCTTCCAATGGCATTGGGCTTTCGATCGATTCATTTATCACCACTTTATGCACCGGAACATTACGCGCCTTGAGTGCGACGATACTACTCAGCGTATGGCTAATCGCTCCGAGATAACTTCCCGCCACCAATATCACTGGCGCTCGAAGTGTAGCCATCCAATCGAGCATCGTATGGCGTTCGGTGACTGGTGTCATAATACCTCCAGCGCCTTCGATGAGCGTGGCTTCGCTCTGTAACATTTGTTCGCGGCACCATTCGATTAATTCTTCGAACACTATTTCTCTGCCCTCGCGTCGTGCGGCCGCATCGGGTGAAAGGGGTGCGGCGAAGCGCCAGGGGCTGATCTCGTTTGGGTCTTTTTTGTTTTGGGCTTTTAGTAAGATGTGGGTGTCGGTTTCTTCGCTGTCATTATAGCCGCTGATAATGGGTTTTAGCACCTGTAGGCTTGGCGATTGCTTTGCGAGTGATGCGCTGATGTAGGTTTTGCCGATGCCGGTTCCGGTCGCTGTGATGAAATAGGTGCTCATGATTTTTTCGCGTTGATATAGACGATGTTCCAGGTTGCTTTCAGGCGATCTTCTTCCATAAACTTTGACTTATATATGTTTTCAAGTTGGCGAAGGCTACTGCGTTTTAACATTCCGCGGTTGCGGTCTTCAAGCTTGCTTGCGGCACCAATTTGTTTGATCGAATGGAGCAGGCTTAAAACATCCGGGTAATGCAAAACGATAGGCTGCAATGAAATCGAAATGTTGGTGAAGCCTGCTTGTGAGATATCCTGCTGCAATGCTTCTTCGGTCGTAAAACTACCAACACGATGCGGCTCACCTATAGCGGCGAAACTTTCTTCTAATTCAGCAAGCGTTCCTTCCACGATGGTCGCAAATAATATTTCGCCATCACCTTTTAGTACTCGATGACACTCCTTAAACACTGCAGCGGAAGAACCTACCCATTGCAAAGCAAGCGATGAAAAGATGAAGTCGAGGCTCGCCGATTGAAGCGGCAGCATTTCCATATCCGCATTCACCACCATGGTATGCGGCTCATGCGAAGAGAGTTCGCACATGCGCCAGGCAATATCCAGTGCGATAATATGAAAGCCCTTATTATTGAGTTTCGAAAAGCGACTAAAAAAACCGGTGCCTGCCCCCGCATCCAACACATGAGCGCCGTTGGGCCAGCGCTCTAACGCCATCGAAAATAAATTATGCGCAACATTTTTTTGCAGCAACGCATGCTCGTCGTAATGACCGGCGGCACGATTAAAATCATGCTTGAGGCGATTTTTTTCAACGGAGGACAAGAGCGAACTCCTTTTTTAATAATGCCTGCACCTGCTCTGCCGCTTGCAGATGTGGGGCATGGCCTTCGACGGGAATAATTTCCAACAGTGATTCCGGCAGATGCTGGTGATAGAGCCTTGATTGATCTGCTGGTGTTACCGGATCAGGCTCATTATGAAATAAAATCGTGCGTGGAAAATGTTCGAAGTCCAATGTCTCGCACGAGAAGTCGCCGAGGATTTTTAGCCAACGCACCCATTCTTTCATGCGCATGGGATTATCTTCAATTGTCTCGAATACATATTTGAGTGAACTATCTTTACCCGCCATCATTTCGGCAAAATTCTGTAAGCTTTTTTTCGGGGTGAGTTTGAATACTTGTGAGAATGCTTTGAACACGAGCTTCGGTGCGCCGCAATCAATCCCGTCACCATTTACATATTGGTAAGGCGCAGAAAACAGCACGAGTAATTTTGGCTTCAAAAATCCGGATGCGACTGCACGCACAGCGAGTTGCGAACCTAAACTCCAGCCCATAACGATTGGCGTATCTTTAAACGGAGGTAATAACGTCGCCGCCATTTCGGCAAAATCTTGGCAGGGCAGATAATCGATATAGGTTGCATTGTAGCCAGCTGGAACTGCACGCATGAGCGAATCTGATTTTTGTGCCCAGCCGCTGATGGTTAGGATATCAGACATTGGATGACCTCATCGATCTGCTTTTTTTCATGCGCCGCCGTAAATGAAAATCGCAAACGTGCTTTGCCTTTGGGCACTGTCGGCGGGCGAATGGCTGGAACCCAGAAGCCGGCTTTTTTGAGTTTTGCGGAGAGCGCTAATGTTTTGGTTGAATCGCCGACGATATAGGGGACGATGGAGGAATTATAAATAGGGAGCTCGAGTTTCTTTGCAAAATAATGTGCGTTCTCGATTGCCTTTTTTGCTCGTGATGGCTCGGCGATTTTGAGGGCGGCTAATGCGGAGGCAATCACGGAGGGTGGAAGGCCGGTTGAGAAAATTAAACTGCGGGCGGAGGATTGCAGATAGTCGATAACGGGTTTTGAACTGGCCACATAGCCACCATAACTGCCTAGCGATTTGGACAATGTACCCATAATAATATGTGGCGACGCTTTTGGTGTGATGAGCCCGTGTGCATCGTCGCTCATCAACCAAGCATCGTATCTATCACTTAACTTTAGCATTTCATCTAGCGGAGCAGTATCGCCATCCATGCTAAATACATGCTCCGTCAATATAAGGCATCGCTTATGTTTTTTTCTGAACTCTTTTAGCAGACGCTCCAAATGTGCAGCATCGTTATGGTGAAAGCGTTTAAGGGTTGCGCCGGAATTTTTGGCGCCGTCTAGCATGCAGGCGTGGATCAGTTTATCCGCTAAGATTAAATCGCACTTCCCGACCAAAGCTGGGATAACGCCCATGGCGGTGAGATAGCCGCTACCGAACACTAAGGCGGCTTCTTTGCCTTTGGCTTTGGCGAGCGCGGATTCTAATTCACTATATAATGGGTGGTTGCCGACGACTAGGCGGCTGGCGGTGGCGCCGGTGCCGTATTTTTTGAGGGCTTTTTCGGCAGCTGCGATCACTTTCGGGTGGTGCGAGAGGGCGAGATAATCGTTGCTGGCGAAGGAGAGATAGCGCCGGCCGGCTTCCTCCACGTAAAGACCATCGGCCTGAAAATGGGGTTTTAGGGCACGTTTTTGCGCAGATTGTTCCAGCTTTTCAAGCTGTTGCTGGGCGAAGGCTTCAAGGCTTGGCATATGGCAGACTATAATGTTATAAGCGGCGGCATGAAAGAAGATTACTCACAATTACCCCAAGTAATGGCACTGTTTGCCCTGCCCTTCAATGACCTGTTGTTTAAGGCCCAGCAAGTGCACCGGCAACACTGGGATGCTAATAGCGTGCAAGCCTCGACCCTGCTCAGTATTAAGACAGGTGGCTGCGCCGAAGATTGCAGCTATTGCCCACAAAGCGCAAAATATGACACCGGCCTCAAAGCCAGCAAGCTGATGCCACTCGATGAAGTCATCACTGCGGCTAAAAATGCAAAGGCGGCGGGGGCGAGCCGCTTCTGTATGGGTGCCGCCTGGCGCGAACCAAAAGAACGGGATATGCCAGCGGTGACAGAGATGATCCGTGAGGTGAAAGCTCTTGGCTTAGAGACATGTATGACACTCGGCATGTTGAGCGATAAACAGGCCGATGATTTGAGCGAAGCCGGCCTCGATTATTATAACCACAACCTCGATACCTCGCCGGAATTCTATGGCAATATTATTACGACTCGCACCTATCAGGAACGCCTCGATACGCTAGAGCGGGTGGCCAATGCCGGCATGAAAACCTGCTGTGGAGGGATTGTTGGCATGGGCGAGAAAATCGAAGACCGGGCAAAAATGTTGCAGGTGTTGAGCCAGCTGCCGAAGCATCCCGAGAGCGTGCCTATTAATATGTTGGTGCAGGTTGAAGGGACACCGCTTAAGGGTGTTCAGGCTGTCGATATTTTTGACTTTATTCGTACTATTGCTGTCGCGCGAATCTTACTGCCGAAGAGCTATGTGCGTCTTTCTGCTGGTCGCGAGCAGATGAGTGATGAGGCGCAAGCGCTATGCTTCCTCGCTGGCGCCAATTCGATATTCTATGGTGAAAAACTGCTCACCACTGCGAACCCCGGCAAAGATAAAGACCTGGAATTGTTAGAGCGTTTAGGCATGCACGTTGAGGCACCTGTTCATGCCCTTAAAGTCGCTTCTTAAACTCCCCGCACCTAAATGGCTGGAGGAAGGGTTGCAGCATATTTGGCTGCCCTATGCTCAGATGCAAAATGGCTTTGCACCCCTGCCCGTCATCAGCACCGAAGGCACCCGCATTACTCTTAGTAACGGCGAAACATTAATCGATGGCATCGCTAGTTGGTGGAGCGCCTGCCATGGCTATAACCACCCGCATATTCTTTCCGCCATGCAACAACAGCTCGGCCAAATGCCGCATGTAATGTTTGCTGGCCTTGCGCATGAACCAGCGTTCAAACTCGCGACCAGACTTTCCAAACTCACTGGATTACCAAAAGTTTTTTTCAGCGATTCGGGTTCGACTGCAGTTGAAGTGGCGATGAAAATGGCCGTGCAATATTGGGCAAACCAACATCGCAAAACCAAAACTCGCTTCGTATCATTTCATAATGCCTATCACGGCGACACGATGGGTGCGATGTCGGTTTCGGATCCGGAAAACGGAATGCATCATGTCTATGCCCCCTATATGCCTATGCAATATGTCGTCGATCTGCCAGCCGATGAATATAGCTTCGCCGAATTTGAAGCCGTATTAAAAGATAACAAAAAAACGATTGCTGGATTAATTATGGAACCGCTCGTGCAAGGCGCAGGCGGCATGCGATTCCATTCGCCAGATATCGTGGCTGAGATTTATCGCCTCTGCAAAGAGCACGAAATTTTGTTTATTGCAGATGAAGTAGCAACTGGCTTTGGCCGCACCGGATCAATGTTTGCGTATCAACAATCAGGCATCTCACCAGATTTATTATGTGTCGGCAAAGCACTTACCGGCGGCACGATGACACTCGCCGCAACGCTCGCCTCCGAAGAAATTTTCAATGCCTTCTTAGGCGAAGAATTAACCAAAGCGCTGATGCATGGCCCAACCTATATGGCTAATCCTCTCGCATGTGCCGCCGCTAATGCATCGCTCGATTTATTTGAAAAAGAACCACGCCTAAAACAAATCGAAGCCATCGAAGCGCAAATGTGGGCAGGTTTAAAATCGCTGGTCGATTTACCACAAGTGGAAGATGTGCGTGTGATGGGTGCGATTGGTGTTGTCGAACTCAAAAACGCGACGTGGGAGCAGATGTTCTTATTGCGTCAAAAATTTGCGGAAGCAGGATGCTGGTTGCGCCCCTTCGGTAATATCATTTACCTGACGCCAGCTTTCACGATTGCGAAAGAAGATCTCGAGACATTACTTGCCGTCATTTCGAACGAAGTGAGAAATCTGAAGCACTAGTCCACAGATTTCTCACTTCGTTCGAAATGACGAATTTGGGTTAATCTTTATTCCGGCGAAGCTTGAAATAAATAAGTATTGGCGCAGAGATATAAACCGAGGAATAGGTTCCCCACAAAATCCCGAAGAACATCGCCAGCGAGAACCCGCGGATCACTTCACCACCCACCAGAATAAGCGCGAGCAAGGCAAGTAAGGTTGTCATCACGGTCATGATGGTGCGTGATAATGTTTCGTTAATGCTGAGATCGAGCAATTCGGAAATCGGCATCTTTTTATATTTGCGAAGGTTCTCGCGGATACGGTCATAGATTACTACGGAGTCATTCACCGAATAACCGATAATGGTGAGCACCGCCGCAACCGATGTCAGGTTAAATTCGATTTGTGTCACCACATAAAAACCGAGTGTAATGATTGCATCATGCACCAGCGCTAATAATCCACCGATACCAAACTGCCATTCAAAGCGTATCCATATATAGACCATGATCGCCGCGAATGAGAGCAGCATCGCCCATATTGCGCCGGTTGCCAACTCTTCGCCCACTAGCGGGCCCACTTGCTCAATCTTGCGATATTCCACGCCCTCACCTAAGGCTGCTTTTATTTTTGCAATCGCTGCGTTTTGCGCATTGGCTCCGCCATGTTGCTGTGGCAGGCGAATTAAAATATCACGCTCCGTACCAAAATTTTGCAGCGTCACATCGCCAAGGTTCAGCCTGCCAAGTTCGGTGCGCACTTGGTGCAGCTCTGTCACTTTTGGTAAACGCACTTCCATGACAATCCCGCCCGTAAAATCAATTCCGAGATTGAGCCCTTGCGTAAACAGCAGCACAAACGTGACCACGGCCATCGCACCAGAGAGCACAAATGCGATCCAGCGGCGAGCCATGAATTTCAGTTTTGGTTGGCGGGGAATGAAACGAAGTGGAAACATAGTTGTGCGAATTAGCCTTACACACTAAGGATTGTCAATCTATGTCTATACTTAAATCTGCTTCGACCATCGCTTTTTTCACGCTCATCTCGCGTGTATTGGGCTTTGCGCGTGATATCACCATCGCCGCTTTGCTAGGCACCACCGCACTTGCAGACACATTCTTCGTCGCCTTCCGCCTACCAAATTTCTTCCGCACATTGTTTGCCGAGGGCGCCTTCAGCGCCGCCTTTGTCCCAACTTTCACCAGCGTGCTGAGTAAAGATGGCCGCGAAAACGCTATCAAGTTCGCCGAAAAAATGTTCGCAGTAATGTTATGGGTTTTGCTCATCTTCACCATCATCATGCAAATCGCGATGCCATTTGTGATGCTAGGCCTTGCCCCTGGCTTTACCAAAAACCCAGCACAATTCGATATGGCGGTTTACCTCACCCGCATCACCTTCCCCTATTTATTATTCATTTCACTCGTCTCATTGCTTGGTGGCGTTTTAAATAGTCTGAACAAATTTGCCGCCGCCGCCGCCGCTCCGATTTTTCTAAATCTCACCCTAATCCTTGCACCTCTCCTATTAGATAAATACACCGCGACGCCAGCTCACTCGCTTTCGTGGAGCGTGGCAATTGCCGGTGTCGTGCAATTCATATGGCTCTATTATAACTGTGTACGCGAAGGTATTTGGATTAAGCCGCGCTCGCCAACTATGCCGCCGGAAGTCAAAAAAGCATTGAAGCTGATGGTGCCTGGCATCATTGCTGCAGGTGCAGTGCAAATCAATTTATGGATCAGCACCTTAATCGCCACCCTCGTGCCCAACACCGTTTCCACACTCTATTACGCGGACCGCATCAACCAATTGCCGCTCGCCATTATCGGCGTTGCACTTGGCACCGCTATCCTCCCCCTGCTTTCCCGCCAAATGCGCGAAGGTAAATTAGAGGATGCCAATAAGACGATTAACGAGGCGATCTTCGTGGCACTCTTTTTTACCCTGCCCGCCGCGACTGGATTTTTGGGCATCGCTTACCCTATTATGGCGACTCTTTTTGAGCGCGGAGCGTTTACGGCGGCGGATAGTTTGGCCAGCGCCCAACCCCTCATCGCCTATGGTTTTGGCCTACCCGCCTTCGTCCTCATCAAAGTATTAGTGCCCGGTTTCTTCGCCGCCGAGAACACCAAAACGCCTGTAAAAATCGCAACCTTCTGTATTTTTGTGAACCTGCCGCTCACCTGGTTTTTTGTACATTATTTCCCGCTGATCGGCCTAAATTCTGCCACGGGGATTGCTGCAGCGACGACCATAAGTGCCTGGATTAACGCCGGAACTTTGTTCGTATTATTAAAGCGCCATGGCCGACTCACTTTATTATCACAAACCCGCCGGAATGTGTTTTTTACTCTGCTGCTAGCCCTATTTATGGGAGCGGTGATTTGGGTGCTTAGTTTGCAGTTTGTAGGAGCACCAAAAATCGTGCGCCCGATTTACCTCTCGGGCTTGCTTGGAGCCGCAATTCTGCTATATTTCGGCCTTGGCTACGTGTTTAAAATATATACGCTGACCGAGCTTAAAAGCTGGCTAAAGCGGAGAAAGAAAAATGGGACAAACGGCACAGAAGATGGACGTAAATAAAGAAGTTCTCGCAATCGCAGAACGTGCGAAGCGTGCCGCAAACGCCCTCGCCCTCGCCCCAGAAGCCGCCAAAAATAAAGCGCTCACGGAAGCAGCAAAAGCCCTGCGCGAACACAGCGCAGACATTCTGAAAGCCAATCAAAAAGATGCCGAGCTCGCCAAACAAAATGGTATCAGCGCTGCGATGCTAGATCGCTTATTGCTCGACCAAAAACGTATCGAATCCATGGCCAAAGGTTTAGAAGATATCGCTGCCTTGCCCGACCCTGTTGGCAAAGTGCTCTCTTCTGCGAAGCGCCCCAATGGCTTAACTATTTCACGTGTATCTGTGCCCATCGGCGTCATCGCGGTTATCTACGAATCACGCCCAAATGTGACGGCCGATGCAGGTGCTCTGTGCCTCAAATCCGGCAATACGGTTATCTTGCGTGGTGGTTCTGAAAGCTTCCATTCTTCACAAGCGATTCTGCGTTGCTTGCAACAGGGTGTGAAGGCTGCAGGTCTGCCAGAAGATGCGATTCAATCTATTCCTACGACAGATCGCGAAGCAGTTGGTGCATTGCTGAAGCTGGATAAATATATCGACATTATCGTTCCCCGTGGCGGCAAAGGGCTTATCCGCCGCATCATGGAAGAAACCCGCATTCCTGTCGTGAAGCATCTGGATGGTATTTGCCATACCTATATTCATGCCGATGCAAAACCTGACATGGCACGCGAGATTACGCTCAATGCCAAAATGCGCCGTACGGGTGTCTGTGGTTCGACGGAAACATTATTGATCGATCGCGCAATAGCAAAAACCATGTTGCCCAATATCGCCGAAGCACTAGTAAAAGCAGGCTGTGAACTGCGTGGTGATGCAGAAGCCCGTGCGATTTTCCCTATGAAAGAAGCAACGGCTGAAGATTGGGATACGGAATATCTCGATGCGATCTTATCGGTGAAAGTGGTGAACGGAGTGGAAGAAGCAATCGCGCATATCAACACCCACGGCTCACAACATACCGATGCGATCATCACCGAAAGCACCAAAGCCGCAGAGCAATTCTTAAACGGCGTTGAAAGCGCCATCGCCGTTCACAATGCCTCGACCCAATTTGCCGATGGTGGCGAATTTGGCATGGGCGCCGAGATCGGCATCTCCACCGGCAAACTCCACGCCCGTGGCCCTGTAGGCGTCGAACAGCTCACGACTTATAAATACAAAGTCGAAGGCAACGGCCAGATTCGTCCGAACTAATAATATGTCCCCTATCATTATTTTGGTTCACCCCCAAATGGGTGAGAATATCGGCGCTACCGCACGAGTGATGGCAAACTTTGGCCTATCGGAATTGCGGCTTGTCGCCCCTCGGGATGGGTGGCCGAATTTTCAGGCGCAGGCGGTGGCGGCGCATGCGACGCATATTGTGGATGCGGCGAAAGTATATGGGACTACGGAAGAGGCGGTGGCTGATTTAGAGCTGGTTTACGGCACTTGCTGCCGTATGCGGGATATGGAAAAGCCCGTGGTTACCCCACGCGAATTGATCCCCCAACTAAACCCATCCATCCGTACCGGCATTATGTTCGGCCCAGAACGCACAGGGTTAGAAAACCCCGATATGGTGCGGGCGGCGGCGCATATTTTTATTCCGGTGAATCCGGAATACCAATCGCTGAACCTTGCCCAGGCGGTGGGGGTGGTGGCTTATGAGTGGTTTGTGAGCCAGCGGGCGGCCCTGCCCTCTAATGCCGAGGAATTGGCGACCCAAGAGGAAGTCGAGGGAATGCTGGGGCATTTGGAGGGGTTGATGACCGATGCCAATTTCTATCAAGTGCCGCATAAAAAGCCAAAAATGGACCAAAATGTGCGCAATATTTTCACTCGTGCCCGGCTCAAACCACAAGAGGTCCGTAGCCTCCGCGGAATATTCAAAGCGATTAGCAGCAAAAAGGGTTGACATGGGCCGAAGCTTGTCTATATTCCCGCCTCTTTGTAAATCAATATAGGTAACTCCGTGACGAAACGTTTGCAGGCAAAATATAAGATTTCCCGTCGTTTGGGCGTAAATTTGTGGGGTCGTGCAAAAGACCCGATGAACACCAAAACTACCCCTCCGGGGCAGCATGGTAGCGCTGCGGGTCGTAAAAAGACCTCAGATTACGGTAATCAGCTGCGTGCGAAACAGCAATTGCGCGGTTATTATGCCAATATGTCGGAAAAACAATTCCGCAAAGCATACCAAGAAGCGTTCGCGAGCCGTGGGGATACATCTGAAACCCTGATCGGTCTGCTAGAGCGCCGCCTGGATTCCGTAGTATATCGTTTGAACTTCGTTCCTACCGTGTTCGCTGCTCGTCAATTGATCAGCCACAAACACGTAAAAGTAAATGGCAAGTCGGTGAACATCGCTAGCTATCGCGTAAAAGAAGGCGACACTATCGAAATCCGCGAGAAATCAAAATCGATGGCACTGGTAATCGAAGCCGCACAAACGCAAGAGCGTAGTGTGCCAGATTATCTGGAAGTAGATCACAAAGAATTCAAAGGCAAATTCGTCCGCACTCCTAAACTCGCGGAAGTGCCATACCCTGTGATCATGCAGCCAAACCTGGTAGTGGAATTCTACTCACGTTAATTGTCAAGCTTAGGTGCAGCGCAGCACATTGATTTATCTAAACTAATTTCTTTTTTTGGTTTGGAGAGTTATACTTAAGCTTATGGCCAAAATTACCGTTAAAAATCCGATT
>CAIJLX010000073.1 GCA_903821695.1 uncultured Alphaproteobacteria bacterium | reverse complement strand
TATGTTCCAGAAAATCAAGGAAAATAGACGGCTTGCACTGAGGGTCGACAAACTCGATTCCACTTTCATGGCATTCCTTGCCCTTGCCTTTATCAAACTTGAGGTTTGTTAACAGTGCCTAATCAACGCCCTAACTTAAAAGCTTAATTTCGGGCCGCATTGAAGCTCCGTTCGATCCTTTCTGGATTGAGCGGGGCTTTTTTATTTGTATTACCCCGCTATCAGACTCTGGCTGACCAGAGGATGACAGTTCATTTATTTCTTGATTTTTGCAATCAGGTCGGCTAGATAATCCGCCAACAGGTGGGCCAATTGCCCGCCTTTTTTATTACCTGCATCGAACCTATGAACGCATTAGAACAGAAAATTGTGAAGCTGATTGAGCCTGCCTTAACGGATAAGGGCTTTGCCTTGGTGCGCGTGAAAATAACGGATGGCCTGCGCCGGACGGTGCAAATTATGGCGGAGCGGATTGGCGATAATACGATTACGCTAGATGAATGCGCGCTGATTAGCCGTACGGCTTCGGCGATTTTGGATGTCACGGATCCGATTCCGGAGGAATATACGCTCGAAGTGAGCTCACCGGGGATTGATCGGCCGCTGATCAAACTGGCGGATTATGAGCGCTTTAAAGGGTTCACCGCCCGCGTTCAACTCGGCATGCCACTGGAAGGGCGCAAGCGTTTTCAGGGCGATATTGTGGGGGCTGAAGCTTCCGCGGTTAAAATTAAATTACCGGATGCTGCCGAAGTGTCGGTGATTCCATTTCATATGATCGAAAGCGCGAAACTCGTGCTTACCGATGCATTACTTGCCCATTCACAACAAAAACCAAACGTAGCTTAAGGAGAATATATGTCAGCTAATTTTGCCATTACCGGAAATATGGAGATTCTGCAGATTGCGGAATCGGTCGCACGCGAAAAAGGCGTTCAGCGCGAATCCGTTATCGAGGCGCTAGAGCAGGCAATTTCAATCGCCGGCCGTAAGAAATACGGTACCGAGCAAAATATCCGCGCACAGATCGACCGCAAAACCGGCGGCATCGCATTGTTCCGTTTGCGTGAAGTGGTGGAGTTAGTTGAAAATCCGGTTATCCAGATTTCGACTAAAGATTCCAACCTTGCCCTTGGCGAGTTCGTTGAAGAGCCATTGCCTCCAATCGATTTCGGTCGCGTTACCGCGCAAACCGCGAAACAAGTGATCGTGCAGAAAGTGCGTGATGCTGAGCGCGACAAGCAATTTGATGATTATCAAAACCGTGTTGGCGAGATTGTTAACGGCACAGTAAAACGCGTAGAATATGGCAACGTAACGGTTGATTTGGGCCGTACGGAAGCAGTGCTTCGCCGTGAAGAAATTATCCCACGTGAGATCTTCCGTCAGAATGACCGCGTACGCGCTTATATTATGGATGTACGTCGCGAGAAGAAGGGTCCACAGATTTTCCTCTCCCGCACACATCCGCAATTCATGGCGAAGTTGTTCAGCCAAGAAGTGCCAGAGATTTATGATGGCATTATTGAGATTAAAGCGGTTGCACGCGACCCAGGTTCACGCGCGAAAATCGCAGTATTCTCACGCGATCCAGGCATTGATCCGGTTGGTTCATGCGTCGGTGTGCGTGGTTCACGCGTACAAGCGGTGGTGGCTGAACTTCAAGGTGAGAAAATCGACATCATCGAATGGTCGCAGGATCCTGCAAACCTCGTGGTGAACGCATTGGCACCTTCCGAAGTGAGCAAAATCGTGATTGATGAAGAAAACCACCGTATTGAAGTCGTGGTGCCAGATGATCAGCTTTCGCTGGCGATCGGCCGCCGTGGTCAGAACGTGCGTTTGGCTTCGCAATTGCTCGGCTGGAACATTGATGTGATGACCGAAGATGAAGAAAGCAAACGCCGTCAGGAAGAATTCCATGCGCTCTCACGTATGTTCATTGACGGCCTGAACGTAGAAGAAGTAATCGCGCACTTGTTGGTGACCGAAGGCTTCCGCACCGTTGAGGAAGTTGCATTCGTTTCACCGCAGGAATTGAGCGGAATTCAAGGTTTTGATGAGGGTATTGCGGAAGAATTGCAAACCCGCGCGAAACAATATTTGGATGAGAAAGAGCAAAAACTCGAGCAGCAATGGAAAGATATTGGTGTTGCCCCTGAACTGCGCAAGCACGAAGGAATTACCGCAGAAACCGCTGTATTGCTTGGCGAAAAGGGCATCAAAACCCTTGATGATTTCGCTGATTTATCGAGCGATGAACTGCGCGATCTGTTGCCAAAATCTTCATTAAGCCGCGAACAGTGCGATGCGATGATTATGGCTGCACGTGCGCATTGGTTTGACGAAGCAGAGAAAAAGTAGCATAACAGCGGGTTCTAAATAACATATGGCGAAGGCAGATACAGTGGATACGGATAATAAAAAACCAGGCGTTCTTTCAATTGATCGCTCTAAAACGCTGTCGCTAGGCAAAACGGTGTCGGATTCGGCGGCGCCGGGCCGTTCGTCATTTGCTAAAGGTAAAACGGTGATGGTTGAGGTTCGCAAGAACCGCAACCTCGCGGCACCCGCTATTCCGCAGCCATCGCAAAATCCTGCTCATGTGCCAATGCCAAGCAGCGGCGGCAGCTTAACCGATAGAGAACGCAACGCCCGCCTAAAAGCATTGCAAAATGCCTCGACAACCAAGATTTATGATGCAGCAGAAGTTGCAGCAAAAATTCAGGAAGAGCAGCGTATTCCTATCAAACAACCAGTTCATGAATCGCTGGTCGCGCCTACCGAAACGCCAAGTGAAGGCGCGATGCGCCTGCTCAAAAAAGCGAGCGATCGTTTAAGCATTCCGGTGACCGCACCTGAGAAGGATAAGCCAAACCGCAAAACATCGGCTTATGAAGATGAAGGCCGCTTCCGTGGTAAATTGACCGTGGTTCAGGCTTTGGAAAAAACCGAAGAGCGCACCCGCTCGATGGCTTCAATCCGCCGGGCACGCGAAAAAGCGAAACGGGCGAATTTTGGTTCTTCGCGTGAAGCTGAAAAAGTAACGCGCGATGTGATTATCCCTGAGGTGATCGAAGTTGGCGAGTTGGCAAACCGGATGGCGGAACGTACCGTTGACGTTATCAAATCGCTAATGAAATTAGGCATTATGGCAACTGCGAGCCAATCGATTGATGCCGATACGGCGGAAATCGTGGTTGCGGAATTCGGCCATAAATTTAAACGCGTAACGGATGCGGATGTTGAGGTGATTGCACTGCAGCAGGAAACCGACGCCGAAGAATCCATGCTGACCCGCCCACCAGTGGTGACCATCATGGGTCACGTCGATCATGGTAAAACCTCGCTGCTCGATGCGATCCGTAAAACGGATGTGGTGCAGGGCGAAGCAGGCGGAATCACGCAGCATATTGGCGCATATCAAATCACAACGCCTAAGGGCGAGAAGATTACCTTTATCGATACACCAGGCCACGCAGCGTTTACTGCAATGCGTGCACGTGGTGCGCGGGTGACGGATATCGTGGTGCTCGTGGTCGCGGCGGATGATGGCATTATGCCACAGACGATTGAGGCGATTAACCATGCGAAAGCAGCGGGTGTGCCGATTATCGTGGCCGTGAACAAAATTGATAAGCCGGATGCGAATGCTTCTAAAGTGAAGAACGAATTACTGTCATATGAGTTGGTGCCTGAGGAAATGGGCGGCGACACGATGGTGGTTGAAGTGTCAGCGAAAGCGAAGCTGAATTTAGATAAATTGCTCGAGAGCATTTTGCTGCAAGCGGAAGTGATGGATTTGAAAGCGAATCCTGAGCGCGCATCGGCAGGTGTGGTGATCGAAGCAAAAGTAGATAAAGGTCGCGGCGTGGTGTGCACCGTGCTCATTCAAAAAGGGACGCTCAATGTGGGTGACTTGATTGTTTCGGGTTCGGCATTTGGTAAAGTGCGTGCGCTGATTAATGATAAGGGCGAGCAGATTAAACAAGCCGGCCCATCGCTTCCAGTGGAAGTATTGGGTATGGATGAATTGCCAAATGCGGGTGATGAGTTCGTTGAAGTTGAAAACGAAAAACGCGCACGTGAAATTGTGAGCTACCGCGATAACCGTAAACGCGATTTGCGTGTTGCGGCTTCGGGTGGCATTTCGCTCGATAACCTATTCAAAACGGCTTCAGGCACGGGTTTGAAAGAACTCGCCATTATTATTAAGGGCGACGTGCAAGGCAGTGTGGAAGCGATTCAAGGCAGCCTTGTCAAAATCGGCAATGAAGAAGTTGCGGTGAAAATTGTGCATCAGGGCGCCGGTGGCATCACCGAATCCGATGTGAGCCTTGCGATGGCGACTCGTGCGCTGATTCTCGCATTTAACGTGCGGGCGAATGCGGGTGCTAAGGAAATGGCTGCCAAAGAAGGCATCGATATTCGTTATTACTCGATCATCTATAATTTGCTCGATGATGTGAAGGCGGTGATGAGCGGCTTGATGAAGCCAACCATCCGCGAACAATTCCTCGGCAATGCCGAAATCCGCGAAGTGTTTGTGGTCACCAAAGCTGGCAAAGTGGCGGGCTGTATGGTCAAAGAAGGTGTGGTGAAACGTGGCGCTGGCGTACGCTTGATCCGCGACAACGTGGTGATCCATACCGGCAAACTCAAAACGCTAAAACGCTTTAAAGATGATGCTTCCGAAGTCAAAGAAGGCTTTGAGTGCGGTATGGCATTTGAAAATTATGATGACATCAAAACAGGTGACATCATCGAAGCATTCGAGACGGTTGAAGAGCGCAAATCTCTCTAATTGATATGGATAACGCAAAACCACGCAGCCAACGTCAGCTAAAAGTCGGCGAAGAAATCCGCCGGGTGCTGGCCGACGCATTTTTGCGCGGCGATTTCCATGTCTATGACCAAAAAACCATGTCGATCACGGTTTCCGAAGTCCGCATTAGCCCCGACCTCAAAAACGCGACCGTATTCGTGATGCCACTCGCTGGCAGAAACGCGAAAGATGTGATGGATTACCTCATCAAAATCGCCCCTGAATTAAAGCGCATTATCGGCAAAAAATTATTGCTGCGCCTGGTGCCACGGTTGAAATTCGTGCTCGATGATTCCTTCGAGCAAGCCCACCGCATGAACACATTATTAAATCTGCCGGAAGTAGCGCGGGATATTAAAAAAGAGGAGTAGATATGATACTTCTAATCGCCGTTGCAGTTTGTATTTTCATACTAGGCACTGTTAACAAACCTCAAGTTTGATAAAGGCAAGGGCAAGGAATGCCATGAAAGTGGAATCGAGTTTGTCGACCCTCAGTGCAAGCCGTCTATTTTCCTTGATTTTCTGG
>CAIJLX010000072.1 GCA_903821695.1 uncultured Alphaproteobacteria bacterium | reverse complement strand
GGTCGACAAACTCGATTCCACTTTCATGGCATTCCTTGCCCTTGCCTTTATCAAACTTGAGGTTTGTTAACAGTGCCTAATGGGCCGATTTCTTGCCGTAAGCCGCACGGTATACGAAGTTACGGCCACAATAAGGGCAATCTATTTTGCCCGTGTCATCTTTAATATGTAGGTAAATTTTAGGGTGCCCCAACGCCCCACCCCCGCCATCACAGGCGATATGGTGGTCGTCAACATATTGAATTTCAGCGGGTTGCATGGCTGAAAGGTAACTACTTGCCGGGCAAAGTCAATAGGTCTAATAGAGCGCTATGTTCGGACAAAATCCTATAAGGCCGCCTGAGAAGGGCGATGGCAGCACGTTGTTGGTGCAGGAGATATTTCCTACGATTCAGGGGGAAGGACCGCTGGCGGGTGTGCCGGCGGTGTTTTTGCGGCTGGGGGGGTGTAACCTTGCCTGCTCGTTTTGTGATACGGAGTTTGAGAGTTTTTCGGAGCGGACGCTTACTGATGTGGTTCAGGAAGTTTTGGCGTTAGCCCAGATGCGTAAGCTTGTGGTGATCACGGGTGGGGAACCCCTTCGCCAACCGATTGAGCTTTTGTGTGAGGCGCTGATTGCGGAAGGGTTTATGGTGCAGATTGAAACCAACGGCACGCTCTGGCGGAAATTGCCTGAGGCGGTGCGGGTGGTGGTGTCGCCGAAGAATACGGGGATTGGCTATCAACCTCTGCGGCCGGATTTAGCAGCACGAGCGGAAGGAATTAAATTTATCATTTCAGCGAGTGATCCGCTTTATAATAACATTGCACCTATCACGCCGCACGCCACACCGATTTATGTGCAGCCGATGGATGAAGGTGATGCAACCAAGAATGCAGCGAACTTGAAACGTTGCCTTGAAATCAGCCAGCAAACAGGTGCAAGATTAAGCCTGCAACTGCACAAAATAATGGGGATTCCGTGAAACAGGCGATCGTTCTTCTCTCTGGTGGGCTAGATTCCGCTACCGTTTTAGCCATCGCGAAAGCAGAAGGTTTCACGCCCCACGCCCTCTCCTTCGATTATGGCCAGCGCCATCGCATCGAGCTCGAAATGGCAAAAAAACAGGCCACTTCGCAAGGCATCAAAGACCATCGCATTGCACAAATTGATCTGCGTATTTTTGGTGGCTCTGCCCTCACCTCTAATATCGCGGTGCCCAAGGATCAATTGAGCAAAGACATTCCCGTCACCTATGTTCCTGCGCGCAATACCATCTTCCTTTCCTATGCCCTGGCGTTTGCAGAAGTGGTCGGCGCGAGCGATATTTTTATTGGCGTGAATGCACTCGATTATAGTGGCTATCCCGATTGCCGACCAGAATATATCCGCGCATTTGAAGCCATGGGAACGCTGGCGACGAAAGCCGGAGTCGAAGGCAACAAATTGCAATTACATGCTCCTCTGATCGCCCTCACTAAAGCCGAGATCATCAAAAAAGGTTCGAAATTAGGGGTCGATTATAGCAACACCCTCAGCTGCTATGACCCCACCCCAACCGGCACCTCTTGTGGCCATTGTGATAGCTGCCTGCTGCGCCTGAAAGGCTTTGCCGAGAATGGCCTGAAAGACCCTATTGCATATTTATAGCCCGGGGCTTACCAAAGCCTATGCGCTATGTTTTCCTCCTCGCTGTGCTGTTGATCGCCCTACCCGCCCATGCGATTAAGGTTGTAAACCTGGATACAGTGCCACAGGTGTTATTGGTGAATAATGGTGGCGAATTGCATGCGATTCCGCTGCCCCCCAACGCCTCCTACACCACGTTTGGGCCAATGGTGACCATGGGCGTCAAAGGAAAAGATAAGCTATTGCGGGCTGACCCGTTTAGCGATTATGCCATCTGGCCGGGCGGAAAATTGATTTTGCAGTATCGGCACGATACCAAGACAGGAAAATAAATCACTATAAATCAATAGGTTACTCTAAAGTTTAAAATTAAATTAAGATTTCGCCATATTGTAATCATATTGTAACAATTGGTTGGCACACTCTTCCTCATAAACGCATTTTTATGAAGGAGACTGCCATGAAAAAAACCACCACCAGCAACGTTGAGAGCATCCCGCTTTATCATATGCCGCTCATTCGACTGGCAGAGGTGCAAGCCCGCTGGAACATGCAAGTGGGTGATCTATTGGCAAGCCAAACAGCAATGCCGGAAGCCGTCCCCTCTATGCTTGATGGGTTTGGTGAAAAATGTGGCTCTTTATTGGCACAAGTAGTGGTCGACATGGAATATCTGATGCGTATTCCGGAGATGAAAAAACTCCTCGCCTCGCTCACCGAATGCAAGAAAATGGAAATCCGCCATGGCTCGATCGCGGTGACAGAATATGTCGAAAGTGCCACAACCAAACGTTTACACACCCACCTTTTCTTCCACGCCCATGACAGCATGGCCTTTGGTGAAGGGCTTGATGAGTATAAAGATATTATGGAGGAGTTGGTGCGCCGTCTGCGCTTGCTCAGCAAGATGGGCACCATCAACGAAATGGTGCTAGAGCATTGCATTAAAGACTTAAAAAAATGCAGTGAGCTATTTTATAAAAAACGTGAATCGATTTTGGAGAAAGCGAATATTCCGCTTCACTTTATGGCGGGCTTTAGCAACTTGATTGATCAAGGATTATTGCTGCCGAAAGCGCGTTATCCGCATTTCCAAATCAGCCTCGCGAACTTCCATCCGGAGCGTTCGATCAAAATTATTACGCAAAATATGGCTCAGTTTTTTGATGATCTACACAGCGAGAATACAGAGCCGATGTTAGAGCAATTACGCCGCACGAAATCCGCGTTGCGGAAGGAAAAAGCGATGCCGCCTCTTCCTTCCACAACCGATGCAGAACGTCGCGTCAGCGCTTAGGCTGCGCGTTTTCCGCCTTGTCCTTGGCCACCTTGACGGCCGCGTGAGAAACGAAATGGACGTTTGCGCTTGTTTGCGCCGCCGCCATTATGTTCACGCTCACCACCTTTTTCACGTGGTGCATCTGGGTTCAGCATACGCTGAATCGCGCGCCATTTGATGGCTTCTTCACCAGAGATAAAGCTGATCGCTGAACCTTCAGCACCTGCACGTGCCGTACGGCCGATGCGGTGGATGTAATCTTCTGGTGCCTGTGGCAGATCATAATTGATCACGTGTTCGATGTGCGGAATATCAAGGCCGCGCGCTGCGATATCGGTTGCCACCAAAATGCGGTGACGCTTATCGCGGAAGGCTTGAATCACGCGGTCGCGCTGGCGCTGTTGCAAATCGCCATGGATCGCATCTGCGCTGTGTTTGAGGTTCGAAAGTTTGCGCGCGAGTTTCTCAGCACCGAATTTCGTTTTCACGAATACGATCACCGAACCCTGGCGTGCATCGAGCTGTTTCAGCAACTCGTTCAGCTTCGCTTCGCCGGAAACATGGACATGTTCCTGGGTCACGCGTTTCGCAACTACGTTCGCACCACCCATAGCAATACGCTGTGGGTTTTTCAAATAACGCTCAGACATTTTGAGAATTTGTGGGGGCAGGGTTGCTGAGAACATCAAAGTCTGGCGAACTGGTGGAACGAACTTCAAGATGCGGTCAATCTGAACGCCGAAGCCCATATCTAACATACGATCGGTTTCATCGAGTACCAACAAGCTAGCATCATGCAGCAACAGTGTTCCGCGGTCCAAATGGTCCGTGATACGGCCTGGGGTGCCTACGATGATACGTGGACGAGCGCGCAATTGGCTAAATTGTTTTGGCATGGATTCGCCGCCGATGAGCAACGCGGTTTTGATTGGGCTGTTTGCACCCAACAACTGGTGCACAACGTCAATTACCTGTACCGCCAATTCGCGGGTTGGCAACATAACGATTGCAGAGCCACGTGGGCTGCTGATCATTTTTGCAACGATAGGAATCGCAAATGCGCCGGTTTTGCCGGTGCCGGTTTGTGCAGTACCGAGAACGTCACGGCCTTCCATAGCAACAGGGATAGCCTGTTCCTGAATCGGGGTTGGGCTGGTGAAGTTCATTTTTTTGAGGGCAGTCATCAATGCTGGTGGCAAGTTGAATGCTTCAAATGTCACCGTTGGTTTTGCTGGTGCAGCGTCTGCTTTTACTTCTGGCAGCGCTTCAATTTTGATAGGGGTTGGGGTTTCAATAATATTGGTTTCGTTATGGTTCATAAACATCCTTTAAACACACGTGTTGTGGCAGCGTTGCCACCACGGCGACGCTAACCAAGAGAGTAGCCGAAACGATGCCTTTTCAGGCATTTTCAAACTCTCGCTAACATGTGGAAGAAAAGATCCCGGCGTTTAAAAAGGCCAAACGCAATGTGCCATTGGCACGAATGTTAAAAAGAGTCACAATCAGAACTCGGGGCCCTTATACAGCCCTTATGTCCCGAAGTCAACCGCTAGTTATTATTGAGCTTTACGAACCGCACGGACAGCCTGGTTTGCAGGAGCATCGCCCATCATTGGCGGGTTGGTAAATTGCGCGCTATCGCTTACCGATTGCACGATATTGCTCGAAACTGAACAGCCCAACGCCGCATAATTACGGTTCAACGGGTTAAACGAGTTGTTTTTATATCGATTATCGCAAGAACGAGCCACAAAACGCTCATAGATCAAGATCTCCTTAGGCTGGCCGACAGCAGTGCCCATTTGGACCAGAACCCCACGCTGATCAAGTTCCTGCGCAATCAGATTGCACAGGCCATTATCACCCGAAGCGCACTCCAACTCCACCCGGCTAGGCATATCTTTCGCGAGCCACTCGGTGATATCCTGCTTCGCCGAAGGCGCTGCCAAACTAAAAGTCACCCGCTCGGAAGAGCGATCAATCAGTGATTCAGCAGTGATGATGTTTGGAGCTTTTTGACCAGAGCAAGCCTGCAAAAGGGTTGCACAAGCAAGCAATGTAATAGCGGTGAGTTTGCGCATAATTGTTCCTATTCCGTCATGAATCCGTGGGTGCCCTGTGGCTGCGCAGATTTTTCCTGCAGCGTCGTAGGCTGATGCGCAATCGCACCGAAGAAATATTGTTCAAAAATGCTAGCCGCTTTCAGCTTATCCGTTGGCAATTTGATTTCCTGAGCTGGAACCGGATCAACCAAATAAGGAGTCACCGCAATTACCAATTCCGTTTCATTACGCTTGAACGCTGTGCTGCGGAAGAGTGCGCCCAATACTGGGATATCGCCCAGGCCTGGCATCTCACTCGAGACATCTTTCATATTATCGCTAATCAAACCGGCTATCATGAAGCTCTCACCTGGTGCCAATTCAACAGTCGTTTTCGCACGACGAGTATTCAGCATCGGGATTTTACCACCATCACCGAACTTCACTGAGCCATGTGCAATCTCAGATACTTCCGGCTCAACCGCCAAACGGATGCGATTTTGTGAAAGAACAGTAGGGGTAAACTCAACGCCCACGCCAAACTTCTTATAATCAATGGTTGTTACACCATCTTTCTGCGTAACTGGAATTGGGAACTCACCACCAGCCAGAAATGTCGCTTTTTCACCAGAAATAGCGGTCAAATTGGGTTCTGCGAGCACTTTCATCAGGCCATTTTGCGAGAGATAATCGAGACGGGTCGAGATATCATACATCTTCGAGCTATAGAACAAACCGCTCACCGCACCGACGACACCCTGCACGCTCAAACCAAGTTGATCCATCGCGCCGCGTTGCACTTCGCCGATACGCACCCGCAGCATCACTTGCTGGCCAGATTTGATCTGCATCATATTAATAACAGGTCTGCCACCGGAAAGCTGGCTCGCTACTTGCACGATTTGCGCCGCCGTCGCCGCATCCGAAACCGAACCACCCAACGCCAGGCTATTGCCCACCACTTGGATATTCACGTTCTCTTTAGGGAACAGACCACGCAAAGTGCGCCATGCATCATAGGTTGGTGATGGCTCAGCTACTTTTTCAACTTTTTTGTTTTTTGTTTTCGCTTTGAGATCCGAAATCACGACTTCTTCTTTCGTGACTTCTAAAGGTTCCATTGCTGCAAATGTTTGTGGGGCAACCGTAGCAGCCGCCAATTTTTTACCAACGGTAACTTGCAGGTCACGAATCAGCTGGCCGTCTTTCGCGTAAAGTTTGATATCGGTGCTGCCAGCACGTTTTGCGTGGATGGTAACATCGCGTGAGCCACGACCAGACGTATAAGCAACTGCTTTATTTTGATGTTCAGAGGAAGAATAGGCCTGATCGAGTCGGATCGTTTGCTTTTTGCCGGGGGCGAGATTTATCTCATCTGCGTGAGCCTCAACCATGAAGAGAGCAACAACGAATAGCAACGCGAGACATTTTTTCATGAGGCACAACTTTATATAGGTTAATAAACTGTTTAAACTATATATCTAGTAGCACCCCACCAAGTCAAGGCGAATATACTTTACGCTTCAACCATATCGCCTTATAATGCACCACCATGACCGCAACCGTTTTTATTGCGATTGGCGTAGTGATCGCAGCCTATCCGTTAATACTGCTCCTTAACCCCTTTAAATAGGGCGGGCGGCGAGGGTTAAAGTACGTGTACCGGCTTCGGTTCCGTTACTCACAATTTTCAAAAAACGAACGCCGATAAAATCGATAGGATCCAATCGAATATATTGACTCGCTGCAACCGTTTTTCCGATCGCACTGCCTGCACCATCACGTACTGAAACAAAAGTTCCACCGGTTGTAGTTGAGGCGAGGAACGTCAGCCCGGTTCCAGTGAAAGCTGCTGGCATATAAATACCGCAGAGGGTTGTACCGGACAAATCGATTTCATCCGAAGTGGTGCCGCCGGAAGCGATGCTGGTGCTGGCGTCATTAACGAGAAAAGAACGGAAGTGGTTTTTGCTAGTTGCTGTCATAGTTACTCCTTGAAATGGATGAAGGTAAGTTTGAGAAAAGTGAAAATGAGGGTGAGGATGATGCCAAGCCCGACAACGGCCTTCCAGGCGCCGTTGCCCATGCTCGCCAGTTGCCGCAGTTCTTTTAGTTCCTTGCGATTTTCTTCGAGCACTGCATAAAGTTTGCCATAGCGCTCGGCACAAATTTCCTCATGCATCGAAAGCCGAATTTCCAACTCGCGTGGCTCATAATAGTTCATAGGCTCCTCGTGTAGGCCACCCGATACGCCAGATCGAGACAGGAAGAATTGCTCGAAACCGTCATCACGATTTTATCACCGATAGCTGCAGCATTCGCACTACTCTGCGTGCGTGATTGCTTTGTGCTAGAAACACTATTCACCGTACCGCCCATCGCTGTCGTATTAATTTTGAATGTCGCTGTACAAGTGCCTGATACGCTTTGAGTAGTCGTTTCCGTAATCACTGCCTCATAGGGCATATCAACCACGAGCGTATAATCTTTATTCGCTACCGTATCGATTCTACCCACTACAAATTCGGTGATCGCAATCAAGCCCCAAGCACTGCCATTCCAGACATAGATTTTATCTTCATCCCTCACCCAGAGTCGCATACCCTCTTTCGGCACAACAAATTTCCAAACCTGATTATAATAAGCAATATTGTTTGCTTTGCCAGACCACGCACCCGTCGGTGATGCCGCTACTATATATAAATCACCCGTCGCAGGGCTGCCAGGAGGTGTGGCGAGATCTTTGTCGATTGCACCGGTGTTGAGCAACGCATCGATTGTCGTTAGCGCAGCATTGGCGGTGACTTCTTTTTGCGATTGGCTTTGTTCAATAAACGTAAATGCTAAATTGGTAGATGTGACCATAATTTTCCCTAGACCGTTGCAATACGCCCCGCAATCACCTGCACCCGATCCGGCCGCAGCAAATGCAGCTCCATCGGCGCACCGCCCGTGGGTCCAATCGCGAGCACATATGCATTGCCACTAATCAGCCGATACGTAATCAAATTCTCGATAAACTGAGAACCATTCATATGCGGATTCGGGTTTTTCAGCAGCGACAATACCGGATGGTTTTTCACCTCCTGCCGCGCCTCACCTTTACCATTATATAATAGCCAGGGAACCCCTGCAGCACCTTGTGCAACAAGGCCCATCGCTCGATGAGTAATCACATTCCGCGTATATGCTTCATCAGCAAATTTTTGATATTCCCGTGGCGTCCAAACCGGCTTCCCTGGGGTTTGCACCAGCGACTGGAACACCACTTGCCTGCCCTCTGGTCGGTAACGCTTTTTTGTCTGCGTTTGTTTTTTGCTGAACCATTTCGAAACCACTGAAGCCATCTGTTACCTCGCTGCTACATGGAGCTTCTATGGTGAGAGTCGGAACCCCGGAAGTGTCTTTTTTCGGATTTATCCCACGGCGTATTTATCCACAATTTACTTGCATTTTCCCATTTAAGAGCATAATTTTCCCATATTATCCCATAACAACCCAGGGCGCATGGCACTTTTTCTATCTACTTACCAAAACCGGATCGACAAAAAGGGACGGGTCTCAGTGCCTGCCTCGTTCCGTGCCGTGCTTGCGAAAGAAGACTTCATGGGAATTATTGCTTACGGCTCATTCGTAAACCCTTGCATCGAAGCCTGCGGCATGGCTCGCATCCAACGTTTGAGCGATTCGATTGATGCGCTCGACCCATTCTCGACCGAGCGTGACGCCTTCGCGACCAGCATCTTGGGAGGTAGTATTCAGCTTGCGTTTGATTCCGAAGGTCGAGTCATGTTGCCCGAAGAATTATTACTCACTGCGAAAATTAAAGATGAAGCCGCGTTCGTCGGCAAAGGTGAAACATTCGAAATTTGGAACCCAGCGCAGCTAGCAGATTACGCAGCGAAAGCACGTGAGCTGGCCAAAACGAAACGTGCAACCCTGCAATTAAAAAGTGGTGGGGCGGCATGAGTTACGAAGGGCTCGTGCATACACCAGTGATGCTGGCTGAAGTGCTTAACTATTTGCAACCAAAACAAGGAGGCGTCTATGTGGATGGGACATTCGGGGCGGGCGGTTATAGCTCGGCCATTTTGGAAACGGCGAGTTGTAAAGTCTTTGGGGTTGATCGCGATCCCGGTGTCCAAATCTTCGCCAACGCTCTCCACCAAAAACACCCGGCCGATTTTAAGTTATTAGAGGGTAATTTTGGCGAGATGGAAGCCCTCCTCTCCGAGCAAAACATCTCGAGCGTAGATGGCATCGTATTAGATATCGGCGTCTCCTCAATGCAACTTGAGGCACCCGATCGTGGCTTCTCGTTCCAGCTTGATGGTCCACTCGATATGCGCATGGATAAACAAGGCTCGGACGCCGCCTACATTGTCAATTCCTTCGCCGAAAAAGACATCGCCAATATACTCTTCACCTTCGGCGGCGAACGTGAATCTCGCCACATCGCCCACGCCATCGTCAAAGCGCGCGCCGAAAAACCAATCACTCGTACCCTAGAGCTCGCAGATATTATCAAGAGCGCTGTGCGTCACGGCAAACATACCATTAACCCCGCCACCAAAAGCTTCCAAGCCATCCGTATCTATATCAATCGCGAACTGGAAGCCCTCCAATACGCCCTCGAAGCCGCCGAGCGATTGCTCACACCCACAGGCAAATTAGTCATCGTCTCGTTCCACGAATTAGAAGACGCTGCTGTGAAATCATTCCTCTCCGATCGCTCCGGTAAAAAAACCGGTGGTACCTCTCGCCACTTACCTCAAACTGCGGAAGACACCCGCAAACCCACATTCAAACTCCTCTCCAGCAAAGCTGTATTGCCGAGCGAAAATGAAGTGCGCACCAACCCTCGTGCCCGTTCCGCCAAACTCCGTGCTGCTGAACGCACCTATGCTGAGGTAGAAGCCGCATGAACCGTTTCCGCATCATCATGTTTGCAGTCGTCGGCTTCGGTGCCATCGCCGCCAGCCTCTTCATCGTCGAAAATGAAGTGCGCGATTTAAAAGACAATCTACAAGAGATCAACCGCCAGATTCGTGCCGATAATGAAGCGATCCATGTCATGCAAGCCGAGTTGGCCTACCTCACCCAACCCCAGCGCATCGCGACGTTGGTTAAAGAAAACATGTCCGAACTGGCGACCCAGCAAAGCACCCAATATTATAGCGAAAACGCCGCCGTGCTCGCCCTCACTCACACTAAAGAAGAAACCGAATCCGCATCGGTAGCGCCATGATGATGTTGCAACCTGCAATGCTCGATGGCCAAGGCAAAAAAGCGCTCGAGCGCATGCGCGGCCGTTTGGTGTTCTGCATCTTCATGATGGCCACACTCTATATGTTACTCTGCGGCCGCCTAATGGATTTAGGCGTCAGCAGCGTTTATCACGAGCAAGATACCGCCGCCACTTCCAACTCGCTCGATGCCACCGCCTCACTCATCCAACGTGCCGATATCGTCGATCGTAATGGCGTGTTGCTCGCCTCCAACCTCACCACCCAATCGCTCTACGCCAACCCACGGGTGATGATCGATAAAGAAGACGCCATCAAAAAACTCTCGCGCACCTTCCCCGATTTATCTCCTGCCTTCTTGCGCGAACGTTTTAGCGCCCGCAAAAATTTCGTCTGGCTCAAACGCAACCTCACGCCGAAAGAGGAAATGGCCGTCAACAATCTCGGCATTCCCGGCCTAGATTTCCAAGCCGAGCAACGCCGCATCTATCCGCAAGGCGATCTCTTCGCGCATGTATTAGGCTATGTTGGTATGGATGGCCACGGCCTCTCCGGCATGGAAAAAACCTATGACGACCAAATGCTGAGCGACAATAAACCCGTCGCCCTTACCTTAGATGTCCGAGTACAAAACAGCCTCAAAGCTGAGCTTGAACAAACTATCCGTAAGTTCCGTGCTATTGGTGCTTCCGCGTTAGTAATGGATGTCAATAATGGTCAGATTTTAGGTCTCATCAGCCTGCCTGATTTCAACCCCAACCGCTTTACCAAAGGTGATGCAAACGGCATGTTCAACCGTGCCCTTTCCGGCGTCTACGAAATGGGCAGCACCATGAAAACCATCAACATGGCAATGGCGCTCGATTCCGGACGTGTTCATATGGGCGACAGCTATGACGCCACTAACCCCATCAAAATCGGCCGTTACCAAATCAATGATTTCCACGCCCAAAAAAGAGTGTTGAGCGTGCCCGAAGTATTCATGTATTCGTCCAACATCGGCAGCGCGAAAATGGCCTTAGATGTCGGCGCTGAGGCGCAACAAAAATTCTTCAAAAAAGCGGGCTTGCTAAAACCTATCGCAATAGAGCTTCCCGAAAAACCACACCCGCTCTATCCAAAACAATGGACCAAAACCAGCGCCATGACCATCTCCTTCGGCCACGGCATCGCGGTCAGCCCATTGCATCTCATCTCCGTCATCAGCGGCTTGGTCAATGGCGGCATGATGCACCAACCCACCATCATTAAACATGATGAACCACTCGATTCCACTCGGCTTGTTAAAGCCCGCACATCTGATTCTATACGCCGTTTATTGCGCTTAGTCGTCACCAATGGGTCGGGCAAAAATGCAAACGTTGCCGGCTATTTGGTCGGCGGAAAAACTGGTACCGCCGAAAAACTAGGTGATGGTCATTATAGTAAAGATGCTCGCCTCTCCTCCTTCATCGGCGTATTCCCAATCAACAAACCGCGCTACGCCGTACTCGTAATGGTAGACGAACCTAAAGGCCTCGCAGAAAGCGGTGGCTATGCCACTGGCGGCATTGTAGCGGCTCCTGCTGCTGGCCGCATCATCACTCAAATTGCACCGATGCTTGGCGTTGAACCTGTCGATGAAAATGCACCTGGCGTCCGTGAAGCTATTCGTATTGATTATGAAGTGAAGGAGCGCAAACTTGCCTCTGCTCAGTGATTTATGGGCTGGTGCCGCTGCAATTCCAATCACCGCATTAAGCGAAGATTCGCGCACTGTTAAACCCGGTACGTTATTTGCCGCCTTCAAAGGCACAAAATCAGATGGCACCCAATTAATCCCCCAAGCCATCAAACAAGGCGCCGCCGCCATCCTTACCGATCATGAGATAACCGACCTCTCCATCCCCGTCATCGTCACACCAAATCCACGCGAAGCACTCGGCCAAATCGCCGCTAAATTTTATGCGCCATTACCCGAAACCATCATCGCCGTCACCGGCACCAACGGCAAAACCTCGACCGTTCATTTTGTCCGCCAACTCTGGCATCTGATGGGATTAAAAAGCGCCTCCCTAGGCACCATCGGCGTGATCGAAAACGAACAACTCACCCACGACGGCGCCATGACCACACCCGACACCGTCACACTCTACAAAACTCTTCACGATTTAAAAACCCGTGGCATAAACCATGTCGCCATGGAAGCCTCCAGCCATGGCTTGCACCAATCCCGCTTAGCCGGCTTAAAACTAACCGCCGGTGGCTTCACCAACCTCACCCGTGACCACCTCGATTATCACGGCACCATGGAAGCCTATTTCGAAGCCAAAGCATTATTGTTTAAGCATGTGCAAAAAGCGGCCGTAGTAAACGCAGATATCGCCGAATACTCCGCCCTCAAAAACATTGCCAAACAAAATAATTTACAGTTAATCGATTTCGGCACCAAAGCAGATATCCTCAAAATCAGCCAAATAAAATCGACTGCGACTGGCTTTAGTTTTACTCTCAATTCACACCATCTGAATATTCCTCTACTAGGCCTTTTCCAAATCGAAAACATCCTCTGCGCCATCGGCCTTATCATGGGCTGCGGAGTCAAACTAGACGACATCCTCCCTCACCTTACCAAACTCACTTCCGTACCTGGTCGCATGGAAAAAGTCGGCGAGAAAAACGGTGCCTCCGTCATCATTGATTACGCCCACACACCCGATGCGCTCGAAAAATTATTACGCGCCGCCCGCCCCCATGCCACTGGCAACATCATCCTCGTGTTTGGCTGCGGTGGCGATCGCGACAAAGGCAAACGCCCATTAATGGGTGCCCTCGCCAACGCACATGCCAACACCATCATCGTAACCGACGATAATCCTCGCACCGAAAATGCCGATCAAATCCGCAAAGAAATATTAGCGACCTGTCCGAACGCAAAAGAAATCGGCGATCGCACCAAAGCAATTCAGCATGCCATCTCGCTAGCCAAACCGGGTGATGTAGTAGTAATCGCCGGCAAGGGCCATGAGGAATATCAAATTATCGGCGCAACAAAACATCCTTTTAGCGACAAGAAAGTAGCAAGCGCATGTCTGTAATGTTCTGGAAAGCAACCGACGCAGAAAAAGCAACCGGCGGAAAATCCCTCGCCCCCTGGCAAGCAAATCGCGCTGAAATAGATTCCCGTGCCATCAAAGGCGGAGAAATATTTTTTGCCCTAAAAGGCGAAAATGTCGATGGCCATAAATACGTAAAATCCGCCCTCGAAAAAGGTGCTTCCGCAGCAGTGGTAAGTGAGATTCCAAAAGGTCTCGAACGTGCTCCATTACTCGTCGTCGATGATGTCGAAAAAGCATTGTGGGATTTAGCACATTTTAACCGAGCACGAGCACGTGGCAAATTGATCGGCATCACCGGAAGTGTAGGAAAAACTGGCACAAAAGAAGCACTGAAACTTCTGCTTTCTGCCCAAGGCACCACCTATGCCACTGAGGGAAATTATAATAATCATCTCGGCGTCCCGCTCTCATTATGCCGCTTCGATCCTGCTTCTGATTTCGGCATTTTTGAAATGGGTATGAACCATGCTAATGAGATCCGCCCACTCACCAAATTAGTGCAACCACATGCGATTATTATTACCAATGTCGAAGCCGTTCATTTAGAGTTCTTCAACTCCGTCGCTGAGATCGCCGATGCAAAATCCGAAATCATGGAAGGGCTACTCCCCGAAGGTATCGCCATCCTCCCCGCCGATAGCGCACATAAAGATCGGCTCTTGGCACATGCAAAAAAATCTGGTGTTAAAATGATCACCTTATTTGGTGCATCACCCGATGCAGATTTTGGCCTCATGGAAATCCAGGAAAAAAATGATGGCCAAGAAATCACCGCCAATATTCGTGGCACGAAATTATCCTATTTCATGCCCTTCATCGGCCGCCACATCGCCTTAAATAGTCTCGCCGTATTAGCCGGCATCGAAGCACTCGAAGCAAATATTCAGAAGGCTGCGCTCACCTATAAACAATATACACCTGCCGAAGGCCGTGGCTCCAGTTACTACATCGATTGGGAAGGCATTCGCTTTACCCTAATCGATGATAGTTACAATGCGAGCCCAGCTTCTATGCGCGCATCCTTCGCCGTCTTAAAAAGCAAAGCAAAAAACGGACGCACCATCGCTGCATTGGGTGAAATGCGAGAGCTTGGAAAAGACTCTGTACAGTTCCACAAAGACCTCGCTGATGGTTTAAAAGATATCGATCTAGTCCTCACCGCTGCCGGCAATATGCAACATCTCAACGCCGCTTTGTCGCCCGCCCAACGTGGCCCGCATCTC
Source organism: uncultured Alphaproteobacteria bacterium (assembly GCA_903821695.1). Lineage (GTDB taxonomy): Bacteria > Pseudomonadota > Alphaproteobacteria > Rickettsiales > CAIJLX01 > CAIJLX01. The sequence continues at coordinate 28,936 of CAIJLX010000072.1, read as the reverse complement.
GAAAAAGCGGAAGATCTCTTGCCAGCCCTGAAATCCGTGCTTAAAACGGGAGATACACTGCTCGTCAAAGGTTCCCATGGTAGTCACATTTATAAAATTGCGGAGAAATTAAAGACCTATGCTTTATCACCTGCTCGTTCCGCTAGCTGATCAGTTCTCGTTTTTTAACGTCTTCCGCTACATCACATTTCGTAGTGGCGGCGCAATGCTCACCTCGCTCTTCATCTGCTTCACCTGGGGCACCCCGCTCATCCATTGGCTAAAAGCCAAACAAGGCAAAGGCCAGCCTATCCGGGAAGATGGACCCGCTAGCCACCTGCTCACCAAAAAAGGCACCCCCACGATGGGCGGGTTGATGATCTTAGGATCACTCTTTATCTCAACCTTATTATGGGCCGATCTCGACAATCCTTATATCTGGATTGTACTATTGGTAACCGCCGCCTATGGCTTCATCGGCTTCATGGATGATTATTTAAAGGTCACCAAGCGGAACACCAAAGGCGTCAGTGGCAAACAGAAATTGGTCGGCCAATCGGTCATCGCACTTTTGGCCTGCATCCTCATTTCCAAAATAGCCCCCGGCCACCACGCTACACACATGGCAGTTCCTTTTTTCAAAAGCGTATTGATCGATCTCGGGCTCTTTTATTTCGTCTTCGGATTATTAGTGATCGTCGGCGCATCGAATGCCGTTAATTTGACTGATGGTTTAGATGGTCTTGCTATCGGCCCTATCATGATCGTTGGATGCTGCTTTGCCTTAATCGCCTACCTCACCGGCAACGCAAAATTCGCCAACTATCTCCAAATTATCGCTATCCCTGGCGCAGGTGAACTCACCGTATTATGTGCCGCAATGCTCGGTGCTGGTTTAGGCTTTTTATGGTTCAACGCACCACCTGCCAAAATATTCATGGGTGATACAGGCAGTCTCGCACTCGGCGGTGCCATCGGCACCATGAGCGTTATTACAAAGCACGAATTAGTACTTTCTATCCTCGGTGGCTTATTCGTCGTCGAAGCAGTGTCAGTAATCCTGCAGGTCATTTCCTTCAAAACCACCGGCAAACGAATTTTTAAAATGGCACCCATCCATCACCATTTCGAAAAGCTCGGTTGGAGTGAACCAACAGTCGTCATCCGTTTCTGGATCGTCGCTATTATCTTTGCACTCATCGGACTTTCGACTCTTAAACTCAGATGATCCCCCTCCCTTTCTTAAAAGATAAAACCGTAGGCGTTTTCGGACTTGGCAAAGCAGGAACCAGCGCTATCAAAGCTCTCGCCGCAAGTGGCGCCAACATCGTCGCGTGGGATGATAAAAGCACCTGCGACTATTCACTCGAAATCGAAAAATGGCCCTGGCAAATACTTTCCTATTTAGTCTTAAGCCCCGGCATTCCCTTCACCCATCCGGTGCCACATAAAGTCGTAACGCTCGCGCAAAAACACAATGTGCCTATCATTTGCGATATCGAATTATTATACCTCAGCCAATCCCATGTACGCTTCGTCGGCATCACCGGCACCAACGGAAAATCAACCACCACTGCATTAATCGGTCACATTATTCGTGAAGCCAATATTGCTTGCCAAGTCGGTGGCAATATCGGCATCTCCGCCCTCGAATTATCGCCTTTAGGTGCAGATGGCATTTATGTCATCGAGACCTCTTCCTATCAACTCGATCTGCTCGATAAAACTCGTTTCAACGTCGCGATATTACTAAACGTGACACCCGATCATTTAGACCGGCATGGTGACATGGATGGTTATATCAAAGCCAAAAACCGAATCTTCAGAAATCAGACATCCAAAGATGTGGCAGTCATTGGCGTCGATAATCCACATACAAAAAAAATCGCTGCGTCGAATGTAACATCTGCCAGAATGATTCCTATTTCCGCTTTCGGTAAAGTGGATGAATTAGGTTTAGGTGCACTGCCTTATCTACCTGGCGCACATAACAAAGAAAATATCGCCGCCGCGTATGCCGCTTGCAGCGCACTTCATATCCCACATGAAAAAATCATCACAGGCATTCAAAGCTTCAAAGGCCTCGCCCATCGCATGGAACGAGTCGCCGAAAAAAATGGTGTACTCTTTATTAATGATAGCAAAGCAACCAATGCAGAGGCCACCGAAAAAGCATTGCTCAGTTATGATAAACCCATTCTCTGGATTGCTGGTGGCAAAGCAAAAGAGGGTGGCATTGAAGCATTGAAACCACTCTTCCCACGCATCGAATGCGCGTATTTAATTGGCGATGCACAAGATCTTTTTGCAGAAACCTTAGATCAAAATCATGTGCCCTTCGTGCGCTGTGGCACACTCGACAAAGCAGTGAAGCAAGCTTACGAAAAAGCTCGCACATTGAGCAAAGCAACGGTGCTCCTCTCCCCCGCCTGCGCGTCGTTTGACCAATTCAAAAACTTCGAAGAACGTGGCGAGATTTTCAGCAACTTAGTGAAGGCGCTATAACATGTGGGGGCAATGGTGGCGTACAACAGACCGCCTCTTTTTTACTCTCGTCATGTTGCTGATGGCAGTGGGTGCTGTGCTAGTCATGGCCGCAAGCCCCGCCATCGCCGACAGACATAATCTCCCCGCTTTTTATTTCGCCCAACGCCAACTTATTTTTATGGGCCTTGGTGCGTGCATCTTAGTTGGACTTTCTTTTTTACCACCGCTCTCCATTCGCCGCATCGCAGTGATTGGCTTTGGCAGCATGCTGCTTCTCATGATGGTTGTACTAATCATCGGCACCGAAATAAAAGGCGCCAGACGTTGGATTGATTTAGGTTTCTTTTCATTGCAGCCATCCGAGTGGATAAAACCCTTTTTCGTAGTGTTAGTTGCTTGGGTGCTCTCACGCATGCAAAACCCAAAACCACTACTCAATTATCGCGCACCACTACTCCTCTATTTCATCGTCATTTTTCTCCTCCTGCTACAGCCCGATGTAGGCATGACCATCGCCATCAGCATGGTATTCGGTGCACAACTTTTCCTAGCTGGATTACCCGTACGCTATGTCGTAATCGCAGCTCTCGTGGGTGTGCTAAGCCTGTTCGCCGCCTATCACGGCTTCCATCACGTACGCGAGCGGATTGATGGTTTTATGAAGCCCGAGCAATCCGAAAATTACCAAGTGGAAAAATCCATCGAAGCATTCGAAAGCGGTGGCCTTTTCGGCCGAGGCCCTGGCGAAGGTGTGGTCAAACACAGCCTGCCCGATTCTCATACTGACTTTATCTTTTCTGTTGCTGGCGAAGAATTCGGCATCGTCGTTTGCATCCTCATCGTGATCCTTTATGCCGCCTTAGTTCTGCGTGGTTTCTGGCGGATTTATCAGCAGAATGACCGTTTTATCATCCTCGCCACCGCTGGCTTGCTGATTATTTTCGGCTTTCAGGCGTTTGTGAATATGGGCGTTGCAGTGCGGCTGTTGCCTGCTAAGGGTATGACATTGCCGTTTATTTCCTATGGCGGCTCCTCGATCCTCGGTTCGGCGATCACGATCGGCATGGTGCTGGCATTGACACGGCGGCAGATTAAGATATCAACGTAGCCATGAATAAAACCATTATCCTCGCTGCAGGTGGCACTGGCGGCCACGTATTCCCCGCCATCGCCCTCGGCACCGAACTCAAAAACCGTGGCTATAACCCTATCCTGCTCACGGACCACCGCATCCAAAAATTCGCGGCGGCCTTAAACGCCGTGCCCCATCACATCATCCATGCCGGCCCTCTCTCCCCACGTGGTATTTTCGGGTTGGTTGCAGGGCTAATCGAAACCTTCCTCTTCTTCCGCAAAGTAAAACCCATCGCCGTCGTCGGCTTCGGTGGTTACCCAAGCTTCCCCGGTGTCGCAATGGGCTTACTCCAACGCCTGCCCACCGTGCTCCACGAACAAAATTCTTACATGGGAAAAGTGAACCGTATCTTCGCCCGTTACGTCAAACAAATCGCCATCAGTTTCCCAAATACCAAAGCTGTACCCGCAGATAGCAAAAGAAAATGCATCCTAGTCGGAAACCCAATCCGCCCCTCGATCAAAAAACTCCGCAATTCAATCTATTCAATCCACGATGATGAAATCTATCTCCTAATCACCGGCGGTAGCCAAGGCACGAGCATCTTCTCCGAAATCGTCCCACAAGCACTCTCCAAACTCCCCATCTACATGCAACGCAAATTGCGGGTGACGCAGCAATGCCGTGCCGACGATGTCAGCACCGTGCAAGATTTTTACATGCGCAATAACATCAAAGCCAAAGTCTCCGCCTTCATCGACGACATGAGCCTAGAGCTCGCCCGTGCCGATATGGTGATCGGCCGCTCCGGCGCTTCCACCTGCGCCGAATTAGCAGTAGCCGGCCGCCCCTCGATCCTAGTCCCCTACCCCTACGCCACCGAAGACCACCAAACCACCAACGCCGAGTGGCTCAAAGAAGCCGGCGCCGCCATCATCATCCCGCAAACCGAATTCACCGTAGTGATCCTCACAAACCTCCTCCAAACCCTCTTCCAATCCCCCGAAAAACGAGCCAGCATGGCCGAGGCCACCAAATCGGTCAGCATGCCAGACGCTGAGGCAGCATTGGCAGATGTGGTGATTAAATTGCTTGGATAATGCCAAGCCTACTGCGCAGGATGGTAGGGGTTACTTTCTAGGAGAATATTGATTTTGTACTGGTCGAAGGGCTTAATTAGCTGCAATAGCAAGACCGTTTTCCTTTTGTTCTAAACGTGCATGAACAACACTATATTCTAAATTTTGTGTCCATTTTGGATCAATTGGGAATGACTGAGTTTTGCAATTACCTGCAAAATCTTTGATAACAAGAGTTATATTTTCTATGTCTTCAACTTTAACACCATGTTTTAAAACAAAAACAGCACTTCCAGAAATTACCCCATTAACAGGAGTAATTTGTTTTTTTTCTAACATGAGGCGAATATGATCCCACACCACTACTATGTTCGCGTTAGCTTTTTCGCAGCGAAGCATTATTACTGTCTTTCCAGTTTCTAAAGTTGTTGTGGGTACTACAAGGGAGTCAGCTTCATACTCTTTTTCACATTTATAAATCAAATTGAGAGATTTTAGCGTCGTTGGTTTTTCTCCAATATTTGAGATATTAATGTTATGAAAAACAAGACATAATCTGCCATCAAGGTTAATATTGCGAGAATAGTCTATTCTAGAAAATAGAATCTGTTTAAAATCAATATCTAGTAAGAACTTCTTCCCATACTTATTTTTAAGCCAAGGTAGAAAAATCTGAACAATCTTAATAAACCATTCCAACATGGCGAATAATGATCCGAGCATTCAATCCCCCACAAATATTTGCTCAGGCAGAGCTCTGTTTAATGGCGGTGGTTGCAGTATGGCGATAGGTTTCCTTGCCGCAACTGAGAAAAGTTAGCTTCTGGACTGGAAGGGGTGGTTGCAGTATGGCGAGAGCTTTCCTTGCCGCAACTGAGAAAAGTTAGCTTTTGGACTGGAAGGGGTGGTTCCAGTATCGCGATAGCAATTCTCACCGCAACTGAGAAAAGTTAGCTTTTGGACTAGATGGGGTGCTTGCAGTGTACCGATACCTTTCCTTGCCACAACTGAGAAAAGTTAGCTTTTGGACTAGATGGGGTGCTTGCAGTATCGCGATAGCTTTCCTTGCCGCAACCTAGATATTCCTACTCCAGTAATCCTTTGAATTCCAAACTGTGATTTTCCCTGCAATTGGGATTTTTGCAGGGAATTTTAGTAATAAGCAGGGAAATTGGATAAAGTCGCCGTAATAACCCTCAGATACACTTGCAATTTCAATGGATTAATGGGAATTCCCTACCGAACATTGCAGGGAATTATAAGCGCAGAAACCTAAACTGTGTTTAACCATTAACACCGATTGTTAGATCACAATTGCAATAAGCTGAAAACAACAAATAGCGCATAATGCACTATTTTCAATTGACGTATAGTGCATTATGCGCTAAATTAACCGCTATGAGCTATGTTGTAAGGATTATATGACGCCTGAACAGCTTCGAGCCATTGGTGAACAGTTATATGGCAACTGGGGGTGGCAGACGCGTATGGCGGAGGCACTTCGGGTTGACGGTAGTACGGTTCGGCGTTGGCTTTCAGGTAAGGTAGCGATTCCAGGTCCTGCCCTTGTCGCACTTGAGTTGTTGCTTAAAGAAGATAATAGAAATAACGAAAACTAGTTTTTAATTACTATACCGGGGGAACAAATGGCCTTATTCAATTTCATCAAAAAGCAATTCATTGATGTCATCCAGTGGACGGAATCGGAATCTGGCGTGCTGGCTTATCGCTACCCCATGGAGGGCATGGAAATTCAAAATGGCGCACAGCTTGTCGTGCGTGATACGCAATCGGCCATGTTTGCAAATGAAGGCAAAGTTGCCGACGTATTTGAGCCTGGAACTCATACGCTAACGACCAAAACTCTACCAATACTCACCTATTTGCAGAACTGGGATAAGCTTTTTGAGTCGCCATTCAAATCCGACGTTTATTTCTTCTCCCTGCGTGAGCAACTAGACCAAAAATGGGGTACGCCAGAACCAATCACAGTTCGTGACAAAGAATTTGGTGTGCTGCGTATTCGTGGTAACGGTAATTATTCGTATAGGCTTGCAGATCTGAAAAGTTTTTGGACAAACATCAGCGGTACAATGGAAGTATATCGCGCATCTGATCTCGAAGGACAGTTGCGTACGATTGTACTGACTTCCATTTCTTCATTCTTGGCACAAAGCAATGTTGCCTTTATTGATATGGCGGCAAATCAGTCGGAATTTTCTGCGAAGCTGAAAGAAGTGGTGGCAAAAGAATTTAGGAAACTCGGTTTAGAGCTAACCAGCTTCTTTGTGCAGAGTCTTTCTTTACCTGAGCAGTTGCAAGAACACCTTGATCGCGTTTCGTCGATGCGCATGGTGGGCGATTTGAATAAATACGCACAGTTTCAAACTGCTGATGCTATTTCTACTGCTGCGGCAAACCCAGGTGGCGTTGCCGGCGCCGGTGCCGGTCTTGGCGCAGGAATTGCCATGGGACAGATGATGATGAACAATATGGGTACGAACATTGGCAGTTCGGCTAAAAGCTCCTCAACAGAAGACCCTATTCAAATGTTAGAAAAGCTTAGTGAGCTTTTGAAAAAAGGGATTTTGACGCAAGCAGAATTTGACGGTAAAAAAGCTGAAATCCTAAGCAAGATAAAGTAGCTGATGAAAAAATATAATTGTCCATCCTGCGCTGCAGAAGTTGTATTTCAGTCGAGCCTATCGGTCTACGCAGTTTGCAAATACTGTAACTCGATGATTGTTCGCCGTGATGTCGATGTGGAATCGATCGGCACTATGGCAGCATTACCGGATGACATGAGCCCACTGCAAATTGGTACAGGAGGATTTTATAACGGATTGCGTTTCACTATCATTGGACGCATGAAGATTGGTTGGAATGATGGGGTGTGGAACGAATGGTTTCTCTATACCGATGATGGCCGCAGAGGGTGGCTTGCCGAAGCACAAGGGAGCTACGGCATCAGCTTCGAGCTAGACGATCCATTACATCCCAGCACCAAAGAAGCTCTAAACAAACGTATTGGTCAATTTAAGGATCAAGTGGCCAAAGGCAGCGCAAAAAAAGCCCTTGGAAAATCTGCAGCGCGTCCGGACCTGGGTTCCTACCTCACACTCAACAATCAAAAATTCAAAGTAGTGGATATCAAGCAAGCTACCTGTATCGGCAGCGAAGGTGAATTGCCTTTTTCTGCCCCCAAAGGCCGAAAAACTGTATCGGTTGATCTGTCGGGCGAAAATGGTGAGTTTGCCTGCATTGAGATACTAAATAACAAGCAACGCATTTATATCGGCAATTATGTCGAATGGAATGATATGCGCTGCCAGAATCTGAGACAATTAGAGGGTTGGTAATGGAAGATTTCGTGAACCCTCAACCCAAAGGTAAGCCCAAGACATTTAACTGCCCTGCCTGCGGTGGCACTGTAACCATCAAAGCCGTCGGCATTACCATTAATGCAGTATGCAGCCAGTGTTCATCAGTCATTGATGTGACGAACGAGAATTACGACATTGTTGCAAAAGCAAAGAAGAAAATCCGCGGTACGCTGCTTGAAATAGGCACTCGTGGGCAACTCCAGGGAATTGACTGGGAAGTTATTGGTTATATAGAAAAGACGGATGGCTCCGGTGTGTATAGCTGGGAGGAATATCTGCTATATAACCCCTACCAGGGCTTCCGCTTTCTTGTACAATCCGCAGGACATTGGAACTTCGTTAAAGTACTTAGAAAAGATATTGCAGGTGCAGGTTTTGCTAATGAAGTATTAGTGGATAATAAAAAATATACCGTTTTTCTAAAAGGCGAAGCGGTCGTTGAATATGTAAAAGGTGAGTTTTACTGGCGAGTAAAGAAAGGCGAGCGAACGGATGTTGCGGATTATATTGCACCACCCTACATGCTCAGTGTTGAGAAAAACGATCAGGAAATCAATGTGTCGTTGGGCGAATATATTGAGGCTTACGAAGTAGAAGAAGCGTTCAATATTAAATCTGATATGCCCTACAAAAAGGGCGTGGCTGCCAACCAGCCAGCACCCTACCAAGGTAAGTTTGGCAAGATATGGTTGGTGGCTTCTGCCGCTTTTGCTATTGCAGTAGCGATTCAAATTATTACATCAGCCGCCGCGGATAATGCTAATGTTTACACGACACAGGCTTCTGTTCAACCTTCTCAAAAAGACCAAACATTTAGTTCGCCTTCCTTCAATTTACCTAAAGAAGGTAGCGTCCTAATTCAAAGCGCATCACCGGTACAAAATGATTGGCTTGAGTTAGGTTTATCGCTAGTGAACGAGCAAACAAATGAAGAATATGAGGTGCACCAAGCCATCGAATATTATTACGGATATGAAGGTGGCGAAAATTGGAGTGAAGGGAAACAGTATGCTGAAACGTATATTTCCAAGGTTCCAAGTGGGAATTATCGGCTGTTGATTGATGCAGATGCAGGAGCATTTCTAAAGAATTCGCCTGTCAATTTTTTACTCAATATCAAACGTGACGTTCCAAGCTGGTCAAACTTCTGGTTCACAATGTTGTTAGTGATGATTTACCCACTTTTTGCAACGCTACGTCGTTGGAATTTTGAAGGAAAGCGCTGGTCAGAAAGTGATTATTCCCCCTCCATTTATCGTATTAATCAATGAGGAAACAAATATTAATTATGCCAAAAATATTTACCACCTATTGCGCCTTGCTCGTAATCCTCATGGCAGTTGCCAACTATCAGGGGTATGTACTCACCAGTCTTCTTACCGGCGGACAGAAGGCTGATAAAACTGCTAACCGCTATCACAAATAAAGGAGATATTTTTATGGAAACAGTAATTAATCTAAAATACGTAGTTGCTTCTTTGGTCTATTCAGGCATCGGAATAGCAATATTGGTGGCCTGTTACATCGTTCTCGACACCATCACTCCTAAAGTTCATATTTGGAAAGAATTGTGTGAAAATAAAAATACTGCACTTGCTATCTTTTTGGGCGCCTTTGTCATTGGCATTTCTTTAATCATTTCTTCTGCCATACATGGCTAACAAATATAGGCACCTATTTTGGCACCATTACTTCTCGTATCCGTATTCGTTATTGCCACTTGTGGGCTTATCTATGAGTTGATTGCCGGAACTCTCGCTAGCTATCTGTTGGGTGATTCGATCACCCAATTTTCAACTATCATAGGCTGCTATCTCTTTGCCATGGGCATTGGCTCTTGGTTCTCACGCTACATTAATAAAAACCTGCTCGGTTTTTTTATTAAGGTGGAAATCCTTGTAGGCTTGATTGGCGGTTGTTCAGCGGCACTGCTCTTTATACTTTTTGAGCACGTATACTCCTTCCGGCTGCTGCTCTATTTTGTGGTTGCGGTGATAGGTATTCTGGTCGGCATAGAAATTCCTATTTTGCTTAGAATTCTCAAAGACCGATTCGAGTTCAAAGACTTGGTGTCTAAGGTTTTTACCTTCGATTATATCGGCGCTTTGTTTGCATCCATTCTGTTTCCGATGGTGTTGGTGCCATACCTCGGATTGGTTAAATCTAGTTTCTTGTTTGGTATCTTCAATACAATGGTCGCCATCTGGGTGCTCTATGCCATTAAAGAAGAAATACCTGCAAAGAAGCTGCACAAATTGTCTGCCATTACTGTGCTCATTGCTCTTATGCTTGGCTTTGCCTATTCCGAGAAGATCACCAGCCTTTCAGAAACCAATACCTACCAAGGCAAAATCATCTTTGCGGAATCATCCCCATATCAACGGATTGTGCTGACCAAACAGGCGCAGGATTTGCGGCTTTATCTCAATTCCAACCTACAATTTAGCTCGGTGGATGAATACCGATACCATGAAGCATTGGTGCATCCTGTCCTCAGTAGTTTATCTAACCCTAAGCGTGTGCTGATTATCGGCGGAGGTGATGGCCTAGCTGTACGCGAAGTGTTGAAATACCCCAGTGTTGAGTCAATCACTATGGTTGATCTTGATCCTGCGATGACAAGGCTTTTCTCCAGCAATGAAATGCTGATGGAGCTAAACCAGAAATCACTGCTTTCGCCGAAACTTACGATCCATAACCGTGATGCGTTTTTATGGCTAAAAGAATTGCAGGCAGGTAACGAAAAGCCGCGTTTTGATGCCATTATTATCGACGTGCCAGACCCCTCCAACTTCTCAGTCGGCAAGCTCTATTCCGTTACTTTCTTTAAGCTGCTGCACAGTGTCATGGATAAAGATAGTCTTGTGGTCGTACAAAGCACATCGCCACTAGTAGCCAGAAAATCATTCTGGTGTGTGAGCAATACGCTGGATGCAGCGGGATTCAACACCACAGCCTATCATACTTATGTTCCTTCATTCGGTGAGTGGGGTTTCGTAATTGCATCCCATAAGCCATACATACAGCCACAGCATTATCCCGATGGCTTACGCTATGTGAGTGTGGAAACAGCGGGTGAAATGTTTCACTTCCCAGCGGATATGGCATGGGTAGAAACAAAAATTCAACGCCTCGATGATCAGGCACTGATTCACTATTTCGACGAAGAATGGTCACAATATTTAATTTATTAGGTAGCAGAACATGGAATTCTTCATTGAAATCGTCCTCCAGTTTTTAGGAGAGTTGCTACTTCAACTATCCGCAGAATTACTGCTAGAACTTGGCCTTCACAGTATGGCCAATGTGTTTGAACGGCCACGCAATCCGGCATTATCCGTCATCGGTTATTTGTTGTGGGGTGCGATTGCTGGTGGACTTAGTTTATTGTTATTTCCCGCCTCCTTCGTCCATAATCATGTGCTAAAACTCGCCAATCTGTTTATTACACCCATAGTTCTGGGTGGTTGCATGATGCTGGTGGGTAAATTCAGGGCTAGAAAAGAGATGCATATCATCCGTCTGGATAGTTTTGCATACGGCTTCTTGTTTGCATTTAGCATGTCGTTGGTACGCTATATGTGGGCAGCATGAAAATCACCCGAAGGCAATTTTTAGTTGGAAGTGGAGCTAGTGTTTGTGCACTTGCATTGGCGAAGTTTTTAAGCTTCGTCACGTCACTAAAACCAATTTCTGGTAGTATCTTTGGTGCAAATTCTGCCATAGGGCATAGGTTAAGGTCTGGCGGCTTTCCAGAGCCTTCCAACATCATTCAAAAAGACGTGGTGATTATCGGCGGCGGTATTGCGGGGCTGGCTGCTGGCTATCAGCTTTACAAATCAGGGCAGAATAATTTCCTGATACTTGATCTGGAGAAACAAGCAGGTGGCAATGCAACGAGCGGTAAAAATGATGTCTCGGCTTATCCATGGGGCGCTCATTATGTACCATTGCTTACTGAGGAGGCCACCGCTGTAAAAAAGATATTTGAAGAGCTGGGCGTGATTACCGGACACGACGCGAATGGGCGCCCTATCTACAATGAATATTATATCTGCGCTGATCCACATGAGCGGTTATATATGTATGGCAGGTGGCAGGATGGACTAGTCCCTACCCTTGGCATCACAGCCGAGGAAGAAACCCAGTATAAAAGATTTTTTGCCTTTATGGAGAGTCTAAAAAATCGTAAAGGACGCGATGGAAAGCGATTGTTTGCGATCCCTCTGGATAAAAGCTCGCAGGATAAAGAATGGCTGGCCCTTGATGCACTCACCATGTCGGAATGGATGGAGAAGGAAGGCTATAGTTCAACCCATTTGCGCTGGTATGTGGATTATAGCTGCCGCGATGATTTCGGCACTACTTATACCGAAACATCCGCCTGGGCGGGGATTCATTATTTTGCCTCAAGAAACGGCATTGCAGCGAATACCGAACCTTCTAACATCATTACATGGCCAGAAGGTAATGGCTGGCTGGTGGGTAAACTGGCCGAGCCTATTAAAGACAATATAGCAACCAATGCACTTGCGTATAATGTCACCGATCATGGCGACCATGTGACGGTAGATTATTGGGATGAAAAGACACAAATCTCTACCCGCATTAAAGCCCGCGCTGCTGTGGTAGCAACACCGCATTTTGTTGCTTCACGTCTTGTGAAGTCCGAAAAGATGTCACTCTCCGCCGATGCATTTTCCTACTCGCCGTGGGCGGTAGCCAACATTACACTATCAAAACTGCCTGCTGGGAAGGGAGCGTCACTCAGTTGGGACAATGTAGTTTATCATAGCTCGCTGCTGGGTTATGTTGTCGCCACGCACCAGATACCGCAAATGAAACCAGTAAAAACGGTGGTGACATATTATTGGCCGCTTAGTCACTTAAGTCCAGCCGATGCACGCAAAGAGGCACTAGGCCGCAGCTATGACGATTGGCAAAAAATCATTCTCAAAGAATTGCTTCACGTCCATCCTGAGCTTGAGGGATATGTTGAGCATATGGATGTATGGGTTTGGGGACATGCGATGGTGCGTCCAACACGCGGGTTCATATGGGGGAATGAACGTAAAAAAGCTCTAAAACAAAACCCACCCATTTTTACTGCGCATTCGGATATGAGCGGCATTTCAATTTTCGAGGAAGCCTATACGCATGGTGTGCGTGCTGCAGAGGGTGTGCTTTCTCATCTCGGCGTTTCCTACAGGAGCATTTTATGAGCAAGACGCAGCCCTGGATATTTTCAAGCCGGTTTGATGGTTGTTTGATACTTGCCCCTGCAATTATCATTACAACACTGGTGGTCATTTTTAACCAGCAGCTTGAATCATTGAAAGACGTTCCACCATGGCTGTGGTTGCTGTTGATTGTAGGTGTAGATGTCAGCCATGTTTATAGCACTATTTTCCGTACCTATCTAGACAAGGAGGAATTACAAAAACGCCAAACCCTCTATGTGCTTGCTCCCCTACTGGCATGGGTCATCGGGTGTTTTTTGTATAGCGTGGATAGCCTGCTTTTCTGGCGCGTTCTTGCTTATCTCGCAGTATTTCATTTCATTCGGCAACAATATGGCTTGATGATGATTTACGGACGCAAAGAACGTAATATGCCAAAATATTATCGCGCGATTGATAAGTCGGTGATCTATCTAGCCACCATTTACCCTATCATTTATTGGCATTGCCACGCGCGTGAATTTGAATGGTTTATCAAGGATAATTTCTTGACACTTAATGTACCTTTACTGAATGAGGTAACGGCAACCATTTATATTGCCACGCTTGCGGTCTATATCGTGAAAGAAGTAGTGCAATGGAAGCGCACTGGCACTTTTAATATCCCTAAAAACCTGCTGTTATTTGGCACTGCGTTTTCGTGGTTCGTGGGTATTGTGGCGTTTAACAACGATCTAGCCTTTACTGCCACCAACGTCATCGCACACGGTGTTCCCTACCTCGCGCTCATCTGGCTCTATGGCCACAATCAAACTACAATTCAAGGCGACAAAAGGAATACCTATCTTTGGCCGTGGATAAACAAGCTGTTCCAGTGGAAGGCGACGCCCTTTTATGTCGCCATATTATTTGCTATCGCATTTGTCGAAGAAGGGTTTTGGGACGGATTTGTGTGGCGCGAACACAGTGTACTCTTTGGTTTTTCTAATGTCATTCCAGCCATTACTGATTCGCATACGTTAGTGTGGCTGGTGCCGCTGCTCGCGCTTCCACAAGCCACTCACTATATCCTAGATGCGTTCATTTGGCGGCTGCAATCTAAAGGCACAGATTGGAAGCGTATTTTATTTCACCAGACATCATAAATTTTATGTATTCTCAAGCTTGAGTGCCATCTGTTTAGCTGATTGGTAGTCTATCTTTCCTGTGCCCAGCAATGGAATTGCATCCAGTATTATGACTTTTTTGGGAACCGATAATTCGGAAAGTTTTTGTTGCCTAAAATAACGTACTACCTCTTCACGGATTGCTTCTTTACGGTTTGTAAATAAAATAATCTGCTCACCTTTTTTTGCGTCTGGAACGGTTACTGCGACATGTAGATGACCCGGCCATAACGTTTCGACCGCCGTTTCAACAGCGCCGAGAGACACCATTTCGCCGCCGATTTTAGCGAAGCGCTTTGTGCGGCCTTTAATGGAAACATAACCTTCTTGATCTACAGCGACAATATCTCCGGTATCATACCAACCACCTGCTGGTGGTTGCAATTCTCCCGGTTTTTCCGCGCGCATATAGCCTAGCATAATATTGGGGCCTTTTACCCAGAGTTGCCCGCCTTCTTCAATTCCAGGCACCGGCTCAAGTTTCCATTCAATCCCCGGCATAAAGCGGCCTACGTCTCCCGCGCGGTTTTGCATGGGTGTATTCGTGGTAAGCACAGGAGCTGTTTCTGTTGCGCCATAGCCTTCGAATATGCGGACACCAAATTTTTCACTAAATGTTTTCCGCGTTTCTTCTTTCAGCTTTTCAGCGCCAGCAAAGATATAGCGGATACTATGCAGATCATAAGGGTGTGCAAAACGGGCATAGCCGGAAAGGAATGTATCTGTGCCAAATAAAATGGTCGCATTGGTGTCATAGACCAGCTCCGGTATAATGCGATAATGCAATGGCGAAGGATAATAGAATGTTTTAATGCCAGAAAGTATTGGCAGCAATGTGCCACCAGTTAAACCGAAGGCATGAAACATCGGCAGGCAGTTAAACACTTTGTCCTGTGGGCCGAAATCAACGCGGCTTGCTAGCTGGTAACGATTTGCCTGCACATTAGCATGGGAAAGCACAACGGCTTTCGGCGTTCCTTCCGAGCCGGAAGTGAATAGAATAAACGCTGGGGAATCCGGTGTGATGGCGCCTTTGGTTCTTTGATAAAGAAACTCTGGCATGAACGAAGCGAGAATACCAAATAGTTTATCTGTTAAAGAAATGTGCTGACGCAGATCTTCGAGATAATTCACGGCAATGCCAGCTTCTACGATATCCTTGATGACATTTTCAAGTTTTGACATCTTGATAAAGCGCTGCGAGGTAATGATTGTAGAAATTTCTGCAGTATTGCAGGCAGTGATAATCTGTGTGGCGCCTGCGGTGAAATTAATCATCGCTGGTGTGCGGCCAAATGCATGCAGGCCAAAAAAGGCTAATGCTGTTCCCATGGATGTGGGTAACATCAAGGCGACCACATTCTGATTCGGCGTATTGCGGCATATTAACCTGCCGAGTACAAAACTTCGCATAATGAACTGGCCGTAGTTCAGCGGTTTACGTTCGATGTCTTCCGCTATGACATGTTTTTTACCGTGTGTGGCCTGTGCCGAAAGTAGGGATGCAAAAAGTGTCTGGCGATAATCGCTGCTATCAAACATCAATTGCGACATAACATCATAGAGCTGCATACTAGCGATCTGTCTGCGCTTACGACCCATGATTTCATCGGAAATATGAAATTCACAAGGCGGCAATATTGTAACGGTCACTTTGGGGAAAAGACGTATGCGCACTTTGCCCCGCAGGCGAGAGAGCGGTGTATATTGTGCGCCATCAATACGAATCGGCAACAGCTTCGCACCGGATTTATCGGCGATCATTCCTGGCCCTTCATAAATTTTCATCAGCGCCCCGGTAACAGTGATGCGACCCTCCGGGAAGATCATGCATTTGCGGTTTTGTTTCAGCGCGCCAATGAGGGATTTGGTTGCGAGGGGATTAGTGGGATCAAGCGGAAAGGCATCGACCAATGCAAGCATGGGCTTGATCCACCATTTTTTAGCCACGTGCGTATTGATGGCAAAGGTAATTTTCTCCGGCAGGAAGGCAGCAATAAGCGCGGCATCCAGAAAAGAAGTATGATTAGCAACGAGCAACAGGCGGTCGCCTGCTGCGTAATAATGCTCCATACCTCTTATTTCGACGCGGTAGAGTATTTTTAAAACGGCGCGTGCGATGGAGCGCAACAATGCATCGGGCAGCAATTTGCAGATGTAAATAGCAACGAAGCCATTCAGGATAGCAATGGTCAAAAACACCTGCGGAATAGTGAAAGACATTTTTAGCATCAGCAATGTGCCGATAGCAGACGTCACCATGAAGAATGCATTGATCACATTATTTGCTGCAATGATACGGGCGCGGTGCGCGGCTTCGCTAAAGTGCTGCATGATGGCATAAAGCGGTACGATGTAGATGCCCGCGCAGATGGCGATGAGCAAAAGGTCTACAATAATATGTAAGCCAGTACCGTTATCAATAAACTGCCAAGCATTCATCAATGCACTTCCGGTAACCGGAATCAACTGGCTGGCAAAATATAAATCTATGGTAAAAATCGAAATCCCTAGGGTTGCCAGCGGCACATAGGTGCTTTGAATGTGACCCCGCAGTAATGCGCTGCACAGCATAGAACCAATACCAATACCCAGTGAAAATATGGTAAGAAAAAGTGTTACTACGGTTTCATCTGCATGCAGAACATCTTTTGCATAGGTGGGGAATTGGGAAAGAAATGTCGCACCGATTAACCAAAACCAAGAAATACCCAAGATGCAGAGGAATACTTTGCTATCCTTGCGGCTGTAACTTACGATTCTCCACGTTTCCTGAAACAGGTTATAATTGATAGTGAGATCAGGTGACGGTGCGGCTGCAGCTGGAATAGAGCGGCTTGAAACATAACCAAGAACGGCAATTGCGATGAGCGAAAGTGACATGAGTGTCACGCCGCCTTCCTGTAATATTAGCAATCCACCAAGAATCGTTCCGAGTAAAATAGCAAGGAAAGTGCCGGATTCAATATAGGCGTTACCGGATAATAATTCCTTTTCTTCTAAGTGCTGTGGAAGGAGCGCATATTTGATTGGGCCGAAGAAAGTAGAATGCGTGCCCATACAAAACAATGCGAACAACAAAACGTGAATGTTCTGCGTATAAAATCCAATAGTCGCGCAGAGCATAATAACAATTTCCGCTATTTTGATCAGGCGTGTTAGCCGTGCACGATCATATTTATCGGCGAGTTGTCCTGCTGTTGCGGAGAACAGAAAGAAGGGCAGGATAAATAATCCTGCAGCCAGCGTTACCAGCAATTGTGCATTCTGATGCTGTTCAACAGCAATGCGGTAGGTCACGAGCATGACCAGTGCATTCTTCAGTAGATTATCATTAAACGCTCCCAAGAACTGCGTAATGAACAGTGGTAAAAAGCGTTTTGTCTGAAAAAGTGTCATAGCGGGCTCCTATCGTGTAGCTACATTATTATCCGCATATCCATCAAAAGTCGTCCGCAAATGAGGGCTATATTGAATACTGGCGGGAGTCACCGTTTCCCGTTCCCATGGGATTCGCCCGAAATACCAAATTTTCCAGAATAAGAGATCCGCTTTGGGGTTATTAGCGAATAATGTGCGTAAGCTTTCAATTTCACCAACTTTGATGCCTAAGGCTTCATTTGCGACTTCATATACAAAACGGGAGCAAAACTGGCGGCTCGAATGTAGATCAAAGCCGGTGTCATAAAATTTACCAAGCCGTTTAAGTGAAGCTGTTTTTATGTTATCGCGTTGTTCCGGTGTTAACTTCGTATTCAGCCGCATAGCTTCGACACGCCCTTCCTTGGAACGTGCAATGAATGTTGAAAGCGGTGTGATCTTAGAAAAGGGGAAGGTACTTTCTGCAACCAGTGGCCCTTTATCCGATAGCTCAACTACTATACCCACATGGTTTGTCCAGCTTCCAGTATCACGCGCTATCTTTCGAAATGGAAGCACATCCACATGGATGAAAATAATATCACCTACCTGCAGCTGTTGCTCTAATTGCCCAACGTTCACGCGCGGAAGGGGAGTTGAAAGTGCCTGTATCGGCGCAAACATAAAGGCCAACATGCATGCTGCAATTGGGGAGGCAGCCAAACTATTATTTTTCATATGTTCTCCTGTGATGTTTTGCCAAAGACAAACCGGGTATAAAACCAGCTGAGTGCAATTAAACTTAAACCCAGGCCAAGGAACGAAAAGACGCGATATAAACCCGTGAGTTCAGAAGCGTCATAGAGAAAGACCTTTCCAACAGTCATCAGCATTACGACTAGTGATGCACTGCGGATCATTTTATCTTTCTGCAATGTGCCAGCGAGTAATAACACCACACCAAGCACTAGCCACGCCGCAGAATAGGTATAAATTTCCGCATTGTCGGTAATGCCGGTATCCAGATATTCACCATGAAAAAGCTGGCGAATATTAAAGGATAAGAATGTAAAAATGAGCCCTAGCAGAAATGCTCCGGTATAAGAGCGATACTCTTCATTCCCGAGTAAGCGCATTTCTCTGTTTGCCTGTGTAAGCCACAGTGCAGGCAGGCCATAAGCCAGCAATAATCCATTTACCAAGGGCATGCTGCCCACGGATTGATGCGACCAGAGCGGGTTATAAATGAAGAGATCAAAATAGAAAATGCGGAAGAGCGCGATGCCACAAAGTGCAATACCGCTAATGCTAATTGTATTGCGTGTAAACACACGGCCGATCCATAAGCAGGAAAGACCATAGAGGAAAAGAATATTCGTAATAACACCGCGCTCAATAAAGCCTGCTTTCACGAATAATACGTTTTCATCGATGTGGAAGGCATGACGGGTAAGATAATAGCCCATCACGCCAATCAGTGCGATTGCTGCAACTTCCAGACTGCTTACCAGCTGATCATCTGCTTGCTTGCGGAGTAACAGGCTACTGCCCGCAAACATCAATGCAGGTAACCTGAACGCTACGCTCACCCAGCTGGCAACTGACCTAAACGCCTCCGCCAATGCCAGCATCACGCCTGCCACTTATTCCAACGGCGGCGGCACCAAGCTCAATATCGTCCATGATACGCTGGGGGCGACGGGCAACAACTTCACGCTGGCTTCTGGCAATGCCAACGGTGTGGCAAGCGGTGCAACGCTCTCAGGCGGCGGCTTCACGCACACTTTTGTCAGCGGCGCGGCAAGCCTTCCATCCTTCGCGGCGGAAATCGGCCATGCCAACGTGCCAGCTTATTTCGTGCATACGGGCTGTATGCTGGGCAGTATGGCGTTGAATTTTCAGCGTTCAGGTGCAGCGAACGCTACCCTTAACATCATCGCTCAAGGGGAAACGCGCTTTGCATCCACACAAGGCGGCACGCCCACAGCCCGAGTGTATAAACCCTTCAGCCAGTTCAACGGCTCGATTAAGCGCAACGGCACATCTTTGGCCAATATCACGGGCGCACAGTTCACCTATTCGAACGGATTGCAGGCAGTGCCGACCATCCGCAATGATGGGCTGATTGAAGCGGTTGACCCCACCATCATCAATGTGAATGGCAGCATAGACGTGCGCTTTGCCGACACCACGCTGGTGGATGACGCGATCAACAACACCGCCATTGAATTGGAGCTTGCCTACAAGCTGGCGGGATTAGACGGGAACAACTTCTCACTCACTTGGACATTCCACGAAGTTTATCTGCCGCGACCGCGCATCCCCGTGTCGGGACCAGGCGGCGTGCAGGCCAGCTTCAACTGGCAGGCCGTCTATGACGACGCACTCAGTAAATCCGTCACCGTCGTTTTGAAGAACGATGTCACCAGCTACCCATAAGGAGGCGTTATGCTACGATTAAATCTGAAAAAAGAACCGTACTGGCTCGATTTGCCTGCCGAAGTGAAACTCAAAGTGCGGCCACTTTCTACCGCCATTATGAGTGCGGCGCAGTCTTCCGTCATCAAGCAGATCACCGACTGGCGGCAAGAGCGTAAATCCCGCCTTGAAGTGGGTGCGGATATATCGGATTTGCCAGATGTGGACGACGAAGAAACCCGCCACGGGCTTTCGGAAGCGTTGCTTATCAAGGCAATGGCACGCGGCGCGGTGATCGAGTGGCAAGGCGTGTTGAACAGCGCGGGTGATGCGCCTGCGGTGGTGAATGATCAAGCCGTGAACGATCTCATGGATATTTGGTTCATCGCGCAGGATTTCTGGAAGAAATACACCGCTTCACTTTCCCTGCTGGACGCGGAGGGAAACGTCTCTGGGCTCGTTGTAAATGGCACTTCGGCGGCGGGTCAGGATATTGCAGAACATGCCACGAAGAAGCCCTCCCGTGCAGCAAAGGCGAGCTAAACGAAAGCACGGGCGAGCCGTTATGCCCCTACATCAAAAGCGAACCGCATTCGATGGAAGGGTTCGAGGCATGGGAAGTGCTGCTTCGGTGTAGCGGTCAGTTCAAACTTTATCCCAGCGGTAAAATCGCAGGGTTCGACATTCCAACCATTTTAAGTGTGACCGACGTACTCGGCTATGACCGACAGGCATTATTGCGCCTGCTGGATTATGCCGAGGCTGGGTTCCATCCCGATTGTGGAGATACGCTTATGAGAACCGCTTCAAGCAATATGGCCGCGCATCTGGCGGGTGAAGTCACCAGCCTTGCCGTGTGCTGGAAACTCACGCTGGTGGGTGGCACGGTGATGGGCTTTACCGATCACACCTCTGACCTAACCGTGAGCAGCCAGCTTTATAAGGCCGCGACGGGCTTTTCACCCACGAGCGTGGAAACCAAAGACAAGTTCAGCGTCGATAATCTCGATGTGGCAGGAATCCTTGACGCGGCGGCAATCACCGAAGCCGACATTATGGCGGGGAAATACGACTTCGCCGAGATTGAAATCTTCATGGTGAACGTCACCGACCTCTCGCAAGGCATCATCACGCATCGGCGCGGCTGGCTTGGGGAAGTGACGCTTAAGAACGGTCAGTTTATCGCCGAAGTGCGTGGGCTGGCGCAAAAACTCAGCCAGAATATTGTGGAACTCTATAGCCCCACATGCCGCGCCATCTTTGGCGATGGACGGTGCAAAGCCAGCCTTGCCAGCTACACGGTGGGCGGCAGTGTCAATACTGTCAGTAGCAGGCAGGTGTTTATCAGCAATTCGATGACGCAGGCAGCAGGATATTTCTCGGGCGGCGAAGTGGTGTGGCTGACGGGCGCGAATGCTGGGCGGCGCATGGAAATCAAAGAGTTCTCGAACAAGCAGTTCACCCTCGTGTTGCCCATGCCCAACAATGTGACGGTGGGCGATACCTTCAACGCGATAGCAGGCTGCGACAAAACCATCAGCACCTGCATCGCCAAGTTCAACAATGCCGTGAACTTTCGCGGCGAGCCTTACGTCCCAGGCATGGACAAGATGCTAGCCACCTCAGCCACGGCTAACGACCTACAGAGGGTATAAACCCCACTTTATTGCACAAAGTGCTTTATTATACCCGAATTATTGCGTATAATGGGGTGTGGAGTGAGATTTATGCCCGAATTATTGCCAAAGCTGCCCGAGGTGATTGTTTCCGACGCAACGACGACGGAGATGGTGTCACGCAGTGTAAAAAGCGGAAAGCTGCGAAAGCTGGCTTCCCGTCTTTATACGACCAATTTGACGGATGCACCAGAAGCGATTGTGAAGCGCAATCTCTGGCAAATCATCGGGCAGTTTGTGCCAGAAGCCTTGATTGCGGATCGCACCGCCTTGGAATTGAAACCTGCGCCAGATGGTTCGATATTTATTATCTCGGATCGCAAGCGGGATATTGAACTACCTGGTGTCACTATCAGGTCGCGCAAAGGCGTTGCACCATTGCCAGATGACAAGCCGTTCATGGATGGCTTGCGTCTTTGTTCGCAGGCTCGGGCGTATTTGGAAAATATGCGTATCTCACGCCCACGAGAAGGCAGCGCACCGCGCACGCTTTCAAGGCAGGAGATTGAAGAAAAACTGGATGTGATTCTCAGGCGGTCGGGTGATGCAGCGATAAAGCAGCTGCGTGATGATGCACGCAAACTTTCGCGCACGCTGGAGTTGGAGAAAGAATTCAAGCAGCTGGATGATTTGATAGGCACATTACTCGGTACACGCGATGAACCTGTAGTGTCAAAAACAGGTATCGCACGCAAAAAGGGAGAGCCTTACGACCCTGACCGCTTGCAATTGTTTGAAGTTCTACACCGCGCCTTGCATGAAACACCGCCGATCACGCGGCCTGCGCCCGTGGTCACGGAGACACTTGCATTTTACGAAGCCTATTTCTCAAACTTCATTGAAGGCACTGAATTTGCGGTAAATGAAGCGGAGGAAATTGTCTTTGAGGGCAAAGTGCCAAACGACCGACCTGCTGATGCACACGACGTTTTGGGAACATACCAGATTGTTGCCGATACCAAAGAGATGCAAAGAATCCCGAAGCGTTTTGAGGATTTTCTAACGCTTTTGAAACAGCGTCACGCGGTCATCATGGCGAAGCGGCCTGAAAAATTACCAGGGCGATTCAAGGTAGAAGGCAACCGTGCAGGTAGCACTTTGTTTGTTGCGCCTGAATTGGTGGAAGGCACGTTGAAAAAAGGATTTGAACTTTACCAAAGCCTCGATGCGCCGTTTCATCGCGCTGTGTTTATGATGTTTCTGGTGGCCGAAGTGCATCCCTTCGCGGATGGCAACGGACGTATAGCACGCATTATGATGAACGCGGAATTAGTGGCAGGAAACGAGCAGCGCATTATCGTGCCAACGGTTTATCGGAACAACTATCTGGTGGCACTCAAGGCACTGACCCATAACCAACAGCCGCAAGCTCTGGTACGCACACTTGATTTCGCGCAGCGTTACACGGGTAAAGTGGATTGGAGCGATAAACATATCAGCCAGCGCATTCTGGAAGCCACCCATGCGTTTGTTGATCCGACGGAAGCAGATTTACAGGGCATACGATTGACGTTGCCCGATGACACGCTGATTGCCGACATCAAGGCCAGCTAGTCATTTAGCCGCTTATTATTAAAATTTCAAAGCCGTAGAAGCACATGCTTCTCGCGGCTTTTTTATTGTCCAAGGATTACGCCATGCCAGACAGCAACATTATTGTTACCCAAGCCCGAACATGGATCGGCACACCGTTTCACCACCAGGCGCGGCTTAAAGGCAAAGGCTGTGATTGTCTCGGCCTGATTGTCGGCGTGGTGGATGAACTTGGCTTGAAGGACAAGCACGGCCAGCCACTCGCGGGTTATGACGAGGTGACCTATTCCAAAGAGCCTGACGGCGCGTATCTCACCGAGAAGCTCACCGCTTTGCTGGATGAAGTGCCGATAGCCGAGGCGCAGGCAGGTGATCTGGCCTTGTTCAAGGTGCGCGAGAACCCGCAGCACATGGCATTTCTCACCGATTATGAAAACACGCTGGGGATGGTTCATTCCTACGCGCCAGCCCGTCGGGTGGTGGAACACCGCCTCGATGATGACTGGAAACAACGACTTGTGAAGGTATTCAGATGGCAGCCATCGTTCTAGCAGCCGCCGCGAGTTCTGCGGCCTCATCCATCGGCGCGGGTGCATTTGCCGCAGCGTTGGCGGGTGGTGTGGGCGGATATTTGGGCGGGTTTATTGACCGTTCCATTTTCGGCAGCAAGGCACGCATCAATCAGGAAGGTTCACGCCTGACCGATTTGATGGTGCAGGCTTCTACCTATGGCAAGTCGATACCCGTGGTTTATGGCAACGCCCGTATTGCGGGAAACGTGATCTGGTCGCGCCCGATCCAGGAGCATGTGACCACGACAACGCAATCCTCGGGCGGTGGTAAAGGCGGCGGCGGTGGCGGAAGCGTGGAAACTACCACCACGACCTACACCTACACGGCAAGCCTTGCAGTGGCGATTTGTGAAGGTGCGATCAGCGAAGTGGTGCGCGTATGGGCGGATGCAAAGCAGCTTGACCTGACAGCTGGCAGCTATTCGCTCTATCTCGGTGATGAAACGCAGCTGCCTGACACGTTTATGTCGTCCTTCTATCCCGCAGGGCAAACGCCAGCCTATCGTGGCACGGCCTATGTGGTGATTAAGGATTTCCCGCTGGGGGATTTCGGCAATCGCATTCCGAACTTTACCTTCGAGGTGCGCCGCACGCTGAAAAAGCCCTTCGACCTTGAGGATAAAATCAAGGACATCACGATTATCCCAGGCGCAGGTGAGAATGTTTACGACACGGTGGTGCAGGAGAAAACCAGCGGCCAGCAGGATGTATCAGGCAATTTTGTGCAAGGTGGCAAAGTCACCAAAATGAACCTGAACAACCTCAATAATAAAGCCGATGTGCTGGTGGCACTCGACAACCTCAAAGCCAACCTGCCCAATGTGGAATGGGTGTCGGTGGTGGTGAACTGGTTTTCGGATTCCGCAGATCCTGCGGTGAGCATTATCAAACCAGCGGCGGAGTTTAACAGCCAAGGCGCACGGATTGCGCCTGATGATTGGGTGGTGGGAAGTTTTACCCGCAATAACGCACACGTCATTTTAACTTTTCCCGATGGCACGCCAACGTATGGTGGCACGCCCACGGACAAAAGTATCATTCGGCTGTGTCAGGAATTAAAGGCGCGTGGCTACAAGGTGCTGTTTTACCCGATGGTGCAAGTGGACACCATCACGCCACAACCAAAACCGTGGCGCGGCAGGATTACGCCCACCAATGCCACCGATGCGGCCAACTTCTTCACCCGCACCAATGGCTACAATGCCTTCATCACGCATTATGCCAACCTGAATGTTGGTGGCGTGTTGCTGAAGAACAATATCGACGCTTTCATGATCGGCTCGGAACTGGTGGGACTCACCACCTACATGAGCAGCGCAGGCGTATTCCCAGCGGTGACGCAGCTGAAAAGCCTTGCCGCCACGGTGAAAACCGCCGTCGGCGCAGGCGTGAAAGTGGCTTACGGTGGGGATTGGAGCGAGTATCATTCCGTAAACGGCTGGTATCACCTTGATCCGCTATGGAGCGATAGCAATATCGACGTGGTGGCGATTGATTGCTATTTCCCACTCACGCCCGACTTGCCACAGGCGCAGATTGACTATCAGGCGGTTTACGATGGATGGACGCAGGATGAAGGCTGGGATTATTACTGGGACGGCAATCGTACCACCCAAACCTTCTATTCAGGCGCAACCTTTGCCTGGAAGAACGTAAAACACTGGTGGAATAGCACCCACACGAATCCTGATGCCAGCGGCACGGCATGGACGGCCAAGATGAAACCCGTTTGGTTTTCGGAGATTGGCTTTCCTTCGGTGGATGGATGCGCCAACCAGCCCAACGTGTTTGTTGACCCTGACTCGGTAGAAAGTTTCTATCCTCGGGGTTCGCGCTCGCGGGTGGATTTTCTGGCGCAGCGCACCGCGCTCGATGCCTCGATTGACTATCTCAATGCAGAGAACGCGCTGGAAGCCAATTTCATTCCACGCAAGTTCGTGTGGACATGGGATGCACGGCCGTTCCCATTCTTCCCTGACCTCGGCTCGGTTTGGGCGGATGGCAGCAACTGGAAAACAGGCCATTGGGTGCAAGGAAAGCTGGGGCTTTCAAGCCTCGGCCAGATCGTCGCCGACCTGCTGAAAAAGGTGGGTTACGACAACACCATGTATGACACCAGCCGTCTGACGGATATTGTGTCGGGCTTTATCGTGAGTAATCGGCAAACGGTGCGTGCCTGTTTGGAGCAATTGGCCTCGGCTTATTTCTTCGACATGGTGGAATCGGATGGGCTGTTGAAGTTCATCAAGCGGGGCAAAGTTTCCAACACCACGCTGGATTTCTCGGAACTGGTGCCGCGTGATGATGCGATTGATACCTTCACCATCACCCGCACGCAGGAACTGGAATTGCCGCGCCAGGTGGATGTCATCTATCTGAACCGCACGGCGGATTATCAGGCTGGCACGCAATCCTCGCAGCGGCAAACCGTCAAAGCGGTGGATTATGCCACGGTAAACCTGCCGATTGTGCTTTCGGATCAGGAAGCCAAGGTGGTGGCGGATGTGACGCTCTACAATGTGTGGGTCGGCCGCGTGCAGTACCAGTTCACCGTGCCGCCGAAATATGCGCTGCTTGAACCGACCGACGTGATTACCATCACGAAGGATGGCGCGGCGTATGTGATGCGGATCAATTCCACCAAGCTGGTGCGAAACGGGATGCAGGAACTCACAGCGGTGGCCGAAGATGTGTCTTCGTATGATTTCTATAATCCCGCAGGCACTGGCACGCCCAACATTCAGCCGCCGACTAGTATTTCCGCCACGCGGCTGGAACTGCTCGACCTGCCAGCATTCCCCACCGATGCGGTGACGGATGCCTATTTGCGCTATGGCGTGGTGGGCTTGGGTGGTGACTGGACGGGTTCGGCGGTTTACCGCTCGGATGATGGCGGCGCAAACTACGCCTTGATGCAAACGCTCACGGCGCAGGCCACCATCGGCGCGGTGCTGAATATCATCCCTGCGGGGACGGTGTACACTTGGGATAACAGCACGACCATTGATGTGCTTTTAACCTTCGGCCAGCTGCAGAGCGTGACCGATATTGCTGTGCTGAATGGCGCGAATGTGTGCGTCATCGGCGATGAAGTCATCCAGTTCCAAACCGCGACACTGCTCGACACAAACAAATATCGTTTGTCTGGGCTTTTGCGGGGGCGGCTGGGTACGGAATGGGCTGTAGGTAGTCACATAGCGGGTGAACGCTTCATCATGCTGACAAACGCCCTTGCGCGGGAACTGATGGCATCCTCTGGCTGGGGTATCGCCAAGAAGTTCAAGCCCGTGACCGTTGGTTCCACGCTTGGGGCAACCACCGCGCAGGATTTCACCTATGCGGCAAAGGCTCTGAAACCTTATTCCCCCGTGCATATCGAGGGCAGCCGAAATGTGGGTGGTGATCTGACCATCAACTGGAAGCGGCGCACGCGCATCGGCGGTGATTGGCGGGACGCGGTGGATATTCCGCTTTCCGAGGAAGCCGAACGCTACGAGGTGGAAATCATGCAGGGGGTGACGCTGAAACGCACCATCATCGGCCTGACTTCACCCACCACCATCTACACCGCCGCGCAGCAAGTGACGGACTTCGGTTCGGCGCAAAGCAGCGTGCTGGTGAATGTGTACCAGCTTTCCGCCGCCGTCGGGCGTGGATACGCGGGAATCGCAACGATCTAACCTTCAAACAACGGATAGTCTTATGCCAAACACCACTAATCGGGTGAAGCTGCCCTATATTCTGCAATCACAGTCGCAAAAGGAAGTGACGCATAACGCATCACTCGACTTGATCGACGCGCTATTGCAGGCGGCAATGGTGAGCGTGGGGGTGAATACGCCTCCAGGCTCGCCCGTCGCGGGGGATAGCTACATCGTAGGCAGCGCACCCACGGGCGCATGGGCTGGGCAAGCCAAAGCCCTCGCGTTTTATACCACTGCATGGAACTTCATTGCCCCGTGGGAAGGGCTGACGGTATGGGCGAATGATGTAAACACCCTCTACACCTACGATGGCGCAGCATGGGTGCTGACGGTGAACCCCACATCGTTTCAGAACCTCACCATGCTGGGCGTGAACACTTCGGCGGATAGCACCAACAAGTTCGCGGTGGCGAGCGCGGCAATCCTGTTCAATCACATCGGCACGGACATGCAGGTGAAGATTAACAAGAATGCCATAGGCAACAAAGCCAGCTTCCTTTTCCAAACAGGGTTTTCAGGGCGTGCCGAGTTCGGCCTGCTGGGGGATGATAACTTCACCCTCAAAGTATCGGCGGATGGCTCGACGTTCTTTGATGCCATGAAAATGCTGGCAGCAAATGGCCGTGTGGCGTTGAAATCCAACGCCTCGGGATTAAGCGGCGCAGGTACAACGCAAGGCACGGCAACGGCAATCACCAAGCAAACGAACGAGTTCACCACGGTGGCGGCTGGCACGGGCGGCATCCTGCCGTCACCCGAGCAAGGCGAGTTCATTTGTGTAGCGAACGCTGGGGCGAACGCCCTAGCGGTGTACCCAGCAAGTGGCCATAGCATTAACGCCCTAGCAGCGAATGCCGCTTTCTCACTGGCCGCTGGCAAAAACGCCATGTTTTGGGCGGCAACCGCAACCAAATGGTACGCCAACTTGAGCGCATAAGGATTCATTTATGACCACACATCCAGCAAAACATAATCTCTATGTTTATCGCGGCGCGACGTTTTCCGAGCAAATTACTTGGAAAGATGAAGGCGGCACGCCGATTGATCTGACCAGTTTCATCGCACGGATGCACATGCGTGAAACCGTGGAATCTTCCACACCATTTCTCACCCTGACCACTGAAAACGGTGGCATCACGCTGGGTGGCGCAGCTGGCACGATTAACATTCTGGCCACCGCCGTCGCCACGTCCGCCATCACCGCGACGGGTGGGGTTTATGATTTGGAGATCGTCGCAGCGGATACCGTCACCGTGACGCGCCTGCTGGAAGGAATTGTCATTATTAGCCCCGAGGTAACGC
The DNA here is from genome assembly GCA_903821695.1 of uncultured Alphaproteobacteria bacterium. Lineage (GTDB taxonomy): Bacteria > Pseudomonadota > Alphaproteobacteria > Rickettsiales > CAIJLX01 > CAIJLX01. Next base: position 22 of record CAIJLX010000072.1, on the reverse strand, counting down.
GATGACCGACATCATCACCATC
>CAIJLX010000071.1 GCA_903821695.1 uncultured Alphaproteobacteria bacterium | reverse complement strand
TTGTCACCGCCTCAATAATCGGACGAATTTCAAGATCGAAAACCTCGCGAGACACAGGATATAAGCGCTTGTTCATGGCAAAAATCTCCCTTTCGCCATAACCTATATCATAAAAATACAGGTTTGTTAACAGTGCCTAAAAAAACGGTAGATCTTCAACTGTCGCTCAAGCGCCGCTAGTGGCTGCACTCCCGGTTGGTCGCTAGTCGTTCGCTTCGCTCCTCCACTCACCATAAGAGATTCAACACATGGCAATCACGCAATCCGATATCGATGCGCTCACCAAAGCCATCACCAATGGTGTACTCGATGTGCGATATGGCGAAAACCGAGTTGTGTACCGTTCTATTGATGTGCTGATCAGAGCCAGGAATGATGCGCAAGCCCAGCTTGATGCAGCGTCCATAACCCGCAATAGCCGCTGTTCCGTCGCCGCCTATTCGAGGGATTGACCATGTGGTTAGATAATGTCATCGGCTTCCTTTCACCGCAAAGGGGCCTCATCCGGGAGCGTGCGCGCAAAGCAATCATCCTGATGCGCACCTATGATGGCGCAAAAACGGGCCGCCGCACCGATGGATGGGTGACAGCAGGTAGTTCCGCTAACGCCGAAATTGGCCCAGCCGCCTCACGCCTGCGCAATAATGCGCGCGATCTGGTGCGCAATAATCCTTACGCCTCGAAAGCGAAAGAAGTTTACGTCACAAACGCCATTAGCACCGGCATTAAGCCCGCCGCGAAATCAGAAAAAGATACGCTGAATGAAAAGATTATGGCTGCCTGGGATAAATGGGCCACGCATTGCGATCATGAAGGGCAACATAATTTTTATGCGCTGCAGGCACTCATTGCGGGTGCCCGTTATGAAAGCGGCGAATGTTTCATCCGCTTTATCGATACGAAGGCGAATGATCAAGGCATTGTACCGTTCAAATTGCAGCTGCTTGAAGCTGATTTTCTGAATACCGGCCTCACCGGACTCGTAAATAACGGCGGACAAATTATTCAGGGCATTGAACTTGATGCCTCCGGTGCACGCATCGCCTATCATTTGTTTACGCACCACCCAGGTGAAGCCGGCGGCAATGTTTCGCAGCAAACAATTCGCGTGCCGGCAGAGCAGATTCTGCATATCTTCAGCAAAGACCGCCCAGGTCAGTTGCGCGGTGTTTCCGCCTTCGCGCCGGTCATGCTCAAAATGAACGACCTCGCTGAATATGAAGAAGCGGAGTTGATGCGCAAGAAAATTGAATCCTGTTTTGCCGCATTTGTGACACAGGCAGGCGGCATTAACGGTGCAAGCCTCGCTTTCGGCCAGCAAACGGTAGATTCTACACGGCAAGAAACCTTCCGCCCCGGCATGATCGGCTATCTCAATGCGGGCGAAGATGTAAAGTTCGGTAATCCTTCGGTTGCAAGCGGCGGTGATGCATTTGTTCGCTCAATGCTGCGTGCAATTGCAGTCGGGCTTGGCATTACGTATGAGCAGCTTACCGGTGATTTAAGCAACGTCAATTACAGTTCGATGCGCGGCAGCTTACTTGAATTTCGCCGCATGATCGAAGCACGCCGCGAGAGTATTTACATACCGATGCTCTGCCAAAAAGTATGGCTACGCTTTTTGGAACGTGGGCAGCTCGCCGGAATTTTCAAGGTAGTAAAAGAAAGTGATGCGGCTGTTAAATGGTCGGCCCCACGATTTGAACAAATTGATCCTTACAAAGATGCAATGGCGGATCTCATCATGCTGCGCTCTGGCACACTCACACTACCAGATGCAATTGCCCGGCTTGGCAACGACCCAGACAAACATCTGAAAACCATCGCTGCCACCAACGCAACGCTCGATGCACTCAAAATCGTGGTCGACAGCGATCCACGCAACACCACGAAGACCGGCATTTTACAAGCCCTAGGGGGAATGAATGACACAAATCCAGAACCTGCCGCTTCAGTTTCGTGACGCGACCATCAAACCAAATACGGTAGACGAAAATCTTTTTGACATTATCTGGACGACGGGCGCAACGGTGCGCCGCAGTAGCTGGATGAATGGCGATTACGACGAAGAGCTGATGGTTGATAAAGCATCCATCCGGCTTGAGCGCATCAATAGCGGCAATGCACCAGTGCTCAACACCCACGATCAGTTCACGCTCGATGACGTGATCGGCGTGGTGGTTGCAGGTTCCGTGCGTATCGATAAAGGCATCGGTACTGCGCAGGTAAAACTTTCAGGAACTCCGGGTTGTGCCGAAACCCTCGCCAAAGTGCGTGAAGGCATCATCCGAAACGTAAGCGCGGGCTACCGTGTTTACGAATATGTCATCGAAGAGCGCGACGGAGCAGTGCCACTCCGGCGTGCTGTCGATTGGGAGCCGTTTGAAATTTCTCTTGTTCCTATCCCCGCAGATGCAGGCGCGGTGATTCGCTCTGGCGATCTCGTTTTTCCCTGCACCATCCGCAACGCATCACCAACCACCAACAGAGAGGTATCTATGAATAATCACACACCAAACGGAGGCGATACTCCGCAACCTGCACCAGCTCCAGCACCTGCACCAGCAGCGCCAGAGCCAGCATCCGATGCACAAATCGTCGCGGCTCGCGCAGAGGGCGTGAAAGCGGAAGCAACTCGTCAAAGTGAGATACGTCTTGCTTGCCGCAGCGTTTCTCTTGACGATACCTTTGCTGAAAAGCTGATCACTGACGGAAAAACAATCACCGTTGCTCGCAAAGAAATCATCAATGAGCTCGCAGAGCGCAACAACAAAACCGGCACCATCCACTCCGCGCAGGCCATTAAAATCACCCGCGATGAATTTGATACTCGGCGCGCGTTGGTTGAAAATGCACTGCTGCACCGCCATGACTGCAACACTTACAAGCTCACGGAAGGCGCCAATGAATATCGTGGTCTTTCACTGCTTGAAATAGGCCGTGAATTGCTCGAAGCACGCGGCATTAAAACACGCGGCATGGATAAGGGCGAAGTGGCAAAACTGACGCTCGGCCTTGAAACACGGGCTGGTCAATATTCGACCAGTGATTTCCCGTACATTTTGGCAAACGTGGCAAATAAAACCCTGCGTATGGCCTATGAAAATGCCCCGCAGACCTATAAGCCATTCACCCGCCAAACCACCGCACCTGACTTTAAAAACATCGCTCGCATGCAACTCGGTGATGCGCCGACGCTCGATAAAATCAACGAAAGCGGTGAGTTCAAACGGGGAAGCATGGCCGATGCCCGCGAACAATATGCGCTCGCGACATACGGTAAAGTCGTCCCGGTGAGCCGGCAAGTCATCATCAACGATGATTTGGGTGCATTTACCCGCCTTCCTGAGTTGTTCGGACGTGCTGCTGCGGATCTTCAGAGCGACACCGTGTGGGGTATCATCACGGCCAACGCAACACTCGCCGATTCCGTGGCACTCTTCCATGCAACGCACGCCAACCTGACGGGTACGGGTACGGTGATTTCTGTGGCAAGCCTTGGTGTTGCACGCAACTTGCTGCGTCAGCAAAAAGGTATCGCGGGCCGTCCGATCAACGTTCAGCCACGCTACCTGATCGTTCCAACCGCGCAGGAAACACTGGCACAGCAATTTGTAACAGCAACCAACATCATTGTGACAAAAGCATCCGATGTGAACCCATTTGCTGCATCTCTGCAAGTGATCGCCGATACGCCTACATGGGGTTGTGGATTATCGCACATCGCCCACCTGGCTTTATCACGAGCGCAGAATGTGCGCTGATTCTGGCCTTCGCCGGTGTTAACGGGGTTGTATTCAACGCCTATGGAAAAAACCGAATAAACAATCAAATCGAAGAGGAAAACAATGTGGAAAACAATAACCAACCTGATCAGTCAGTCATTCCCGACCCTCATGAGTAACTGGCAGATGCTGCTCTCAATCGCGGGAGTATGTTTTCTGCTCGGTAGTTGGTCGGGATGGAAGGTGCACGGGCTTTTTTACGATGCGAATGAGCTGAAAAACTTGAAGGTGCAGGTTTTAAATTATCAGGCGAAGGAAGTGGCGGCAGCCAAAACATCTGCTTCTCTCGAAGCACAGCTCGCTGCATCACGCACAAAAAATAGCAATCTCAACAAACTTCTGGGGAAAGAACGTGCCAAAAATCACATTTATGCTTCTTGCATCGTGCCTGTTGACGGCTTGCACCTCCGTAATTCCGTCAATATTCGTAACACCGCCCGCTAATCTGACACAAGCTTGCGATCCCGTCCCGATGCTGGAAGATGGCGCAAATATGGGCGATCTGCTGGAAGATGATATCAGCCTGCTGGAAAAATATAATGATTGCGCCGCCCGGCACGATGCTCTCGCAACTTTTGTAAGCCACTAACATGCAGTTAGCACTTGGTCTGCCTTGCGCTTTTTGTGCTGCAACGCTGTTAGTTTACGGCGGGTTTTATACGCTTATTGCTCTTATTGGGTTTAAAGCCTGATACTTCGACTATTGGATTATTGGTAAAACGACTTGCTATCGCTGTTGTTCTACCTTTCGCAACCAAAAAACTACCAGCCTCACGCTGTACTGCAATCGAAATAAAACCAGAGCGCGTCATCCCCTGCAATCCGGCCAATTGATCTGCTAATGCCAGCACATCCGGATCAATGGATATATTCACCCGCACCGGTTCTTTCTTTTTACTCATAGGCGCGCTGACAACCAGCACCGCAACCAGCCCGACATAATCGTCTCTTTTGACAATATCTTCGAGTGTCAATGGTTCGGGTATTATCTCGCCATCTTCCAACATTCCTCCGATATGCAATTCAAGGGCTTCTTTTGCCATATTTTTTGCTTCATCAATGGTTGACCCTGCGGTAGCAATTCCAGGAAAATCTGGAAAACTCACCCCATAATCTGAATCGTGATCTTTATGAATTACGGCAATATAATTATTCATAACACCCACTGCCTAAAGTTATACTAAATCTTCCAAATCAACCTTAAGTGCCTGCGCCAACTTCTTGTTTGTCGCTACAGAGCCAGTTTTTTTATCTGTCTCGATCATGGCAATCATATCGCGCGAAACGCCAGAGGCGGTGGAAAGTGCCTGCTGAGTGAGCTTGCGATATTCACGATATACCCGCAGCCTATTTTCGCCAGTAATCAAGCGATCCACTAATGCTTTTGGAAAATACTCCACACTCGGTTGGTTTTTCTTTGCTTCATCATACGCGATAATATCGAGCATATCTTCATAGGCTTCGAGCATCTGCCGCAATGTAAGAGTTGAAACGTTTAAAGTTTTTCTGCCTTTACCCTGCTTTGCCAAATTGCACATTGCAATATAACCAGCGGCATGAATCGGCTGCATTTCCTGATGGGTCGTTTTCATAAAATCCTCCTATTTCTCATATGCACTACCCCGCGCGGCAATACGAACAACGTGAATTACCAAACGCTCATCTACAATTTCATAAACAACACGCCAATCACCCACACGCAATCTATAGCCCGCTCTGCCTTGCAGTTTAGTGGCATTGTTATTCTGTGCGTAAGGATCAACAGCAAGTGCCTCGATCTTTAACTGGATAGTGGAAGCCGTATTTCTCGGCATCCGTGCCAGTGCTCGCTTGGCATCCCTACTATAGATCACTTCGTACATGGCCAAATGTAACCCATAGTCACATTATAGTCAATCACATTTCAATCTGGAGGGAGAAGTATGCACGAGGAATCCGCTCATTTTAAGCCATTCAAAGGGATTGCGCCATATCTCGGCGGCAAGTCGCGGCTGGCTAAAACAATAGCCGCCGAAATTGAAAAAATCCCCCACCAGCAATATGCAGAACCATTCGTCGGCATGGGAGGCATGTTTTTTCGTCGCTTGACGCCAGCGCACTATGAAGTGGTCAATGACATCAATAAAGAGATCTCAAACCTTTACCGGATATTGCAGCGGCATTATCCGGCGTTTGTCGATTACACCACCTGGATGATTTGTAGCCGCGATACATTTGCCAAGCTAAAGGCTGCCAACCCCGAATCACTTACTGACCTAGAGCGTGCCGCCAGATTCTATTATCTGCAAAAAATATGCTTCGGTGGGCGCAGTGCTTCCCCGACTTTTCCTGCTCATCACTTCAATCCGTCGCGGTTTAATATCAACCGCCTCACACTAGAATTGGAACAAATTAACCAGCGGCTTTCCGGCGTGGTGATTGAGTGCATGGATTTCGGAGATTTTATCGCCCGCTATGACGGTGCAAACACGCTTTTTTACCTAGATCCACCCTATTACCATCATGAAAATGATTATGGCTCTGGCGTTTTCAGGCGTGCGGATTTCACACGCCTGGCTTCCATCCTTTCCGGCATCACTGGCAAATTCATTTTATCGTTAAACGATGTGCCAGAAGTTCGGCAGATATTCTCTGCCTTCGGCATTAGAGCCGTCACCACCACGTACACAACCAATGGTGCACACCAGAAAGAAGTCGGTGAGGTACTTATCTCTAATCAGTGGCAGAAAAAATCTTTTTGAGATAGTATCGCTACACAACCGCCCACAACGAGCGAGGTTGTTATCAATTTTTTAAGCGTTTCCATAGAGTAACCAGCTGGCTCGATAGAAGGTAATTTTCGCCCAGAAAAATCGAGATTACGAAAAGAATTACGATAAATTCATATTTTTCTATTATTTTCAGCCATTTTGCTGGTGCCCCTAAGCGGCACCATTTCTTGATATAAACAAGGCATTCCCTAGATATTTACACTTCCTCAAAGCTGTTTTGGCACCCACTGCTACATAAAGGTGCTACAAAATGGCTTGTCAAACGTATCTTACTAAAAGGAATGGTATCTACTATTGTAGGATTGCAATTCCTGCCCAATACCGCAATAAAATTGGTAAACGAGAACACTGGCAAAGTCTTGGCACTCGCTCTTATCAAGAGGCCATAGTAGAAGTTAGACAAGTTTCGGCAGGATTATTTGCGCTTATGGAAGACAAACAAAGAGTTAGAAAGCTACGAAGTGAAGACATTCCTATCATTGCGGAACAACACTACAAACACATGATGATAGCACATGAAACCCAAAACGCTCTTGTAAGGCCAGCTTTAGCTAAAGAAACGTGGGTTAATGAAATGGATGCTGACTTTATTGCCAAAAATAATCAAAAGATACGGGATTTTGAATTAGCATTGAGCAATGGTGATTATAAGGCAGGAGAGAAGTTTGTTGCTGATAGATTGTGCTACATGATTGACGCAAAGATGGAGTGTAATTTACGGTCTACAGATTACAAACAATTATGTTTAGCAACCATCAATGCCCATATCAGAGCATTACAAGACATTAATAAACGGATGGAAAAAGGCTGGTCAAGCGTCCCATATTTTACTGGAACACTGAAGCCATTATCTGAGCAAATTCCAATAACAGAGACTCCAAAACAGCAAGCTAATAGTACAGAGACACTGGGCAAGCTAGTAACCGACTATAACAATGATCCTCTTAATAAAGGAAAAAGTGCATCTATCACCCAAAGAAATGTCAGCTATCAAAAAGTGCTGCTGGAGCTTTTAGGAGAGGATTTCTTGTTGTGTAATCTAGATAGAACAACAGCCAAAACCTTCTTTAAGAATATGTTGTTAGTACCGAAGAATTTTAACAAAAAATCTACAGGCATCACCGTAAGGGAATTCATTAAAAAGCATCCAGAACACAAAGAAGAAAAGCTGCAGCCACTTACACTAAATGGTTATATGACTCACTACTCTGAGTTGCTGCGATGGGGAAAGGACAATGAATTTAAAGTAGAAGATGTGTTTGCAAAGCTAAGAATCAAGGAAAAAGTATCTGGCAAGGATAAGAGAGACCCATTTACTCCTGCACAACTAAGAATGATCTTCAGTAAAGATGGTGTTTTCCCATTCAAACATAAGCCGAAACAAGAATACAAATACTGGGTGCCAATTCTTGGGCTATTAAAGGGTATGCGTCTGAGTGAAATTGTTTCTCTGCAGCCATCAGATATTAGAAGAGGTACTGGTGAAATAGACTATATCTCCGTGAACACAGAGGCCGAAAAGTCTCTGAAAACTCAGGGTTCAATTAGGGATATACCTATATCGGATACTCTAAAGTCTCTTGGTTTTATGGAATATGTTGATAGAGTTAGAGAGGCTGGGGAAAGCAAGCTATTTCCTTGCTCCACATATGCCTCTAGTAAGCCATATAAGAAGGCAGGAAAAACCTTCAGTAAGTTGTTAGATAAGTTGTCACTTAAAAATCCAAAGCTGTCCTTTCATTCCCTAAGGCATACATGGATGGATTTTGTAAGAGAGAGTGGAGTTGATAGAGGGGTTGCTCGCGAGATTGGAGGTTGGCAGGAGGGCGAAAGTATGGACAGTAAGGTATATGGCACCTCAGCAAGTCTTAAGCGAAAACTAGAGGTGATGAATGCCATTAAATTTGAAGGAATAACCCTCCGTTAGTTGCACAAATAGTAAAAGCCTAATCACAAACACGGGGTATATATTCCACTTACACCCATTCAATCCCCTGCAATGCACCATAGAGCCGCTTGCATCACTCTGAAGTACCCAAGCCATAAAGCTGAAGCCTTGCCCACTATCGCGCCTCTAAACTGCCCTCAGCATACCCCCAACGCAGGGACACAGGCCACCCACACGGTATATCATTACGCGGTCATGTGAAAATCTTGGAAAAGGGCTATCAAGTGGTTGTTGAATAAATTCTATTTTACCCTAGCCCCACCTGCATAGACGTATCGCCAAGATGAAAATCTAGACATTGCTCTGGTTTTCTTTATTTATCAATTTCACCTGAATCACGAGGGGGCATGCCCTGAATTCTTGTAACAAACGTTTGGATGGCTCCAAGTGCACCCGCTGCTTTGGCATCGGATAAATCAATTGTCACATCTTTTATTTATCTCCGAGGTGTGGTAGAAGGTGGTTTTAACCCCTCTGAAGATCCACCACCTCCTGATATGCCTGTTGGCAGCACTTCCTTTTTTGCAGGAATAACACTGTTTTTCGGTGTATGATTGTAAGGAACTGAAAATACTTGGGCTTCCGGACCATTATTTACATCGTCCTTTGGTAACTCACTTGGAGTTGCAGCTGGTGTCTTTTCCGATATCTCATTTTCTGAGTATGGGGAGTTAATGCTTTTTTGATACATTAATCTTACCCTGAGTTTTTCCAGCACCTTGGCATCATATCCAGTTGTTATCTCAAGGGTAGTTTTAGCCCCATTTTCTGAGTCAATCTGAAGGTTCCCGAGAGTCACCCCAGGCTTTCTTACCCATATTTCCTCTCCAAACGACTTTCTTATTTCAAACTGTAGAACATTTAGTTCCTCATCAAACTCTTTTGGCACAAGCCCGAATAGCCGCTTTAGATTTGGATCCTCAGTGGTAATTACAGTATATGGGTCATCCAGTAATCGGCTGAGTTTTGCATCTTTGCCTCTCTGCCGCACGATCTTATAGATGTCATTTGCGTGCTCAGGGTTTTTGACCGCTTCGCCTATAATAAATTTGAGTGCAAGTATCACGAAGTCCAGCTTGCTCGCGTCTATGCTGTATAACTCTAAAAAATCCTGCTCTTTTCGAGTCCACTTTTTGTTGTTGTTAGGGTTAATTTCCTTATCAACCTCAATGGCTTCCTTCCTTTCAGAGAGGCAATCTTTTTCAAAGTTGATGTAAGCATGTCTTTCTTCAAAATATTTTAATACATCTTTGATTTCTCCCAAGGACCATTTGCAGTTAGCGCAATGGTCTATTACCCCATCATAATAAAGATCAGAATATAGCCGATAATCTCCGATTTCCTGCAAGCCAGGCATGAAATCGGCTAGTATTTGCGGTATTTTAGGGTTTTCTGGTGGGGGCGGAGAAACTTCCTGCCCCAGCCTGGAAATTGCCAATCCAAGCACCGCCGCAAAGCTAAGAAAGCTTACTACAATTCCCCCAGGCATCGGCCAGGAAATGGGTTCTTTGGTGGGTGTAGATTCTGCCATGGGACTCCCTCTTTTTCTTTATTTTAGCATCCAGTTATTAAGAAAAGGTTAAAGGATGGGTTGGTAATGTCGAGAACATATTGTTTTTGTGTATTAGGCACTGTTAACAAACCTCAAGTTTGATAAAGGCAAGGGCAAGGAATGCCATGAAAGTGGAATCGAGTTTGT
>CAIJLX010000070.1 GCA_903821695.1 uncultured Alphaproteobacteria bacterium | reverse complement strand
ATGCACGGAATTCCGCGCCGCCAGATTTCGACAACACTTTCGTGATTGCCGCTGTCAACGATGTCTTACCATGATCCACGTGACCAATGGTTCCAATATTACAATGCGGCTTCGTCCGCTCAAATTTTGCCTTCGCCATGATTTAATTCCTTAGTTTTAGTTAGTTGAGTTAGTTTAGTGATACAAAAAACTGGCGCGATACATACACGCCAGAATTTGGGAATGCAATAAGAAGATGAGCGATGTTACGATGAGCGATTAATCGAAATTCGTATCATCGCTCATCGCATCAACGCTTATCCAATATTACGCAACTTTCGCTTTAATTTCGTTTGCTACGTTTGCAGGCACTTGTTCGTAGTGGCTGAATTGCATGCTGTATTGTGCGCGGCCTTGGCTCATGGAGCGCAGGTTGTTCACATAACCAAACATGTTTGCCAGTGGCACGATTGCGCCGATCACTTGTGCGTTACCGCGTGCATCCATGCCTTGAATTTGGCCACGGCGTGAGTTCAAGTCGCCGATTACGTCACCCATATATTGGTCTGGCGTAATCACTTCCACTTTCATCACTGGCTCAAGCAGAACTGGTCCGCATTTTGCCATGCCTTCACGGAACGCCGTACGCGCTGCAATTTCGAACGCGAGTGCGCTGGAATCTACATCGTGGTATGCGCCATCGGTCAATGTTGCTTTGAAATCGATCGTTGGGAAGCCGGCGATAATGCCATTATCTTTCGCACTTTCGAGACCTTTGCCAACACCAGGAATAAATTCTTTTGGAATCGATCCGCCGACGATTTTTTGCTCGAACACAAAGCCCGAACCAGGAGCGCCCGGCTCCAACGTCATGATCACGCGTGCGAACTGACCCGAACCACCAGATTGTTTCTTGTGGGTATAATCAACTTCGTATGATTTGGTGATCGTTTCGCGGTAAGCCACCTGTGGCGCACCGATGTTTGCTTCCACTTTAAACTCGCGGCGCATACGGTCGATGATGATCTCAAGGTGCAACTCGCCCTGACCTTTAAGCACGGTCTGGCCAGTTTCCTGATCAGTCTGAACATAGAGCGATGGATCTTCCGCCACGAGACGTGACAGCGCGAGACCCATTTTCTCTTGGTCGGCTTTTGATTTTGGCTCAACGGCAACTTCGATTACGGGTGCAGGGAATTCCATGCGCTCCAAAATCACAGCATTGCTATCAGCGAGGCACAGCGTGTCTCCGGTGGTGGTATATTTCAAACCAGCCAGCGCCACGATATCGCCTGCGTATGCTTCTTTTACGTCTTCACGGTTGTTTGCATGCATCAACAACATACGGCCCACACGTTCTTTCTGATCTTTCGTCGAGTTGATCACGCCCGTACCTGTTGCCAGAGTACCGGAATAAATACGTACGAATGTCAGCGAACCTACGAATGGATCGTTCATGATTTTGAACGCCAGACCTGCGAATGGCTCTTTATCATCCGATTTACGGGTGATTGGCTCTTCGGTGCGTGCATCAATACCCACAACTGGTGGAACATCAAGCGGCGAAGGGAGGTAATCCACAACTGCATCAAGCAATGGCTGAACGCCTTTGTTTTTAAACGCAGCGCCGGTGACGACTGGCACGAATTTATGCGAGATCGTTCCTTTGCGGATGCATTTTTTCAATTCTTCGATGGTAGGCTCTTCACCATTCAGATATTTTTCCATCACAGCATCATCTTGATCAGCAACGGTGTCGATCAATTTGGTGCGCCATTCTTTTGCGAGCTCGAGCAAATCATCAGGAATTGGCTGTTCGCTAAAGTTTGCACCCAACGCTTCATCTTCCCAGATCAATGCTTTCATTTTGAGCAAATCAACAACGCCCTTCAAGTTTTCTTCCACGCCAACTGGCAGCTGGAGAACAGCAGGGGTCGCGCCCAAACGATCGATGATCATATCAACGCAACGGAAGAAGTTTGCGCCCATACGATCAAGCTTGTTCACGAAGCATATGCGTGGAACATGATATTTATCCGCCTGGCGCCATACGGTTTCAGATTGTGGTTCTACACCAGCAACACCATCAAACACGGCAACTGCGCCATCAAGTACGCGCATCGAGCGCTCTACTTCAATGGTGAAGTCTACGTGGCCTGGGGTATCGATGATGTTAATTTTGTGGTTGTTCCAGAAGCAAGTGGTTGCAGCGGAAGTGATCGTGATTCCACGTTCCTGCTCCTGCTCCATCCAATCCATGGTAGCCGCACCTTCATGCACTTCCCCGATTTTATGTGACTTACCGGTATAGTACAGAATACGTTCTGTAGTCGTGGTTTTACCAGCGTCAATGTGGGCGCAAATACCAATGTTGCGGTATTTATCAAGTGTATAGGTACGGGGCATAAAATCTCGTTCTTTGTGGTTAATGGTTGGAATTTTAGAGGTGCGAACCCTAGTTTATAACGTATTGAAGTCAAGAACTAAATGACGTGTTTAAGGCTTGCTTGGCTGGGTTTTTTCAATCCCGATTACTTTGTGGCCTAGCTTGTTTTCTATCCAGTAAGAAATTTCCTGACTGTTCTCAATTTCTTGTGTTCTAATGACATAGTGCTCACCTGGCAAAACATCAAGGGTCAGGCTCAGGTTTTTGCGCTCATTATTCCCTGCAAAATACACCGCAAAAATCTGATGCTGCATTCCCGGAAACATTGGGGCATTGGCCTGTGCTAAATATGCTGGCGAGATATTCGCTTTTTTGAACTCCGTGCCATGATGCATCAGCGGCGTTTCATCAATCGCTGTAATAAAAACACCATTGCCATCCCGCAGCTCACCGGTGATATACGCATTTTCATACGATATAACGGGCGGAGCCTGAAAAAGGGGCTTGGGCTTAGGAAACACGCACCCAACGAGAACGAAAATAAGGAATAAACAGGCAAACGAAAGTCTAACGCGAAGCTTCATACATTTGTACCGTTTGGCGTTCAGTGACTTTGTTTCCCTTCGAATCTTCAATCCAAAACGTGATGAAGGTCGGGAAATCAGTGCCGATCATATGTTCAAAACGAGTCGATTGCTTTACCTGATAACGCTCATTTTCTAGCGCCACAAAAGAAGCCTTAGCAAACCGCTCGGTTCGTTTATCCGTGCCGAAAAGCACAAACTTAATCTCATGTTTACCAGGGCTTAAAATAATGGGTCTTTGAATGATGTTGAGAGAAAGCGTATCTTCGCCGGGCCATTTAAAAAGAATGTCCTGCAGCCCACCATGCGGCGTATCAATTTTCTGGCCATCAATTGCAATCGGCATCAACGCGACTTTTGGGCCGAGCACCAACAGATCTTCGGACTCAATAGCTATGCCGCGAATGGTTGCGCTGTCTGGTTGCGATTTATAAACATACGCAGGCAAATCGGGCGAGCAGGCGGCGCTCACGCAACATAAAAATAAAAGGAAAAATCGCTTCAGCCATTTTATGTGTGTCTTCATGCTTTTTAATGGCATTGCCACGGCTGTGAATGACATGCTTTTTATAAATGACGTCCTAGGGTGTATTTTTTTGTTACCGGATTGCCATGCGAATCTACAATCCAAATCGTTACAGAATTCAGTACTTTGTCGATGATCCCTTCTTTTTGCCCTATATTTGCTATTTCAACGGTATAGTGTTCACCAGGTTTAGCAATGAGATCTATGTTTACTGTGCCTTTGTGAGGACTCGCAATAACCCTAATTCCAATGTTGTGTTTTCCCGGTGCCATAGCGGTTTCTTGGCGTACGCGGTTCCGTGCTAATATGGCCTCATCTTCGATAAGCTCACCATCCACAGAAATAGGATAGGTTACTACATAATTATAGTCGGTACGACTGCCTTGAATATATGCGTTATTAGAGCTTGCAGGGTGCGTGTAATATTGAATGTTTCTCCCGCAACCTGAGAGAATCAATAAAAAAACAAAAGTAGTAACAAATGCATATTTCTTAGACATATTGGTAATACCTAATGCTTAAATACAAAGTATGAGTTTAACGGCGGATGACAGTGACATTTCTACGATGGCTTGTAGGAGATATGCTTTGTTTTTCTGAAACAATATTGCCCTTTGAGTCAGCAATCCAGACAGTTACCATCACTGCGCTATCAGAGAATACTACGCCCTTGTCCCAAATTATTTTTCTTTTTATGGTGTAGTGCTCACCTGCTTTTGCTTGCAAATGAAGAGAGAAACCAGCAGATTCTGAGGAATCAACAAATCTGCCATTGATATGATGCATGCCTGGTGAAATGGCGACAGGCTGCAAAGCAGGCTGTGAATGGTCACTTGACGACCAATTTATAAAACCCGAATCAATCTTCACGGGGTAAACCATAGCATAAGGTTCTTCGCCGAAAAGGCCTTGCTTCATATCCGCGCTTCCCTGGATATAAGCATTATCGGAACTTTTTGGAACGTTATACCATTTAATAGATATAGCTGCGCAACCGGTAAGTGCCAATAATGCAAAAGCAAAAAGAAAGCACTTCTTCTGCACGAACGCTTACCAGCGATAGTGCGAGAATGCTTTGTTTGCTTCAGCCATTTTATGCGTGTCTTCGCGCTTTTTGATGGCGTTGCCACGGTTGTTGAATGCATCCATCAATTCACCAGAAAGGCGGTGATCCATGGTTTTTTCACCACGCTTACGCGCAGCGATGATCAACCAACGCATAGCGAGCGCAAGGCTGCGCTCAGGGCGGATTTCCATCGGAACTTGGTATGTTGCACCACCCACACGGCGGCTACGAACTTCCACGGTTGGGCGTACGTTTGCCATAGCTGTGTTAAACACTTCGAGGGCGTCTTGTTTGGTTTTTGCGCGAACGGTTTCGAGCGCATCATAGAAGATTTTCTCAGCCACGCCTTTTTTGCCAGAATACATCATTGCGTTGATGAATTTGGAGATGGTTATGCTGTGATAGCGTGCATCTGGGTTGACGGTACGTTTTTCTGCTGCGTGACGACGTGACATATCTTAAAATTCCACTATTTAGGTTGCTTCGCGCCGTATTTGGAGCGGTTTTTCTTACGGTTTTTAACGCCTTGGGTATCAAGTGTACCGCGGATGATGTGGTAACGCACACCTGGCAAATCTTTTACACGTCCGCCGCGAATCATCACAACAGAGTGTTCCTGCAGGTTATGGCCTTCACCTGGAATATAACCAATGACTTCAAATCCATTCGTTAAACGAATTTTTGCCACTTTACGCAGAGCCGAGTTAGGCTTCTTAGGCGTGGTGGTATAAACGCGGGTGCAAACCCCACGTTTTTGCGGATTCCCTTGCAAAGCAGGCACTTTATTGCGTTCAACAACAGCAGTACGAGGCTTGCGGATCAATTGGTTAATCGTTGGCATTGGCTCTATTTCCTTTAAAAATGAGGTGCGGTATATAGATGGAGAAACGAGGCTAGTCAAGGGGAATTTGAACCAAATCCCATTGTCATCATTTTGTAACAATTAAATGCAACACTAACGGAATTAGTATTGCACCTGTGTGTTATTAAATCGGGGCAATTTGCGGGTGGAAGTTCCATCTGAGTTGATCCCGTGCAGGGTGCAAAGGAGAAACCATGTTAGAATTGGCAATTGCGATGGTAATTTGTGCATTTATTCTCGGATGTATGGGATTTTTTGGTCTCGCGGCAGGTACGGCGGCCATCACGTCTCGCGAGAACCGATGCCTCGCCATCCCGCTTATTGCGGCGGCGGCTGAGCTCATGTATCGATCCTGCAGTTACATGTTACTGTTAACATTACTGCCAACAGCAGTAATGTTTTCAATGACAAACAGGCTTGTTCAGCAGGTGGGGGGGCTGGTTGACCCTGGCGGTTGTTGTTTTATGGACTCTGCCTTACTGGGTAAACCCGGGTGGGTATGATGCCGCCGCAGCCCTTGTCTTAGGGAGCTTTGTGATTTGGGAAGTGTCGTTCACGTACGTGGTTACGATACTTCTGTTTGCTGGATCGCTTAACTCCAAACCAAGCGTCCAATGGAAGTATGGGCTAATATTCCCAGCCCTCTCTCCAGTGTACGTAGGGTATGTGTACCTCATGGAAAGAGGTATGTATATCTGGGGGCACTAAGCACCAATCTAATAGGCACTGTTAACAAACCTCAAGTTTGATAAAGGCAAGGGCAAGGAATGCCATGAAAGTGGAATCGAGTTTGTCGACCCTCAGTGCAAGCCGTCTATTTTCCTTGATTTTCTGGAACATATTTTCAATGCGTCTT
>CAIJLX010000069.1 GCA_903821695.1 uncultured Alphaproteobacteria bacterium | reverse complement strand
GCGAAGACGCATTGAAAATATGTTCCAGAAAATCAAGGAAAATAGACGGCTTGCACTGAGGGTCGACAAACTCGATTCCACTTTCATGGCATTCCTTGCCCTTGCCTTTATCAAACTTGAGGTTTGTTAACAGTGCCTAATTCCCTACGAACGCGCCCGTTTGTTTGAATCTGATCTACTATAGGGCCGGTTTTATGTCCGAACGCCACTTTCAAATGATCGGCATCAAATCCTTCACGTAACATGCTGGCGGTTTCAACGATCAATGCGCGCGGTTGTGGTGTTTGTCGGCGCTCTTGGGGTATCCTATTAAGAGGCAACACTTTATCGAGAGCTTCTTGAACCGATTTATCGCCCAAGCTACGACTTACGATTGTCGTGTAATCTGAGAAAGCGGATAGCACTTTCGCTGCATCACTATCTTCAGCTGCCATTCTCTCAAACTCTTCCTCAAACATTTGCGCCGCAGTTTGGGCATCACGGACAAATCGTGAAAAACCAATGCCTGGTTTTCCAAAGGCTCGTTGCCCCGTTTCCGGATCTTGATAGCTTTTATAAAATTCAATAGCGGATTGTACTTTCAGCCGCGTTATAAAATCATGGAACCTGTCTCGATTATCTGGATCATTCGGGCGTAATTCTTCTGGAAGATCCTCACTATTTACAATAATTTTTTGAATAATATTATGGCACGGAGCAAGGAATTCTCCATCGGTCAGCTCCCTATTATTTGGGCTTGGAATAATACTATCTTCCCCTAATAACTCATAAAGCCCACGGTTTGGGTCATTTATTGGTCGATTAGTAAATACCGGTGAGGCGCTATAAGTATCCAATATTGCTATGCCAAAGAATTTCCTAAATGCGTCAGCACGATCTGCTGATAATATACGGTGGCCCTCATCTATAATGTTAAATCTTACATCGTTTTGATGAATAAAGCCGCTTTGGAAGTCGACCATGAAGCTGTTAACAATATAGATCGTTAAAGGCTGTATGTCCGTTATAGTTCCATTTCTGGTGCCCATTAAAAGATTGGGGAATTTTTCTCGTAAACCATTAAAAGTTTGGTCGAGTAAGTCCTGCGAAGGAACGATTATCACAGTCGGTGGAGTAATCTGCTTTACACGACCATCTACTGTAACCTCTTTAACCATTTTATGGAGACTTTGAGTGAAGATCTCTGTCTTACCGCCACCAGCAGGCAACGGCGTAATCAAACCCGAACCCATTTGACCTGATTCAATCTTTGCCAACCTATATTTTATATTATCTAATTGATAAGGCCGTTCCTTTAGCCTTGTTTTTCCTGCTTCACTTGCAATCACAAGCTCATTTAGACTCCCAGCATAATACTGGAGCAGTTCAGCATAGGACATTTCGTAAAATTCATGGATAATACGCTTCTCCTCCGCTGTCTTTAGCGAATGCTCAAGCGCCCGTCTGAACTTAGAATTGGCCACAAGTAACTCCTTATGATCCAAATATAAATTATTGTGATTAACAAATAGTTAACTTCATATCCTGTATTTTGGTATGAGGAGTACTCATAATATTCACAAATTACGCCTATGGACGCGGGCAACCGGTTATTTCAACATTAAGGGCGACAGTATATAAAAACTCGAGCTGAAGAAATTTTCTTAAGTATCAGTTGCTTATCGCTCTATTATTAATCCCGTAGGGTCACCAGGATTAAGTTCCTAGAAGTTTTGCTTAGTCCCAAAATTCCTTAAAAAACCTCATGTTTTAGGCTGTTACCTTCCCAGGAGGTGCCGGGAAGAATTGCTACATCCCGTCGAAGTGTTGGTACTTCCATCAAAAACAAAAAAGTACCAACAAAATGGAACTGACCAACATAGAATGCAAGAATTCCTGCCATAATCCAGGCCTGCTTAGGAGGAAAGTATGAGCGTAGGTAGACTAGCTTTTCCCGCGGTTTTCCATAAGTGGTGCCGCGGGCAATTATATACCAATTGTTTTTCTAGGCTTTTCGCTTTGGTGCCGTAAACACTCCATATATAATCAATAGGATAACCGCAAAGCTGCCCCAGGTGATGGCGTATTGTAGGTGGTCGTTGCGGACTTCGAAGTTGGATTTTTGGGGGATGGGGAAGCCGTTATCCTCGCGGGCGTTGTGAGTTTGTTGGATTAAAACCGGGAATATTGCCTTATTGGGCAGTTTTTGGCGCAAAATTGCGGCCCAACTCTCCGGGTCCTGCCATAGCCAGAGGCCTTGGCCGGCATCGTTTTGTGGGAGATAGCTGCGCGGAGTTTCTGTGCCGCGCACTAGGCCTATGACTTGAATTTCGCCTTTGGGTTGGCTGATTTTTACCTTTGGGTTGGTTTTATAATCTTTAGGCACCCAACCGCGGTTGATGAAGATATAGGTGCCATCGGAAAGTTTGAGTGGGGTGATGAGGTGGAAGCCGAGATTGCTTTGATAGTAACGGGCTTGAAGATGGAGTGTTTCGTTGTTGAGTAATGTGCCTTCGACCTGAACACGTCGGAATTCGGGTAAATTTTGGAATTGTTTTCCGCTGGTGATCACCAGTGGTGGTGCGGCTAAAGTTTCGGTCATGTTTTGAATGAAATGTTGTTTCCAATAAAGCCGCTGCATTTGCCAATAGGACAAACCGCACAGGACTATAAATGCTCCAAATGTGCAGAGCGAAAGCCATGGATAGCGTTTGAGGCGTGTCATCATTGTCTGAATCCTTCGGCGTTATAATGATATTGGAGGGCGATAAAGAGCGATTTTACATAGCGCAATAACAGCAATGAACCGCCGAGAGTAATGGGAATCCATAATATCACATGTAGCCATGCTGGTGGATTATACGTGAACTCCAACCACAGCGCAGAGGTAATGACGAATATCGACATAAACACCATCACCACATAGGCCGGGCCATCGGCCGCATCATGCTCTTTAAGTGGAAATGTGCAGGCTTTACACTTCGCATCCACCGTAAGGAATGCTTGGTATAATGAACCTTTACCGCAAGCGGGGCAACGTAACCGTAAGCCGCGCTTAGTGGCTTCCAGGATGGACATTCCCGCCGCCCCACCAATAGACGAACACGAACAGGAACAACCAGACCACGTCTACGAAATGCCAATACCACGCAGCGAATTCAAAGCCCAAATGGTGCTTTTCGCTGAACTGGCCTTTCTTCGCGCGCAGATAGCACACGAACAGGAATATGGTGCCCACGATTACGTGGAAACCATGGAAGCCAGTGAGCATGAAGAACAGGGAAGGGAAGGCTCCATCTTTAAAACCAAATGGTGCATGCGCATATTCAACTGCCTGCAGGGCAGAGAAGCTGACGCCGAGAAGCACCGTTATCAGCAATGCTTTTTTTAAGGATTCTTGATCTTTCTGCAGCAATGCATAATGCGCCCAGGTGACCGTGGTGCCCGAAAGCAGCAGGATCAGCGTGTTTAAAAATGGTAGATGGAACGGATCAAACGTCACGGTTCCTTTTGGCGGCCAGGTGGTATGCGTTACATTCCACAAATCCGCAATCGATGGCACAGGCCAGATCGACACACTGAAATATGCAAAGAAAAATGCGAAGAAGAACATGACTTCGGAGGTAATAAACAGTGCCATACCCGTACGCAGACCATGGCGCACCTCATTGGTATGCGCATGGTCATGAATCCCTTCACGCACCACATCACGCCACCAGACAAACATCACATAAAGCACCAGCGAGAAACCAGCGAGAAATGGGAATATGCCTGCCTGATGTTTATGCATCATCATGACGCCACCCACCGGCATCAGCAACAGCGCTAGCGCGGCCAGCGCAGGCCAGGGGCTAGGGTTTACAAGGTGAAAGGGATGATCTTGCTTGGCTGACATAAAATTCCTTTAACGAGGTTTGGCCTTAAAGAAGGTATAAGATAACGTAATATCCTGTAATTCGTCCAGATTTTTATCAGTTGCTATCGCCGGGTCAATAAAAAACGACACCGGCATCGTCACTTCCTGGCCCGGCTGCAGGGTTTGGTTCTCAAAACAGAAGCACTGAATTTTGTTGAAAACCCAGCCCGCTTTCTCCGGTGTTACATTAAATGTCGCAATTCCGGTCAGGGGCACGTTGCTATTATTTTTCGCGGTATAAAAAATGAGCTTCTTTTCCCCCACCCGCACCGTCACTTTATTTTGCAGGGGTTTAAACTCCCAAGCCAAATTCGGATCAATATCCGCATTAAACGTCACCTGCATTTTCCGTTTTAAAATGGCCGATTCCGGCGGCGCCACGACTGCCTTTTGCGTCGTACCCCCAAACCCCGTCACCCGGCAAAAAAAGCTATAAAGCGGCACACTCGCATAAGCCAACATCAACATCCCCGCCACCATCATGGCCAGGTTCAGCCCAAGGCGTTTATTCTGTTGCCTCTCAAGCACCTCTAGCGGCTGCGCGACCGGTCGGCCGCTAGTCGTTCGCTTACGCTTCTTCGAGGGGTCTCCCGCCATAACTTAATGAAAAGCCCCACCCACCCGAATCATCCCCACAATAAAGAGGACAGCCACTAACCCTAGCAATACCAAGAGCAAAGCACGGTTTTTCTGTTTTTGTTGGGGAGTGGGCATGGGTGATAGCTAGATCATTTCCGGATAAAAATAAAGGCCTTAACCGTTTTTTAATATTTTGCCGGTAGATTAGTTCTATTATGGCAGAAGAAACGCAACATATCTCCCAGATTACAGAAGCTTTCAGCGCGCTTGATGATACAGAGGTTGGGGTTAGAGCCACAGCCCGCTGGCGAGATTTTCTTACCGGCAAAATTAGCCGGGAGCCTATCGATAACCTTAACACTGTTCCAGAGATTGCTGCCGCTTATGAAAAGCGCTTTTATGAAATTTACGCTTATTTACGTGAAGGTCGTTCACAGTTTGATAAGCGCGTAGAGGAATATGGTTTTGTCCAAAAATTCCATGAGAAATACTTAACTGACTTAACGATTTAAAAGGACGGAATTGAAGGAGAAAAACAAAAAATATCCAAAATATTTATAAAGTTTGCATCCTCCTTGTTCAAAGAAAACGGTGACGTTAAAAAGGATGTGAATGTAGCAAAAGTTATTTATACGCTTTACCGTTCTTTAGGCTATTCTGCGCTTTATGATACCCCACCCGCGATGGGGTCTCTGCTTGCAGAAATGAATGTGATTGCCCCTAAATTTATCACGAGTTTCGCACCAGACGGCATCGACTTTTCGCGCTCTACACCGAAACATGAAATGCGCGAAAGAATTCTAGAAGCACTCGATAAATCACGCGATATTCCAGCCAAAAACCCAGAGCCATTTATCCCGCTGCCTGGCCAGGACATGGTGAGCTATCTCAAGATTGATGACTGTAGTTTTCCAATACACCGCATTCAAAACGACGAATTCCCGCATGGACAGTGGCATCTGGTATTAAGAGATGGTTCCCTGGTGAACGCGACCAAGGACCTTCTCAAAGAAATAGAAGAGCATCTGAAAGCCAACAAGCCAATCAATGAAATCGACTTGCGCGATAAAATTATTAAAAAGTCGGATGGTATTACACCACTCAATATCCTTGATTATATCAACCCAACGACATTGGCTGGAATGTCGGAAGAGCCAAGAAAACAATTATGGGAAGGATTAAACAATTGCAAAAAACGTGGCTCCGAAGGTGCAACATTGCTTTGTTTGGATCAGGATGAAGTCACCGGCCTGCGGATGGATATCCAAGCCTTCCGTAAGCTACCAACTCCACCAAAACAAAAGCCAGTGCTTCAAGGTACATTTACCGACCTGTCAGCTTTAAGCCAGGTCAAAGGCATAGATATTTCTATTATCTAAACCGCTTCCGGTAAATCCATATGTTTTACGCCGCCGGTGAGGGTGGCTAACAATCCATAATGTTTCGGTAGCACTTTGTTTAGGAAGAAGCGGGCTACTTTTAGTTTGTCTTCGTAGAACGGGTCGCCTTTGTGTTTGAGGGCAATTTCGGCGATTTGGGCCCAGACGAAACCGAGCATCACATTGCCAAACATCGTGAGGTAATCATAAGATGCGCCGGCGGCTTCTTCTTTATTCGCCATACCTTTTTGTGCGATCCATAGGCTCGCTTTTTGTAAGGAATCGATGCCTTTATAAAGTGGCTTGGTGAAGTCGGCCATTTCGGGATTATTTTTATGTTTCGCGACAAATTCGGTGGCCGGGTGGAAGAAGCTGCGGAGCAATTTGCCGAAGCCTTGTGGCATTTTGCGGCCGACTAAATCGAGCGCCTGAATGCCGTTTGCGCCTTCGTAAATCTGCGCAATCCGCGCATCCCGCACGAATTGTTCGACGCCATATTCTTTAATGTAACCATAGCCACCGAACACTTGCATGCCGAGATTGGTCACCTCGCTGCCTTGATCGGTGAAATAGGCTTTGATGATCGGCGTTGCGAGCTGCACCCAATTATCGGCCGCCTCACGCACTTCTTTATCAGGATGTTTTTTCGAAATATCCACCTGTAACGCTGCATAAATCGCGAGCGCCCGTGCGCCTTCGGTGAAGCTGCGCATGGTGAGCAGCATGCGGCGTACATCCGGATGCGCGGTCAACGGATCAGCCGGTTTTTCTGGGACTTTTGCGCCATTGAGGCCACGGCCTTGCAGGCGATCATGTGCATAACCCCAGGCGTTTTGATAGGAGACTTCGGCGAGGCCTAAGCCCTGCATGCCAACATAAATCCGTGCTTCGTTCATCATCGTGAACATATATTTGAGGCCGCGATGGGCTTCACCAACGATGAAGCCTTTCGCGCCATCATAATTCATCACGCAAGTCGGCGAGCCGTGCAGACCCATTTTATGCTCGATCGCGCCGCAGGAAAGTGTGTTGCGCGCGTTATTATCCACCATAAATTTCGGCACGACAAAAAGGCTGATCCCTTTCACGCCGAGCGGTGCATCTGGCAAGCGCGCGAGCACTAGGTGAATAATATTTTCCGCCGCATCATGCTCGCCGCAGCTGATGAAAATTTTGGTGCCGGTGATGTTATAACTGCCATCGCCATTGGGTTCTGCACGTGTGCGAATGAGGCCTAAATCTGTACCCGCTTGCGGTTCGGTCAAACACATCACGCCGGTCCATTCGCCGGAAACCATTTTCGGCAAATAGGTTTGTTTCAATTCGTCGCTGCCATGGAAATTAATCGCGTTAATTGCCCCATGTGAGAGCGCTGGAAATAATCCGAACGAAACGTTACATGCCGAAATAATTTCGGTGATCGGCATATTAAGCGCTTCGGGCAAACCTTGTCCGCCATATTTCGGATCGCACGTAAAGCTGCCCCAACCGGCTTGTGCATATTGCTGATACGCTTCTTTAAATCCGGGTGCGACGGTGACATTTCCATTCTCAAATTTAGAACCAACGCTATCGCCCGTTTGGTTGATCGGCAGCAATACTTCTGTCGCAAATTTTGCGGCTTCGGAATAAATCGATTCCGTAAACTCCGGCGTTACTTCGCCAAAGCCGGGCAGATCTTTATATTGGCCGATATTAAGCCACTCATGCAGCAGAAATTGAAAGTCTCTTAAAGGGGCGCGATAGGTGGGCATAGATACTCCTTTGTGCAGTCTCTATTTTACCATATTTACCAGTCGTTTGCATGGCCTATCCATGCTGCAGGTGCGAAGGGAATTACTAGCGCAGATGAACAATAATTCCAGCCGCATCAAGTGCTTTTTTTCGCAAATCATCTAAATTCATTGCCCAGGTTAATTCTTTAGGCTGGGCTGTAGCAATAATCTGCGCGGCTTCTGTATAGGCAGCAATATTTTCATAAAGTAGACCGTTTTCGGGATATTCTTTTTGCAATCTTTTGAGGTCAGAGAGTTCAGCTGGGATTGCGCATGCAGCTTCTGCAATTGCTTTCATAGAACCTTTCTGCCGGCGGTCAACAAGCGCTAAAACGCTTTCAAAAGCAGAAAGCAGTCGCGCGTCATACATTGCATCACCCTTCATGCCCTCAAGGAATTTTTTCCCGCTTTGGTGAATTTTTTCAATTTCTTCTTTTGCATGTTTTGCCTGAGCCTTATTAAGTTTTTCAAAACGAAAAGGATCCAAAACCATATTCAAAAATTCATTCCAGTATCAATCTGCATGCCAATTTTGCTAAGCTCATCTATCCGTATTTCTCTTAACGCACCATGTGTTTTAGTGATTGCTTTACTTTGTGTGGCAATAACCAATCCGGCATAAAGAAATCGCGCAGCGGCATCGCAAGCAACAGCATCTCTTCTGTCTTGCTGCCCGAAGTGTAATAATTGCCGAATCTCATCTTTAATAAGTTTTACTGTATCGCGTATGGCTTCTTTGTTTTTTATTGGATGTTCTCGGAGTTTTATTAACTCCTTCACACTCATAAAATTTGTATCCATTATATTTTGTAAGCGGTCAGTGCCTTTTAAATCTTCAAAAAAATCTGCGACTAATATTTGCAGAGCGCGAATCTCTTCACCAAAATCACGAGTTACATACCCATTAATTTTGTCTAGGCACTGTTAACAAACCTGTATTTTTATGATATAGGTTATGGCGAAAGGGAGATTTTTGCCATGAACAAGCGCTTATATCCTGTGTCTCGCGAGGTTTTCGATCTTGAAATTCGT
>CAIJLX010000068.1 GCA_903821695.1 uncultured Alphaproteobacteria bacterium | reverse complement strand
CGAAGACGCATTGAAAATATGTTCCAGAAAATCAAGGAAAATAGACGGCTTGCACTGAGGGTCGACAAACTCGATTCCACTTTCATGGCATTCCTTGCCCTTGCCTTTATCAAACTTGAGGTTTGTTAACAGTGCCTACTAGAGGCGAAGCCGCCAGAGCTACCCGAACCGCTGCCTGAACCAGAGCCGGAACCGCTAGCGCCGCCTGAACCACCACCTGATCCACTGCCTGAGCCAGAGCCGCTGCCTGAACCAGAACCACTGCCCGAGCCAGAACCACTGCCTGAACCAGAACCGCTGCCTGAACCAGAACCACTGCCTGAACCAGAACCACTGCCCGAGCCAGAACCACTGCCTGAGCCAGAACCACTGCCTGAGCCAGAGCCGCTGCCTGCGCCAGAGCCGCTGCCTGAGCCAGAACCACTTCCCGCGCCGGAACTGCTGCCACTAAAACACAGGCTTTGTGATACGCATGCACCAAATTTACAGCAGAAAGTGCCGCAATCCGCATTATCGACACATTGCCCTAAGCCAGACGATGTACAAGCTCCTGAAGAGGTCCCACTTGAGGAGGTCCCACTTGAGGAAATGTTTCCTCCAGAGGAAGCGCCGGAACTCCCACCACTAGAGCCAGTACTACTACTGCTACTGCTACCACTACTAACGCCCGGAAAAAGAGGGCCGCCCTCTGCTAGTTCCAATGCGAAATTAACGTTACATCTGCCGGCAGGGTTATAGATTGCCGTGTTTCCGCTCACCATCACACAATTATCTGCCGCAGGTGACGCTCCTAGAACACGCCCGCTTTCTGGCAAGCCATCATCTGATTTGGTATCAATCGCTAATAATTGTTCGGAGTTAATAATCGGGTTTTCAAGCAGCATATTATTTCCCGGCACACCCAACCGTAATACGCCAGTGACACTGGTGCCCGTAGCGGAAGAAATAAAATATTCAAGCGGGATCCAACCGCCGCCGGCCAGTTTCGATGAATCGACGTTTACGCCCGGAATAGAAATACCGGAAGAAGAATTAAGAGTTCCCGGATAATTACCAGCATACACCCCCGTGGTTTTAAGCTGCTGCCAAGAATAAAGCCCTTCTGGTTGCGAGGGTACGTTCTGGAAAATGCCATCGCCGTTTCCGCTAATACTCTCAAATGTGCCGCTGCCATCACCCGGAAAATCGCCGGGATAATAATGATAGCGCGTTTTAAAATTACGAAACAACTCGAGAAACTCGCCGCCCTCTTTCATCACTCGCGCACGCTCACCACCTTCGCGTGCGTTTTTAAGCGCCATAATCCCGCCCGCGATCAGCGAAACAATCACAACAACCACTGCAATTTCCATCAGCGTGAATGCATGCTGCAAGCGCGCCCAGCGGGGAATTATTTTAGGGAAACGCGCAAAAATTCGCTTCTGAGGAAGCTTCCGCATCTGAGGATTATATCTAGTTTAGTAAAGCCTGTCCAGGTAACTACAGCCGCGCCCGAATGGCAATCAATGCGGCATTCATTTTGCTAATATCCGCGCCACCAGCCTGCGCCATATCAGGTCGCCCGCCACCGCCTTTGCCGCCGAGCACTTCCGCACCAACACGCACCAAATCGACCGCATTGTATTTGCTCGTTAAATCAGTCGTGACACCAACCACGAGTGAGACTTTGCCCTCAAAACTTGCCGCGATTGCAACAATGCCAGAGCCGATATTCCCCTTGTACTCATCGATAATTGGTTTCAAATCTTTCGCTGAAATATCTTGCAATTCCAGCCCCAGATATTTGACGCCATTTACATCCTCCGGCACCGGGCAACTGCCACCTGAGCCACCGGTTCCCATGGCAAGTTTGCGTTTTGCTTCCGCTAACTCGCGCTCTAATTTTTTGCGCTCTTCAATCAACGCATCCACACGCTTTGCTACTTCTTCCGGTGGTGACTTAAATTCCGCCGCGAGCTTATTCAAAATTGTCTCATTCGCCGCGACGATATCAAGTGCCGCCTGCGCCGTGACTGCTTCAATCCGGCGAACGCCAGCAGAGATGGAAGTTTCTTTTGTAATTTTAAACAAACCAATATCACCGGTGCGCGAAACATGCGTTCCACCACAAAGCTCCGTCGAATAACCCATGGTGAGCACGCGCACTTCATCGCCATATTTTTCGCCGAACAATGCCATCGCTCCGGCAGCAATCGCGGCCTCTGGTGTCATTAATTTCGTCACCGCATCGCTATTCTCACGGATCATGACGTTCACTTCGCGTTCGATCTGTTGCAAATCTTCTGCGCTTAAGGATTTCGTATGGCTAAAATCAAACCGCAGGCGATCTTCATCAACCAGCGACCCTTTTTGCGTCACATGCTCACCCAATTTTTTGCGTAATACTGCGTGCAATAAGTGCGTCGCAGAGTGATTCGCGCGAATCGCCTGGCGGCGCGCATTATCAATTTCCATGCTGACTACATCGTCAACTTTTACTGTGCCTTTTTTGACGACGCCAACATGCACAATAATATCGCCGAGCATTTTCTTGGTATCGGTCACTACAAACGATGCATCACCATTTTTAAGCAAGCCGTGATCGCCCATTTGCCCGCCGGATTCACCATAAAACGGCGTTTGGTTGGTGATGAGGTTAATCACATCGCCTTCGCTGGCTTGTTTTACACGGCGGCCTTCGCGCAGCATCGCGACAATTTTGCCGCTCGCTTTTAAGCTTTCATAGCCGAGGAATTCTGTCGCGCCCACTTCTTCACGAATCGAAAACCACACATCATCGGTGGCTTTTTCGCCAGAACCAGACCAAGCGGCGCGGGCTTTTTTCTTCTGTTCCAACATCGCCGCTTCAAAGCCTTTGGTATCGGCTGATTTGCCTTCCGCGCGCAAAATATCTTCTGTTAAATCGAGCGGAAAGCCGAATGTATCATAAAGTTTAAACGCCGTTTCGCCGGATAATTTCGCACCGGGTGCCAAAGTTTTAGATTCACCTTCAAGCAATTTCAAACCACGTTCCAGCGTCACCTTAAACCGCTCTTCTTCGGTTTTCAGTGTTTCGGTAATGAGTTTTTCAGCGCGAATAAGTTCCGGATATTGCTGACCCATTTCACGAATGAGCGACGGCACCAAACGGAACATCAGTGGATCTTTGCAGCCTAATTGATGGGCATGACGCATCGCGCGGCGCATAATCCGGCGCAGCACATAACCCCTGCCCTCACTGCTTGGCAATACGCCATCGGCAATCAGGAACGAAGTCGAACGCAAATGATCGGCGATAATCCGGTGCGAATTCTCGCTGCCGGAATTCCGTGATTCTTGTTTTGAAGCCGCAATTAGGTTTTTGAATAAATCGATATCGTAATTATCATGCACACCCTGCAAAATCGCAGAAATACGCTCAAGCCCCATGCCAGTATCAATCGACGGCTTTGGCAAACTAATTTGCGAACCATCGACCAGTTTTTCATATTGCATGAACACCAGGTTCCAGATTTCGATAAACCGATCACCATCCGCATCCGCCGAACCCGGACGGCCACCTGGAATTTTATCGCCATGGTCATAAAAAATTTCGCTGCAGGGTCCGCATGGGCCGGTATCACCCATCGCCCAGAAATTGTCGTTGGTATCGATGCGGATAATTTTGTGATCCGGCAGCCCAGCAATTTTCTTCCACAAATTAAACGCTTCGTCATCGGTATGATATACCGTAACACAAAGCTTTTCTTTGTTGAGGCCATAGGTCTTCGTCACCAAATCCCAGGCGTTCAAAATCGCGCCTTCTTTAAAATAATCGCCAAAGGAGAAATTCCCGAGCATTTCAAAGAAGGTATGGTGGCGTGCGGTATAACCCACATTATCCAAATCATTATGCTTACCACCCGCCCGCACGCATTTTTGGCTAGTCGCCGCGCGTGGTTGCAGGGGCTTTTCCTTGCCGGTGAAGATATCCTTAAACTGCACCATTCCGGCATTAGTAAACATCAACGTCGGGTCATTATGCGGCACAAGCGGGGAGGACGGCAGCACAATATGCCCCTGCCCCCTGAAATACTCCAAAAATGCCGACCGGACGTCTGATACGGTTTTCATGCGTCGGGGTTATAGTATAGATTTTCCGAAATGGCAGCTTTTTTTAAGCTATTGTCTAATGTGGCAAGCTTTGCCTGTTTTTCTTTTGCGAGCGCAAGATAAGCGGCATCATAGGCCGTAAGCTGATGGCGCTGTGCTAAATCATATTCCACACGATGCGGTATTTCAGAAGCTGTTATCAACGCTTCCTGTTCTAAAATGTGAAGGAGCTGCAGACCTTCTTTCTTTTGTAACTTCCCTCTTCGTTCTCTTATCAACAGAACATTGACCATTTCATGCCAGAATAAGGTAGGTACAAACACTTCTTGCTTCAGGGCATCCTGTTGTGCCCTCAGACTATAAGGATGGCGCTCATCTTCAAATAGGAAGCTGGCGACAACGGAGCAATCCAACACTAGCACCATTAATATTTACGACCTTCTTCAATCATCGCCCTTATGGATTCACCATCACTACGGATATGATGTGCATCAGCATAATCCATCAGTTCCTGCAGCACTTCACCTGCCGTTTTTTTCTTGTTGGCCTTCACAGGCACAATCTTCACCGCCTGCTTACCACACAACGTCACCAGCACTTCCTCGCCCGTGTCCATCACATGATGCACCAGTTCCGAAAACCTATTTTTCGCTTCAAATGTACCTATTTCCATATCCACCCCTCAATCAGCTAGATTGTAAGCTAGATTGATAGAAAAATCAAGCGTCTTCCAGTGCATCCGCTGGGCTGATCTGCATCATGTTGGCTAGTTCTTCTGCTTTCGCGCGGATTTTGGCTTCGATTTCGTTGGCAATTTTTGGGTTTGCTTTCAAATATTGCTTCGCGTTTTCGCGGCCTTGGCCGATGCGTTCGGAATTATAGCTGAACCAGGCGCCTGCTTTTTCGATCAGGTTGGTTTTTACGCCAATATCAAGCAATTCGCCGGTTTTGGAGATGCCTTCGCCATACATGATGTCGAATTCCGCCAGTTTGAATGGTGGTGCGACTTTGTTTTTCACCACTTTTACGCGGGTTGCGTTGCCGACGATTTCTTCTTTGTCTTTCAGCGCACCGATGCGGCGGATATCCAAACGTACGGAAGCATAAAACTTCAGTGCATTACCACCCGTCGTGGTTTCAGGGTTGCCGAACATGACACCGATTTTCTGGCGAATCTGGTTGATGAAAATCACCATGCAGTTTGTGCGAGCAATAGAAGCAGTGAGCTTACGTAGCGCTTGGCTCATCAAACGTGCTTGCAGACCCATATGTGAATCACCCATTTCGCCTTCAAGCTCCGCTTTTGGAACGAGAGCAGCGACCGAATCGATCACCAACACGTCAATACCACCCGAACGCACGAGTGTATCAGCGATTTCGAGGGCTTGTTCGCCAGCATCAGGCTGTGCGATCAGCAGATCATTAATATTAACGCCGAGTTTTTGTGCATAAACGGGGTCGAGCGCGTGTTCTGCGTCAATAAATGCGCACGAGCCGCCGGTTTTTTGTGCTTCGGCAATTACATGCAGGGTGAGCGTTGTTTTGCCCGAGCTTTCAGGGCCATAAATTTCAATTACGCGACCACGTGGCAAACCGCCAACGCCGAGTGCCAAGTCAAGACCCAGCGAACCTGTTGAAATCGCGTCCACATCCACATGTTCTTTCTGCCCGAGTTTCATGACAGAGCCTTTACCGAACGATTTTTCGATTTGGCTGATTGCGGTTTCTAGTGCTTTCTTTTTATCCATGCGTTCGCCTCTAATTGATTGTTTTTAGTGAGGAAATCTGTTATCATTGTTTAATTATTTATTAACAACTCGTTGCAAACTAGCACCCTTTTTTACCTATGGCCAGCACAAACACACCATCCGATTCACTGTGGACAAGTGCCCTTCACCCGGCCACTGGGTTGATGCACGAAAACCCCGATTTACCCTTCGATGCGATGGTGCTTCCGGCGCGTCATTTGAAGGAACAAAATTGGAATAGTTATCGTGTTTATAAAAACGAAAAAGAGTTTGTAACAGTGGAAGGTGAAGCAGCTTATGAAGCCATCGCCAAAAGCGGGATTCCCAAACCTCTGCGTGTTATCCGGGCGATGAAAGAGTTGGGCGATGTATTGACCGATGTAGAGTTGCTCGCGCAAACCGACATCACCCCCAAACCCGCGATGGAAATTCCCAAAAGCGGCCTCATCCCACCGCCAACGTCAGCTACTTCCATCGTCACCGCCTGAGTTGCTTGAGTTTTCGTAAAGCGCGCCTATATAGATAGCCCATGCCAGATTTCCCTAAAGACCTTGAAGCTGCCATTCTTTCGCTGAAGAAAGAGATGAATGCCGTAATTCTTGCGCATTATTATCAGGATGAGGAAATTCAGGATATCGCAGATTTCATAGGCGATTCGCTGGAACTTTCGCGCAAAGCGGCGAGCACGGATGCGGATGTGATTGTGTTTTGCGGCGTGAAATTTATGGCGGAAGTGGCTAAAATTTTAAGCCCGCAAAAGAAAGTGATCATCCCAGATTTGCAGGCCGGTTGTTCGCTCGAAGATGCGTGCCAGCCCGGCCCATTCAAGAAATTCCGCGAGGCGCACCCGAACCATTTGGCGCTCACTTATATTAATTGCTCCGCCGATATTAAAGCGCTCTCCGATATTATTGTGACATCTTCAAGCGCCGAAAAAATCATCGCGCAAATTCCAAAAGAGCAGCCAATTATTTTTGCACCCGATAAATATCTCGGCGGTTATCTCGCCCGCAAAACGGGTCGCGATATGTTGTTGTGGGATGGCACATGCATTGTGCACGAACAATTCTCCGAAAAAGAATTGGTAAAACTCAAAACCCGCAACCCGAAAGCACTCATTATCGCCCATCCGGAATGCCCCGAGCCGTTGCTGAAATATGCACATTTTATTGGCTCTACCTCGGCATTGCTCAATTACACCATCGAACATGCCGGTAAAGAATTTATTGTGCTGACTGAACCTGGCATTTTGCACCAGATGAAAAAGAAATCCCCCGGCAGCATCTTCCACGATGTACCCGGAACCTACGGCGCCTGCGCCAGCTGCAATAATTGCCCTTATATGAAACTAAACACACTCGAGAAACTCTATCTCTGCATGAAAAATAGCACACCGGAAATTACTCTGCCGGAGCCTACTCGCCTCGCCGCGAAAAAATCGCTCGATCGCATGCTTGAGATGACGAAATAATTATCGTCATCCTGCGAATCGCCAAAGCGATTGCGCAGGATCCCTCTCCACTTGCTGCGGAGATCCTGTGCTGCGCTATGCGCCCACAGGATGACAATATATTAACTATTCAACATCAATTCCTGGCGATGTGCCCGGAACATGGTTTGCAGGCCTACAACCTGGCTTTGGGTGAACAATACCACATCGGTTTTTTCACTCGAAATAACCTGGTTGCTGCCATATTTTTCCATCGAGGAAAGATCGAATGAACTAACGCCTGTACCTACCATCATATGCCGCACTCCCTTTATTTGTTGCCGTCGATATAAGTAATATATAAGTGAATTATGACAGTTTTGTTACAATGGTTAACAAAGTGGTTAATTTCTTGTTTACCGAATGCCCTAGCCCAAGCAAATGCAGGCTTTTATGCTCGAAAATATTTTTTAACCCGTTACAGTGATCCCACATGCAATTCCCCCAACGTTCATTATTAGGCAAAGCCTGGCGCATCCGCGCAGTTGAAGATGAAGCCGCCGAACAACTAGCCCGCAACACCGGCATTGACGCCGTCTTAGCCCGCTTTTTATTGGCTAGAGGCGTACATGCCAATGATGTGCCGCTATTCCTATCGCCGTCACTCAAAAATCAACTACCCGACCCCGCCGGTTTACAAGGCACCGACCAAGCCATCACCCGCATCGTCAAAGCCATCCACGAAAAACAACACATCGTCATTTTCGGTGATTATGACGTCGATGGTGCTACCGCTACCGCGATTATGGTGCGCTTTTTAAGAATGGTCGGGGCCGATGCCCAAATTTATATCCCAGACCGCATCGCCGAAGGCTATGGCCCCAACACCAACGCCTTCCTAAAATTACGCGAACAAGGCGCAGAACTAGTCATCACTGTCGATTGTGGCACTGTTTCGTTCGAGCCCATATTAGAAGCCAAAAAAGCCGGGCTAGAAGTAATCGTCGTCGATCATCACCTTGCGATTGAAACACTGCCAGAAGCCATATCCATTATTAATCCGAACCGCTTAGATGATACCTTCCCCGAAAAAGGATTATGTGCTGCAGGTGTGTGTTTCTTGTTGTGTGTAGCAGTCAATCGTGCACTTGGAACCAAAGCAGATTTACTTTCATTATTAGATCTTGTTGCACTCGGAACAGTCTGCGATGTGATGCCACTTACGGGCTTAAATCGGGCATATGTCGCGCAAGGTTTAAAAGTAATGGCGCAGAAAAAGAATCTCGGCCTTGCGACGTTAATGGAAGTGGCAAAAATTGCGGAAGCACCTACTGCCTATCATTTAGGCTTCATTTTAGGGCCACGGATTAATGCTGGCGGGCGGATTGGGAAATCGGATTTAGGTGCGCGGTTATTAACGACAAATGATAAAGTTGAAGCCCTGAAAATCGCGCAGGAACTGGATCGCTTAAACGCCGAACGCCGGACCATCGAAACATTG
This sequence comes from uncultured Alphaproteobacteria bacterium, assembly GCA_903821695.1. Classification (GTDB taxonomy): domain Bacteria; phylum Pseudomonadota; class Alphaproteobacteria; order Rickettsiales; family CAIJLX01; genus CAIJLX01. Next base: position 3,994 of record CAIJLX010000068.1, on the reverse strand, counting down.
GTACTCGAGGAAACATTAGGACAGGTTGAACGCCAACAAAACGCACCGGTGATTATTGTTTCCGGTGCTGGTTGGCATCCAGGCGTAATTGGCGTGGTTGCGGGGCGGTTGAAGGAAAAAACTGGCAAACCAGTGGCGGTGATTGGGTTTGAGAATGGGATTGGTAAAGCCTCTGCTCGTTCGATTACTGGAGTAGATTTGGGGGGTGCTATTACACAGGCACGGCAGGAAGGTTTGCTAATTGCTGGCGGTGGGCATGCGATGGCGGCGGGGTTTACGGTTGCGGAAAACAAACTCCCTGCCCTCACCCAATTTTTATGTGATCGGCTGGAGGCTTCGGTCGCCCATGCGACGGCGAATCCATTATTATGGCTGGATGCGGCGATTGGGATTGGCGGGATTAACACTTCTTTGGTGCATCAATTGGCGCAAGCGGCGCCTTATGGGAATGGGCATTCCGAGCCGGTATTTATCTTGCCCGATGTACAAATTGCCCAAGCAAAGGAAGTCGGCCAAGGCCATATTAGCTGCCGAATTGCCCAATCTGGGTTTAAATTGCAGGAAACATGGCTGAAAGCCGTCGCTTTCCGGGCATTTGGCACCCCATTGGAGCAATTGCTCAATGCTCGCCAGCAATCGTTCCATTTGGCCGGGAAATTGAAGATAAATAGCTGGAATAACCGGGAAACGGTGGAATTTCATATCGAAGATGCTATGCTAACGGCATGAAGAATGAAGTAATACTCGAAGCCGCGGATAGAGATTTACTCCAATTATTACGCGACCTATTACGAACCAACCCCAAACCTGAAAAACTAGACCTCTATTGGGCTGACACCGCTGCCGATGAAGCACCAGATTTCGGTCTGTTAATCGCCATCAAAGCCGCCGCACAGGATGGGCTTTCGGATGATGGCATTAGCAATATTACACTGGAAGCGGGCGATGGCAGCCCGGATAGTATCAGCGATATGGTCTATTATATTCCGGGGGGCTTAGGCATCATCATCGCCACCCGCCGCCATGAACGCCCTGAAAAAGAAATCGCCGAGTGGTTGGAAGAGGAGCTGGATCTCGACGAAGAGACCGTCGAATGCCACAAAAACCGTAAGCTATTAAATGCCCGCCGGCGTAAAATTGCGGATAGCCCTAGCCCTGATCTTGCAAATTAGCGCAAACCCGCTATTTTGCCGCGCCTATGACCTTACCCGAACGCTATAACCCGAAAGAAGCCGAGAAACGCTGGCAAGAACAGTGGTTCAAGGATGGCGTCTATGCGTGGGAAGAAAATGGCGGCAATAATTACGTGATTGATACGCCACCGCCAACGGTCAGCGGCCTGCTGCATATGGGCCACATATTTAGTTATACCCAAGCCGATTTCGTCGCCCGCTTCCAACGTATGACGGGCAAAAACGTGTTCTACCCGATGGGCTTTGATGATAATGGCCTGCCGACCGAACGCCTCGTCGAAAAAGTAGAAAAGAAACGCGCAGTCGATATGAGCCGCGAGGATTTTATCAAGCTCTGCGAAAAAGTAGTCGTCGAAGCCGAAGATGAATTCCGCATCCTATTTAAATCGATAGCCCTCTCGGTCGATTGGAAACAAGAATACCAAACCATCAGCAATGAGAGCCGCAAAATCTCGCAGATGTCGTTTTTGGACCTCTACAAAAAAGAGCGCGCTTATAAACAACAACAACCAATGCTCTGGGATCCGGTCGATCAAACTGCGATCGCCCAAGCTGAAATCGAAGACAAAGAACTGCCAAGTTTCGCCAATGATATTCCGTTCGGCATCGTCGATGAAAACACCGATCCTTCCACCATTAAATGGAACGACATCCAAAAAGTAACCATCATGACAACGCGCCCGGAATTGCTGGCTGCATGCGTTGCATTGATGTGCCACCCGGATGACGCCGTGAAATACAAAGGCAAAAAAGCCGTCACTCCGTTGTTTGGTGTAGTCGTCCCTATTATCGCCGATGAAAAAGTGGACAAAGAAAAAGGCACCGGGTTGGTTATGTGCTGCACATTCGGCGATGAAACCGACATTATGTGGTGGAAGAAACATAATCTGCAGATGCGGATTGTTTTAAATAAATTCGGTAAAATCGATTTGAGTGGCGATTGGTTGCAACCACAAAAAGAGCGCGCTTATTGCTCGACGCTCGATCACAAACTCAAAGAATTAAATAATCTCAAAGTTTCAAACGCCGATCCGAAATATCCCGGTGCACGCCAAAAAACAATTGAACTGCTCAAAGAATTCGGCTGCCTCATCAATCAAAAACCAATCACCCATGCTGTAAAATGCGCCGAGCGCTCTGGTGCGCCGGTTGAATATTTGCCAACCAGCCAATGGTTCATCAAAATTCTCGATCAAAAAGAACAACTCAAAGAAAAAGCCCGCCAATGCATCTGGCGTCCTGAATATATGCGCATCCGCATCGAACAATGGATCGATGGCCTAAATTGGGATTGGTGCATTTCACGCCAACGTTATTTCGGTGTGCCATTCCCGGTTTGGTATTCGAAGCGTGCCGGTGAAGAAGGAAAAATTCTTGTCGCTGATAAAGATCAATTGCCGGTAAACCCACTCGTTGATTTGCCGAAAGGTTATAAGAAAGACGAAGTAACACCGGATATGGATGTCATGGATACATGGGCAACCAGTTCTGTATCCCCACAACTTTCTTCCAAAGCGATCAACAAAGATTTCGCGGTGGACATTGCGCGGCACAAACAACTCTTCCCTGCTGATTTACGGCCGCAGGCGCATGAGATTATTCGGACATGGGCGTTTTATACGATTGTAAAAGCGCATCTGCATGAGGATACGATTCCTTGGAAAAATTTGATGATTTCTGGCTGGTGCTTGGCGGCGGATAAAACCAAGATGAGCAAATCGAAAGGCAATGTGATTACGCCGACCTCGCTAATTGAGGAAAAAGGCTCCGATGCGGTGCGTTATTGGGCTTCGACATCGCGCCTTGGTTCGGATACGGCGTTTTCGGAAGATGTATTAAAAATCGGCAATAAGCTGGTGAATAAATTGTGGAACGCATCGAAATTCGCCTTGATACATTTGGAAAAAGTAAAGGGTGCACCGCAGCTTTCAGCAGTTACTGAGCCACTCGACCGCTGGATTATCACGCGTCTCAGCAGAGCGATCGAAAAAGCGACAGCAGAGTTTGTGGAATATGAATATTGCGCAGCCCGCGAACATATCGAAGATTTTTTCTGGAAAGATTTCTGTGATAATTATTTAGAGATGATCAAAGTCCGTGCCTATGGCGAAGGCCCCGCCGCCGCTTCGGCGCATCATGCTACGGCACTCTGTTTAGAAGCCGTGTTGAGATTATTCGCTCCCTTCGTGCCGCATATCACCGAAGAACTTTATCAAAACCTCTTCCCCGCCAAACATTCGATCCACTCTCGCAACACGTGGCCGAAAGCGACTGCTTATTTCATCGATGAAAAAGCGGAAGCGTCCGGCACCGCAGCAGTTGAAGTGCTTGATGCGGTGCGGGCGATTAAGGCGGAGAAAAAAGTTTCCATTAAATGGCCGTTAGAATTTGTTGTAATGTCCTCCTCACTTCAGGCGAAGATTGCACCAGTCCTCGAAGATGTGAAGGCAGTGACGAATGCGAAAGAAGTGCGTTTCGCAAGTTCAGAGGCGATCATTTCTGCGTATGAACTATCAGAAAAAAGTGATGCTGCTTAGATTTTTGCCAAATAGTTAACTATTTGTTAACTATTATTGCAGTATTATGGACTTTTATTATAGAGATCCTTTTATGGCATTGTTCGATAGATTATGGACCACTTATATACAACGTGGCAAACCTACTGAAGAGCAGATATCAGATATTAGGCACTGTTAACAAACCTGTATTTTTATGATATAGGTTATGGCGAAAGGGAGATTTTTGCCATGAACAAGCGCTTATATCCTGTGTCTCGCGAAGTTTTCGATCTTGAAATTCGT
>CAIJLX010000067.1 GCA_903821695.1 uncultured Alphaproteobacteria bacterium | reverse complement strand
TGTCACCGCCTCAATAATCGGACGAATTTCAAGATCGAAAACCTCGCGAGACACAGGATATAAGCGCTTGTTCATGGCAAAAATCTCCCTTTCGCCATAACCTATATCATAAAAATACAGGTTTGTTAACAGTGCCTAATAGCTTCTATCAAGTTTGCTACAAGGCAGGATAGATGCACATCTAGCTTTTCATCGTGCCTTCTTTGCTTGCCACTCTGCCGCTGTTCAACAACATCTTCTAGGACAGCCTTTACAGCCTTGAGACTCCTTTTATCCAACATCAGTATTTTATCGAAGTAAATCCTCTCATCCTCCTGTTTCTCATTATCAGTCTCAGGTGACAGGGTTATGGCTGCTTCAGTATTTTTAGGGTCATAGCCTAGGGGATCAAACTTCTTGTAGGGTGCATTAGGAAATACCTGCTCCAGTCCTGTGATTGTTTTATCATGCAGAATAAAGGCTCTCATAGGCTCTGCAAAGCCGTTTACTGTCTTCCTAGAGCTTCCCCTTGATAGCGCCTGATAGATAAGGTGTAGCCTCTCTGATTGTCTCATATCATCTTCAATATCGAAGGAAGCCTCTTTTGTTATATCCCCTAATTGAGCTAGGTACTGACCGCTATAAACATGGCTTGGTTTATTCCACACCCCCACTAGAATCACATTCTTGCAGTGAGCAAAATCATTCAGGCTAGTTTCCTTGCCCCATGTGATGAAATTGATACGCTGTTTACCATCAGGCAGGGTGAGTTTTGTTTCAGCTTTTAACAATGCTTCAATATGCGGCTTTATCTTCTTGAGAGTGAATATCAGGACAGCTTCTTCTGAAGGGATCAGGCTTAGAAGGTGCTTTAGCTCCTGAATGATTAGGCTATCTTCACCTTGTTTATTTATCCTCCTGAGAGCCGTAGCAGTGGTCTCATGCTTTATTAAATTAAGCTGCAGTTGAGAGTAGTCCTTAGCATTCTTATATGAGGCTTTATAACCTCTTTTAGAGAATAAATTCTTTAGCTTATTATCCCAATGAAGCAGCTTCCTAACTGGATATGAAGCATCCAGTGATATGATACTTGTTTTAGGTATAGGCTTTTTATAAATACCCTGAATGAGATGGTTTCGCTCATCGTGATACACTCTTAAAGGCTGCTCACTGAGGTCTGCTAGCTTGATGCGAATGTCTTCGAATCCATAAGTGTAGCCTCTCTTAAAGCTGATGCCTCTAGGATGCTTACTCTTCCCTTCGGAAATGAGAGATATGTACTCTCTGATTACTCTATGAGTGGAATCCTCTAGGTGTTTATTTTCTAGTTCTTTATGTAATTCATCCCAGTCTAAAGTAATTGATTCATTCCTGAGATAGCTTTCATCATAGATAATAAGTTGCTTCTTGTTCTTAGTACCCTTCAGGATTCCATTGCCTATATGTCTAGGAATCAGCTTAGTGTGTGTAACCAATATCACTAGCACACCACCCTGAGGCACACCAACATTTGAATCCTCTGATGCTCCTATTTCCCCATGTTTTAGATAAATATCCTCTGCAACTATGCCTCTCGCAACAAGGTCTTTTTTGAGTTGGCAAATAGCTTCCACCTTAGCAGCAGAAACTATAACAGGGATGTGATCTTTACCCCTGTGTTTATTCAATGCTGCCAACCAAGCTATGATGGCAGTTGTCTTCCCTCCACCTGTAAATAATGGAGCAACATAATCACCAGTTAGCCTATTGAAATAAATATCCGTAAACCCTCTTATGAGAGCAGATAATACGGCTTCATGTTTAGGGGTTATCTGATTTTCATACTCCTGTAGCATATCAAGCAGGAGGCTTAGAGCATCCTTATTGATCCGCTCTGCTCTCTCAGGGTCATAAATATAACTGTCCATAGTAGCCATTAAAACAGCTCAAGATGGCTGAAATCTAAAGCAAGCATGGTGTAATGGGAAAAGGCAAAACACCACTTATGCTGCCATTATAGAGCATGTATCAATGCTCAGATAAATGGCTTTTAAAATCATTATAAACCTTTGCAATAAACTGCTCGAAATCTCTCCTTCTCTGATTCTTAGAAGCTATAAAATCACCGTGTTCTGTCTTAACACAGTTCTTTTCAGCTTCAAGAGAGTCTGCTTCTTCCTTCAAATAATTATCAGCAATACAAAGAAAAAAGACACTGGATAGAAGGGCTTTACTTAGTGGCATCTCTTGATAGTTCTTTTTATCAGTACCAACATCTTCATGTGAAATGATTCCTTCTCTAACTTTATAAGTTAGGGGCTTTTTGTTAATCAATTGCTGATAGGATTTAAATGACTTAGGAAAATCATCTAGATTCAGCTCCATACCATCTTTAACCTCATCAAAGATGCTATTTATCATGTTCTTTGAGCAAGTATTTGTTTTCAGATATTCACTAACCTTTTCAATGGGCTCCTCATCACCAAGCCTATTGTCTATAAAAACCAGACACGAATGAAAGTCATCACTGCCCACCTTTTCAGCATCATAATAGGGGAAGACGCCTGTTAGATAATCGGGTTTCTTTTGCTGTTTTGTGTCCATAGTAGCTATGCCTCTATCACGTAATGATTCTTGTTCCAAAAATTGTGTGTCTAGCCGTATCTACCACATATTTTATTGCTACTGCTACAAGGAATTGCTACAAAGTCTACTAGCTAAGACAGCAAAAAGGCAGTTTATCTAGGCTTTTTATATCGAGTGCAGTTTCACCTAAGCGGCACCAGGCTTTGCCCTCCGGGCTACGCCTGGCGCAGCCAGGCAAGAGCACGGCTTTACGGGCGAGCCTGCCCGGCGCAGCCACTTAGCGAAGACGGGCTTACGCCACATTCTTTATATGGGCTAGTAAACTGTATTATATAAAACACTAACGCTGCGGCGAATCATCGCCGCCAACTTGGCGCTTTCCTTCGATGTTTTTCTGCGCTTCGATCCTGTCTTGCCAATAGCCTTTATGATTGGCCGAATTTGAGATGCGTATAATTTCACGAATCAAATTCATTTTTTCATTCATCACCAGCTTTGTCCAAAAACCTTTCGGCTGCGCGATATCTTCAATCCTCGTATCTTTATCTTTTACATAGTCGAGCGACTCTGCCTGGCGTGTATAAGGTGTTTGAGTGCGTCGTTCTGAATTGGGTCGCGAGCCGGTGGAACTATTATAATAAGCATCGCGTTCGGACTGATAGCGATTAAAATGACGCTTCGCTCGCCAATGCCGCAAACCTCGTGCCACCGCCAATAAACAAGCGCGCACTATATAGAGCGCCACCCCCGCCGCTACAAAATGATAAAAGGTCAACTCCGGCAACACCATGGCTAAATCTAGCGAAAGGGCCCTTAAAAAGCAGCTAAAATTTTAACAAAAATTAATCTTGCAGTAAGGAAAAAGATGGCGATATCAAATGTTTGTGCTTTTATTTTGAAAACAACTAAAGTATAGTGGCCGTTAAGACGACGTTAACAATTTTTTACGCGAGGGGACTATTATGATTCAAAAACAACCAAACAAAAAAGCTTCACAGAAGGGGTTCACGCTAGTTGAATTGTCCATCGTGTTAGTAATTATCGGCTTGATCGTGGGCGGCGTATTGGCCGGCCAATCCTTGATCACAGCTGCTAAAATCCGCGCACAAATGACCCAGTTGGATCAATTTGACGCAGGCTTTAACGCTTTCCGTGCGAAATATGACTGTCTGCCTGGCGATTGCACGGTTGCACAGACACCTACCTTCTCACAAACAACGGCCCGTACGGCTTCGACCACAGGCACTGGTAGCGTCGGTGACGGCAATATCGACTATGTTGCAGCTGTAGCCACTTCGGATGAAAGTCTGGTCGCTTGGAATCAGCTGGGAGTAGTTGGTGTAATTGCAGGTACATATACACCTGTTGCTGCTGCAGCATTGCCTGGTACGGCACTACCTGCAGGTAAGTCTGCTGGTTATGTGATGCTTGGTGGAGTTGGTGGAACAACGTTCTATAACCTCGCTGGTTATAACGCTAGTGCTAACTCAACTCCTGTTATTCCTGCAGGTACTGCGGCTGCTGTTGATAAAAAGCGTGATGATGGTATCTCTAATACCGGATCTGTACGCTCTTTAGCTTCAGGTGAAAATACTCCGTTTGGTAGTACTACAGCTGATGCAACTCCATATGCTGGTAGTACTGCAGACGCAGCTTGTAATAATGCTGCCTTTGCTTACCAATCTGGTAAAGATCAAGCAGTATGCGTTCTGCGCGTACGTGTGAGCGGTTAAGCTTACTGGCTTAAGAATAAGAAAAAGGGCGGTCTTCGGGCCGCCCTTTTTTGTTGCCGTATACAGTCTGTCATTTAGAACGCAGTGAGAAATCTGAAGTACATGTTTGCAGATTTCTCACTGCGTTCTAAATGACGGCTGAGTTTTATATTTGTAGAAGGTGGTTAGAGTACAAACTTACTCAGATCCATATTGCGGGTAATATCCGCTAGAACTTTTTCTACATAAGCGCCGTCGATGGTGACCGTCGTGTCTGGCTTATCGGTGGCGGTGAAGCTGATTTCTTCTAGGAGCTTTTCGAGCACAGTATGTAGGCGGCGGGCGCCGATGTTTTCGACGTTTTTATTTACGTCGGCGGCGAGTCTGGCCAGGGTTTCGATGCCTTCGTCGGTGAAGGTGATGGTTACTTTTTCGGTGGCGAGCAATGCTTGGTATTGTTTGATCAGGCTTGCTTCGGGTTCTTTGAGGATGCGGACTAAGTCTTGCTGGTTTAATGGCTCTAACTCTACGCGGATGGGGAGGCGGCCTTGGAGTTCGGGTAAGAGATCCGAAGGTTTAGCTAAATGGAAAGCGCCGCTTGCGATAAAAAGGATATGGTCGGTTTTGACGATGCCGTGTTTAGTTGGCACATAAGTGCCTTCGATGAGCGGCAATAAATCGCGCTGAACACCCTCGCGGCTGACATCGCCGCCTCTAGTTTCGCTGCGGGCGGCGATTTTGTCGACTTCGTCTAGGAAGACGATGCCGTCGCGTTCGACACTCTCGAGGGCTTCGCGGATGACTTTATCTTCGTCGATGAGTTTGTCGGATTCTTCGTCCATCAACACTTCATAGCTTTCGGCGACGGTCATTTTTTTGCGTTTGGTGCGGCTGCCGCCGACGGCTTTGCCAATCATGTCGCTGATATTGATCATGCCCATTTGGCCACCGGGCATGCCGGGGATATCCATGAAGTTCATGCCGTTTTGTGGCGCATCTTCAACATCAATTTCAATCTCGCGTTCAGCCAATTCACCGGTGCGGAGCATTGCACGGAATTTCGCTTTGGTTTCCTCGCTCGCATTTTCGCCAACTAAAGCGGCAAGCACACGCTCTTCAGCAGCGGCTTGGGCTTTAATTTCTACTTCTTTGCGTTTTTGTTCGCGCACCATATCAATCGCGGTTTCGACGAGGTCGCGGATGATCGAATCGACATCACGGCCGACATAACCGACTTCGGTAAATTTGGTGGCTTCAACTTTGATGAAGGGGGCGTTGGCAAGTTTCGCAAGACGGCGGGCAATTTCGGTTTTGCCGCAGCCGGTGGGGCCAATCATCAAAATATTCTTCGGCATAATTTCTTCGCGCATACTTTCAGGCACCACCAATTGGCGGCGATGGCGATTACGCAACGCGATGGCGACTGCACGTTTGGCTTGGGTCTGCCCGATGATATGGCGGTCGAGTTCGGCGACGATCTGTTTGGGGGTGAGAGAGCTCATGGGGTATATATAGGCCAGAAATAAATGGCTGCAAGCCCCAAGCTATAAACTGCCGGTATATTCCTGGCGCAAATAAAGCCCGCGATGTTTTTCATCGGGGGAAGCGGCTTTAAATTTCTCGGTGATGCCATAGAGCGTTTCAGCACTGCCGACGGAAAGAACGGCGTGTGGCAACATTTGCTTATGGATGTTTGCGAGCACTTTGGCTTTGGTCGGCACATCAAAATAAATCAACACATTGCGGCAGAACACCATATCGAATTGGCCAAGCCCGCTCACATCTTCAAGCAAGTTGGCTTGTTTATAGCTCACCAGCGAGCGCACATTTTCGCGAACACGCCATTTATCACCACGCTGCTCGAAATATTTGACCATCAGCAATACCGGCAATCCGCGCTGCACTTCAAATTGCGTATAGACACCGTCTTCAGCTTTCCTGAGCACATGGTTTGCGAGATCGGTTGCCACGATTTCCACTTCAACATCGCCCAGTTTAGCAGCTTCTTCGAGAATGCACATCGCAAGTGAATAGGGTTCTTGGCCGGTGGAGCAAGCGGCGCTCCAGATACGGATTTTTTTGTTTTTGGCGTGCTTCACCAAATGGGGCAGGGTGATTTGGCGGAATTGTTCGAAGGGTTTCGCATCACGAAAGAATGAGGTTTCGTTGGTGGTCATCGCCTCAGTGATTTCGACCAATGTTTCCGGCAGCGGATTGCGTTTGAGATCGGCAACTAAGGCGGTGATCGAATCAAGTTTCAAGCGGCGGATGATAGGAAGCAAACGGGATTCGAGAAGGTAATGTTTATCCTCGGTTAATACCAAGCCAGAGCGCTCTTGGATGAGCTGCGATAAATAATCAAAATCTTGGGGCTCAATCGTCATACTGCAGGCTCATTACAAATTTTGACAATGGCATCGGCCAATTGTGAAACGGGTAATATCTGGGTGCAGATTCCTTCTTTGGCAACGGCTCCCGGCATGCCCCACACCACACTGCTGGCTTTGTCTTGCTCGATTACCATTCCGCCATTCTCTGCAATCATCTTCGCACCCAAAAGGCCATCTTGGCCCATGCCTGTTAGTACCACGACTAGCAGATCTTTACCATAGATAGAATATAAACTGCGTAACATCGGGTCTGCGGCTGGGCGGCAGAAATTTTCCTGTTCACCTTGGTTCAAGCGAATGACAGACTGCGCCCCATGCTTTTGCACCAGCATATGATAATCACCCGGTGCGAGATAAATATGGCCGGCCAATGCCACTTCGCCCTCTTTGCCTTCGCCGCTCGGCAAGCCCGAAACTTTCCCGAGTTGTGAGGCGAGCGAGGCGGTAAAATCTTTCGGCATATGTTGGGTAATAAAAATAGGAATATCGCCGACACGTTTGCGCAAACCTTCAAACAAAATCTGCAATGCTTTTGGTCCACCAGTGGAACTGGCAATCGCTAATGCTTTTGGGCGAAAAAAAGCGGGGGCAGGGCGCAATGCGCAATGTATTTCGTGTTCCGGCTGGAACGTTGTTGCCGGTGCGGTAAGTTTTATGTCGGGTGCGGCGACATATTCTTCCGCAATGCCCGCCAGTTTTTTTACTTTGGTGAGCAGTTCGCGCACAAAACTTTCCGTTTCGCCGGGAGCCTTACGTGAGCTTGGTTTGGCGACCAGTTCATCGGCCCCTTGTTCGAGCGCATCAATACTATTTAGCACGTTGGTTTCATTGAGCGTGGCGGCGATGATGATGTGAATCGCCGGATCGATTTTGCGGAATTCTTTGATGATTGAGGCATCGCCTTTGCCGGAAAGCTGCACATCGAGAATCAAAATATCGACTTCGGTTTTATGTGGCGCTGGGCGTTTTAAAATGGTGAGTGCGGCGGCGGGGCTGGCGGCGGTGGCGACCACTTCAATGTTTGCGGCTTCAAGCACACGTGTCACCATTCCGCGGATGACAGAGGAATCATCAACCATCATCACACGAATACGGGGCTTGGTAGGAATAGACATTTAGGGAGTGATATTTAATTGCGACAATTTGCCGGAGAGAATTTCCTTATCAAACGGCTTCATAATATATTCATTCGCACCATTTTCGAGCGCAGTCATGATTTTGGCCATTTCATTTTCGGTGGTGCAGAAAATAACCGGAACCGTATCCGCTTTCGGCAATTTGCGGAAGGCTTGAATAAATTCCAAACCATTCATCACCGGCATGTTCCAATCGAGCAATATGAAGCCAGGCAATTCGGCTTTGCAGTTGGTGAGGGCGGCTTGGCCATCTTCTGCTTCTTGCACTCTAAACCCAAGTTCCTCCAGAATTCGCCGTGCAAATAACCGCACTACTTTCGAATCATCAACGACTAATGCTGTTTTTGCCATATCGCCTACCTTTTCCCACTCACATCAAATGATAACAGATTTTCAGCATCGAGTACAATAAGGAGTTCCTCTTTAAGCCTGTAAATTCCCAGCGAAACCTGTTGCCAATTAGGATTCAGGTTAGTTGGGTTTGCCTGAAAATCTTTAATAGAAAGGCTCAACACCTCACCCACACTGTCCACCACTAAACTATAAATATCGTTTTTATGCTCGACGGCGACCAGCATATATTTTTCCTTCTCCGCCCGTGCCTCAAGCCCCAACCGTTTGCGTACATCAATCGCCGTCACAATTCGCCCACGTAAATTGAGCGAGCCCGCCACTTCTTTCGGCGCCAACGGAATCGGCGTTATTTTTTGTGGCCGCAACACATCTTGCACCAGCATCACCGGAATACCAAAAAGCTGCCCCGCCACCCTCATCGTCACAAAATCTTTGATGCTATCTGCCGCCCGTAATTTCGTTTTGTTGGCGACTACGAGATTATTCATACCGTCTCCGCCTGTAATATTTTACCCAACGTCGCAACCAACGCATCGCGATTGGCTTTCGACACATAGCCGTCAAATTTCACATCATCCGTTTTCATCAAAATTTCATCATTCGAAAATGAGCTAAGTGCCACCACCGGCGTCTGTTTGCCCATGCTACGGAATTTTTGCAGGAACTCGATGCCATCCATTTCCGGCATATCGATATCGGTGATAATGGCGTTGCAGGTAAATCCGCCTTCAATCCATTCCACCGCCTGAATGGCACTTTCCGCCGTTGTCACCCGATATTTCGCAGCAGTTAAAATCGGCTTCATAAATTTGCGGAAGAACGGGCTGTCATCAATTAACAACACATGTGTTGCAGATTGGTCGGATTCTTTTTCCGCTTCCGCTTTGTGCCAATCTTTAAAATGCTGCGCGAAGAAATGGCCGATATCTAGCAAATCGGTGCTCTTCTCATTAATAATCAAGCTGCCCAATGAACCCGTGTTCACATTCGTCCCCTTCACCTCCATATAGGCTTCGGCGATATCAAGAATTTCCTCTACCACCACCCCTAAAATGCGGCCTTCATCGGAGAACACAACAACCTGCACAATGCCCGTTTCAGGAATGGTATAATTGCTATCGAGCGTAATCAAATGCATCAAATCACCACGATATTGCACCACTTGCGAATGGCCCGACCACTCAATCGTATCGGCCTTAATTTCCTCCAACCGCGAAACCAATTCTAGCGGTACACATTTTGTGGTTTTGCCGCCCGCTTTAAACACCAGAAATGTAACAAGTTGATCTTCGATAAATCCTTTTTTCTCATTCGCTGCATCATCTTTCGTACCGTTAGGATTCGCCATTCCCGCCGTTTTTACAATTCCATTCGGATCCAAAATCATGATGACACTGCCATCACCCAAAATCGTGGCACCAGAATAAACCTCGATCGCCTTCAACACCGGCGCGACCGGCTTCACCACAATCTCTTCCGTATCAAACACGCGATCGACAATCAGCCCGAATTCATAAGAAGCGACATGGCAAACCACGACGAATAATTCTTCTGCCTGTGCACTCTGTTCCGGCAATTGCAATAATTGTTGCAACGAAAAGAGTGGCAATAAATGTTCGCGCAGCCGCAGCACTTTCGAGCCATTGATTTCCTCAATCACATAATCTTTCGGTTCCTCCGTAAAAATCGAAACAATCTCACTCACACCAATCTGTGGAATCGCAAATCGCTGCTTAGAGCATTCCACCACCAACGCCGGCATAATCGCGAGCGTGAGTGGCAACTTAATAACGAATGTGGAGCCCTTGCCCTGCACCGAAAATAATTCCACCGAACCGCCAATTTTTTGGATGTTGGTAATCACTACATCCATCCCAACACCACGCCCAGAAACCGAAGTCACTTTTTCCGCCGTCGAAAACCCAGCTTTAAAAATGAACTGGCAAATTTGCTGTTCACTCATCTGATCAATTTCGCTCTGCGTTGCGATGCCATTGGCGAGTGCCTTCTGCTTCACCCGCTCAATATTAATCCCACGGCCATCATCAATAATCTTAATCAGAATATGCCCGCCTTCATGATAGGCGCTCAGCGTCACCGTACCGACTTCATTCTTCCCCGCCGCCCGCCGCTCATCCGGCCCTTCTAAGCCATGATCGGCCGAGTTACGCACCATATGCGTCAGCGGATCTTTAATCATCTCAAGCATTTGCCGATCAAGCTCTGTTTCCGCCCCCAACATTTTCAGCTCAATTTTTTTCTTCAGCTCCAATGCGAGATCACGAATCAGCCGTGGAAATTTCGCCCAGGCATTACCAATCGGCTGCATCCGTGTTTTCATTACGCCTTCTTGCAGATCAGTTGTGATGTGGCTCAAACGCTGCATCGGCGTAATAAATTCCGGGTCATTGCGGTTGCGTGCGATTTGAATCAACTGATTGCGCGTCAGCACCAACTCGCTCACCATCTGCATTAAATTTTCCAGTACATCGATATTCACCCGAATACTCTGCCCGGAAACATTGCCGCCCTCACCATGCTGCTCAACCGCCTTCAACCCCTCCGCCACCGCATCTTGCTGTGCTTTTTTAGGTGTTGGTTTTACCGGCACAATTACATTCGCCGCAATCGCCGCATCCACCGGCGTATTCTGGAAAATCCGCTCCAATTCCTCAAGCGACACATTCCCACCCGCATCCGTTTCCACATCATCCATCGGCATCGCTTCCACTGGCGTTGGCGGTGGTGGCGCACTACCAGAAAGCGATCCACCGCAACTTTCCGCACACGCATTGAGCAGATTGATAATTTCAGTATCATCACCCTCGGGTTCTTTGCCCAATTCCTCCAGTTTCTGGATCAATTCTTTAATCCGATCAATCGAAGTGAGCACCAGTGAGATCACTTCCGGTGTTGCCGTCATTGCTCCATCGCGGATTTTGCCCATCACGTTTTCGGAGGCGTGCGCGACATGTTCTAAGCGTGGCAGACCTAAAAATCCGCACGTACCTTTGATTGTGTGCATCACACGGAAAATGAGGCCGAGTATTTGTTGGTCTTCTGGATTTTTTTCGAGCTTCACGAGCTCGATATCTAGCAAGCCGAGGCTCTCATTGGTCTCCGTTAGAAACTCGCCAATCAGGTCATCCATAACGCTGCCGAAACCTTTGAAATGCCAATCGTTGCTATGCCGAAATTATAGCGAATTCGATTGTAGTATCAATGGCTTAGGAGCTACCAAACTGTCGTAAAATGGAACTGATTTGCCTCAAAACGGGAATTAAATTTGAGATTGTTCACATTGGCATATTCGCGCCAATATAATGCATGAATTAATTTCGGGGTAGCACTCTCCGAAATTTTGAGCGCACCAGAGCCCATGAGCAAGTCTTTGATCTCTGCATCATCATGCATTTTTTCGGCCGAACCATTTACGGTGAGCTGTTTGCCATTACAACTAATCTCCAACCGCCCGCCATAAATCAATAATTGATGTGCGATGAGCACTTGCTGCAACAATGCACTGCGAGTTTGTTGGGTAAGCGAACCGGTCAAATTTATATTCGCCGCAAGTTTGGTTTGTTTTAAAAACCCATGCACCATTTGCTCGATTTCTGCCGCATTCGCAGGGCTCTGCAACGCAAACGTGCCATAGGCATTGCGGAAAATTTGCAACCGTGCGGAAGCCTCAGAGCTGCTAAGGCCGAGTAGCTCCGCCGCATCCGAACTTTCGGATTCCGCGAGGAACTCAATCCCATTTTGCAACCCGCCCAAAGGCCCCGCCAAATCATGGCAGAATTTCGTGATCAACAGCGATGTGAGTGTTAGCGTATTCATATTTTGGTCGAATTGTCACAAATTTGCGTTAGGATGTAAAGGTGGAAGAAAAGAAGAAAAAAGAATCCTACGAAATGAACCAGGCCTTGATCGAACGCCTGCGCATTGCCATGGAACGTGCGCAAGTGAATGCGCGCGAACTGGCGGAAAACGCAGAGGTTGGGCGTTCTTTTGTCTATGATGTGTTGAGCGGAAAATCACTCAATCCAACCACACATAAATTATCCGCCGTCGCGAATTCGCTCGGTGTCAGCATGTCGTATTTGCTCTATGGCGAAGAATCATGGGGCGGTGGCAAACATCCCAAAACAGAACAGAAATCGAATGAAATTTTATCGATTGCATCACTCGCCGTTGAAACTTCAGCAGCGGGTGCCAGCATGGTAACGCAAGAGCGAGATGACAAACCATTCTTCTTCAATCGCAACTGGGTGAAACAAAAACTAAACGCCAATCCAAATGAGTTGCGTGTAGTCGATGTCAAAGGCGATAGCATGGCGCCTACGCTTTCGGAAGGTGATACTGTTTTAATTAATCTCAAAGAAACTACACCAAGCCCGGCTGGTATCTTTGTGTTGTTCGATGGGTTTGGTTTAATTGTGAAACGGTTGGAATTGCAGCCCGATGGCACAGTGCAAATTCTTTCCGACAATTTAAATTATGCACCGCATACTCGCCCTCTTACTGATATCAATATCATCGGCCGAGTGGTCTGGATTGCGCGAGAAGTGAATTAAGGTTTGGCGGTGAAGTTCGCTGCAAGCTCGATCGCACGTGATACATCAAACACCGTTTGCTCATCATAAAGTTTGCCGATAATTTGCAAACCAAGTGGCAGACCATCGCTCGATAAACCAGCCGGAACTGCCATTGCGGGTACGCCCGCTAGGCTTGCAGGAACGGTGAACACGTCGTTCAAATACATCGTCAACGGATCTTCCATTTTTTCGCCGATGGCGAAAGCAGGTGTTGGTGCGGTTGGTGTGAGTAGTGCATCCACTTTTTCAAATGCCTGTTCGAAATCACGCGAAATTAAGGCGCGTACACGCTGTGCTTTTTTGTAATAGGCGTCGTAATAGCCAGCTGAAAGCACATAGGTTCCCATCAAAATCCGGCGTTTCACTTCCGCGCCAAAACCTTCGGCCCGTGTTTTTGCATACATGTCATCAAGCGATTTCACGCCGTCGGTAACGCGCAAACCATAACGCATGCCATCAAAGCGGGCGAGGTTGGAGGAGGCTTCTGCGGGCGCTACGATATAATAAGTCGCGAGTGCATATTTTGTGTGGGGCAGTGACACGGGAACAATTTCTGCGCCGGCAGCTTTCAGCCATTCGGTGCCTTTGTCCCACAATGCTTTCAATTCCGCACTCAAACCATCGGGCATATATTCTTTTGGTATGCCGATTTTCTTGCCCTTTAAATTTGGATTTATATTTTTTGCCCATTGTGGCACGGGTGCGTTGAGCGAGGTAGAATCTTTCGCATCAAAGCCGGCGATAGCTTCTAACACTAATGCGCAATCTTCCACTGTGCGGGCGAGTGGGCCGGCTTGATCAAGCGAACTTGCGAAGGCGATCATGCCATAGCGTGAGCATCTGCCATAGCTTGGTTTAATACCGGTGGTGCCGGTGAAGGCAGCCGGTTGGCGGATGGAGCCGCCAGTGTCGGAGCCAAGCGCAGCTTGCACCAAACGTGCGGCGACGGCGGCGGAGGAACCTCCGCTCGAGCCGCCGGGTACTAAATCTTTGGTCGAATTTTTGCTTTTCCACGGGTTGATCACATTGCCATAAGAACTGGTGATGTTGGCGGAACCCATGGCGAATTCATCCATGTTGGTTTTGCCGATCATGATGCCACCAGTGTTAAATAAATTAGTGGTGACGGTGGATTCGTATTGCGGTTTGAAGTCTTTTAAAATTTTTGAACAAGAGCTGCTGAGTACGCCCTTGGTGCAGAATAAATCTTTCACGCCGATTGGAATGCCATCCAGCAAACGGGCTTCGCCTTTGGCGATGCGGGCATCGGCTTCGGCGGCTTGTTTGAGTGCGATTTCGGGGGTGGTGACGATGAAGGCGTTTAAATGCTTCGCATTTTCGACAGCAGTCAGCGAGGCGTTTACCAATTCCTTCGCCGAGAATTGTTTTTTCTTTAAGCCTTCGCTGGCTTCTTTAATGGAGAGAGAGGTGAGGGCGGTCATTTATTCCAACACTTTCGGCACAACAAAACAGCCATAATCAGACGATGGCGCATTGGCGAGCACGGCTTGTTGTTGGTTGCCATCATTGACCACATCATCGCGATAACGCAGGGTCATATTGCCGACGGCGGCCATTGGTTCCACACCATCGGTATTTACTTCCTGCAATTGCTCAATCCAGTTCATAATCCCGTTTAATTCTTGGGTATAATGCGCGACATCTGCCTCGCTCAAATAGAGGCGCGAGAGGCGGGCAACTTTCTTAACAATTTCAGGTGTAATGGTCATAGGCCGACAGATTTAGACAGAATCATGTAAAAATACAAGCAGGCTATTGGCCGCTACTGCTACTAGCACTGCTGCCACTGCTGCTAATCGGGTCACCACATTTTTCTTGGTGCTGATTCCCCGGTGGCCAAGGGATAGGCTTTGCCTGGCCTTGATCGTCTGTACAATTACCTTCTACTTCGAGGGCATAATTATTTTCAATCGGTTTGCCGCTATTATCAATATAATCCTTCACCCAGATGCCCATGGTTGGTGCATTTTTACCGGTCAAAATACCTTGGCCACGACAGATATAGCGGCAATTACGGTTGTTCCATTGACCCTGGCAAAAGCTAAATCGCGGGTCAAAGGTCAAATACGGATCATGGTTCGGGTCATATTCTGGCAGGCTGGTGTCACCTTCTACCCAATTCTTCTTTTTATCAACTGTCATCACACATTGGTTGAGCGATGGATCACTCGGGCACGCAAGAGTCGCATCATCACAACTAAAGAAACGGAAGAAATATTCGCAATAATCCGAAGCAGGTTTATTGGCGGTTCCATCACGACAACAAGCACAGGCAATGGAGATAGGAATCGGCGGTGTACAGCATTCAGGGAAAATATCGCTTGAAGTTTTCGTGCGCTGCACTGCTTGCTTATCTTCGCACACATCTACACACTTCATCTTACAATAATCCCGCGGATCGCCGGGTTCGGTTTCGACCGGATCGCAATTAGGGCTTCTAGGAATGCTACTGTTACTGCAATTTGGAGTACTGCCATCATCCTCACGTTTGCCATAGCAGCATTCAGAAAATTTTCTGCAGATAGGCGGGTTTTGTTCGATATCGACTGTATCACCGCTCGGAAGCGTGCACACTTTTAGGCAAGGATAACCAGATTTATCGGCGACCTTACAGCAGAAAGGATAATTCGGATCGGGAATATCGCATTTAGGTTTACAATGGCAATCTTGCGGCGTTTCCCATTTAGTGCATCCGCAATTCTCATCATATTCAAGGCAGATTGGTGTGCCATTCACGCAATCTTTCGCGCACTCTTCATTGTCATCGCAAGGGATCGGATCTTCTGTGCCGGGAACTGGGCAATTGGGGTTATTGGTGCTGCCGCTGCTGCTCGTATCTGCTCCGCTGCTACTACTGCTACTACCACCATTGTCATTGGGGTTTGGTTCCCACCGCCCGCCGCTGCTAGCACCAAACGTGACAGCAGCGCTATTTCTCCAAACAACGCCACCACTACTGCTACCACTTCCACTCGCGCCTGCGCCGCTGCCGGCACTTGTGCTGGCGCTGGTACTCGTGTTGCTGCCACTACTACTAGCGCTGCTGCCATTGGATAAATTGCCCGGAGCATAAATCCGGCAGGCTTTGCCAAAAACAGGTGGCACCCAGCCATTTTTAATCGGCAAGCATTCGCCGGCCACATTGGGGTCATTCTGTCCGTTAGGATATTTGTTTTGGGGAACGATAGAGATATATGCACCTCCGGGTGGCGGTGCATTTTGCGCTGCCAGGGTTAAAGGCAGGGACAAAAAGAGAGCAAGGCATAGAATCCACAAGAGTTTCATGCCAAGAGAGTGCCATAGGCCACCCCCTTCTTCAAGCAGCAATTCGATTTGCGCGAATTGCGTTTGCATTTCGGATAGGAGGGGAGTAGAAAAAGCAAACGATTCAACAGATTAACCTTCAAAACTTTATGGCAATTCGCCGCAAAAATTCGACTGCTAATACAAAAAAAGTGACTGTTTTACAGTTGCTCCCATCCTTGCAATCTGGCGGGGTAGAGCGCGGAACCGTAGAGATGGCGATTGCGATGAAAGAGCGGGGGATGATCCCGCTGGTTGCTTCCTCCGGCGGCTCGCTGGTGCGGCAGTTGGAGCAGGCGGGAATTACACATATTACGTTGCCGCTTAATCGCAAGACCCCGTGGAATATCTATACCAATATTCGCCATATTGAGCGCATCGTGCAGGAGCATAATGTTGATATTATCCATGTGCGCTCACGTGCGCCGGCCTGGAGTGCATATTATGCCGCAAAAAATGCCGGCTGCCATTTGGTAACGACTTTCCATGGCACCTATAACCTCGAAGGGCGCTTCAAAAAACATTACAACGCGATTATGACCAAAGGCGAACGGGTGATCGCGATTTCGGAATTTATCGAACGCCATATTAAGGATCATTACTCGATCGACCCCGAACGCTTGGTGATGATTCCGCGTGGGGTAGACTTAGAAACATTCGATGTAAACCACATGACGGAAGCACGGCTGATGCGCCTCTTCCATTATTTGAAAATTCCATCCGAACTGCCGGTAATTTTGATGCCAGCACGCCTGACACGCTGGAAAGGTCACAGCTTCTTGCTCGAAGGCTTAAAGAAATTACCGCACCGGAATTTCTTCTGCCTGATTATTGGCGATGATAAAAATCACTCCAGTTACCGCGAAGAATTAGAAGAGATGATTCGTGAATATGACCTGGTTGGTAACGTGCGGATTGTAAAACATACCTATGACATGGCAGCCACTTATCATGTGGCGAGTTTTGTGGCTTGTATGTCGTTAGAACCTGAGGCCTTTGGCCGAGTGGCGATCGAAGCGCAAGCGATGGGTAAACCCGTAATCGCAACGAACCATGGTGGGTTTTTGGAAACCATTCTGCCTGGCCGCACCGGCTGGTTGGTCACGCCGGGGGATGTAGAAGCGCTCACCGAAACGCTAGATATTGCATTAGCGGCGCTGAAGCGCCCAGCCGCGCGCTTGGAAATGGCGGAAGAGTGCATTGCTCATGCGAAAGAGCAATTCCCGATTACCAAGATGACGGAAGCAACATTGGATGTATATGAAGAGTTGATGGAACATCCGGTGAATTTGCCGCCGCTTAAGGAAGATGCGGTGTTGCAGGTGGAAGCATTGCCGGTGACGAAGCTGGTGAAGCGAAAATTTATGCGCGTAAATGGTGCTGCATCATAGTCATTAAATAATGCACGTTCGGAACATCCTGTTTGCCGGAAAGTTCGGACATTTTTTCCATCACTTCTACTGGGCTGAACTGCATAATTTTGATCGTATTGTTACTTTGTGCCATCTCCAGAGCAAGCATCGCTTTGACCGCAAGTCCAACTGCCTCCATCATGCTTTCTGGTAGGTCAGACTTAAGGTAAAGTAATTGAAAACCCTCGCCACTTTTATCGGAAAGCAGGAGTTTTACGTTTTTGAGTGGCACCCGTGCTAAGCGCGACATACTCACTTCAAACAAATGCCAGTCGCCCATACAAAGCGCAGTAAATGGTGAAAGTTTGCCGGTTTCGCCGAGATATTTTAAGAGGCCAACCAATTGCTTGTCGGTCGTTTTCAAGCCCATCAATTTGAGCGTTGCAACTTCTAAGCTTTGCTCCACCACTTTATTGAGTTTGGAGCTATCCAGCTGGCCTTCGTATTTTTCTTTCAGTTTATCGCGGATCACACCGGAAACTTTTTCCATCATCTTTTCCGCAACCGCGATAGGTAATGAACCACGCTCGATCATGGATTGTACGATCGCTTCATTCTGTGCGTGGCGATCGACGATTTTGTTAAAGGTGGTTTCTGCAATCGCCGCACCTTCGTTTTTCACCAGTTTTGCCACAACATTTTCGCGGCCCGTTTCCACCAACGCATCGGATATTTTTTCGGAGACCACTTGGCGGCCAGCAATTGCTAAATGTTTGGTTTCATCGGTGCTGGTTTGAATAATTTCGAGCAAATCAGCTTCAGTTAATACATCCGAGAATGTAAGCACAGGCATACTCACTTCTTCCACGTCTTTCGCCATGCTCAGAATAATATCGCGCGGTACGTTGCCGGCAGTTTTTAGGTTCTGCGCCAATGCGGCACGCACGTGTGTTTCAGCGTTTTTCATTAGCAGGCGGAAAATATCTTCGGCTAATACGGATTGTTCGCTATTAAAAGGCTCACCGCTTTGGTCGGTATATTGATGAGACATTTTTTCCACCACGCCAATTTGATTGGCCGGAGTGTTGTCTGCCAGCAGGCTTGAAACGTCGTTATGATCTAATTTCATAGCTTTCATCATATCAAATCTAGTGCAGGGTGGCGACTGAGGTTTTCTTGCCAACTAATGTCAATAAATAGGACATGTTGTTGACGGAACGGTCATAACCAGCAGCTACGACCCGCTCAATAATGCGCCCAGCTAATACCGGTGAGCCAGATTTTTGGCCCTTATTTAATTCATCCAACACCAGGATTAACACGGCCAAGGTGGCATCTTGAATGCTTTCGGGGAAGCCGGCGGTGCGATAGAGCAAGCGCAACGCTTCCATGTTAGTATCTTTAATCGCCTGTTCGATACGTGCTTTTTTCCAGTTGGTTAATTTTGCCATGCTGGCAATGAAGAAATCCAAATCGCCAAGGCAAATCGAACGAATCACCATCGAGGAATTTAATTTTTGCGAGCGGTATAAATGATCCACCAATTCCTTTTTTTGGTCAGCACCCGAAGGCATTGCCACATATTTTAAGGTAACCTGTTCGCGTGCTTCGTCAGCGGCTTCATTAATGACATGCGCATCCTGCGTATGTTTTTTCATCAATTCTTCTTTGAGTGCGCCGGTTACGATGGACAACATTTTTTCAGCGATCGAAGCAGGCAGATCGTCACGTGCAACCAATACGGAAAGCATTGGTTCATTGCGGCTATAATCCAGTATAATTTGCTGTAGATCTTCTTCTGCAATCAATGCACCTTTATTGCGTAATAAAGATTCAGCAATCATACTTTGTCTTTTATTGAGCAGCTCTTTCGAAACCGCTGGTGTCAATACATCGCGATGCGTAATTGCCAATAATTTGGCCAGTTCCTTTGTGCCACGCACGATCGTTATTAGGTCATTTTCGGAAAGTGCAGGGGAGAATTGTAGAATCGGCAGCGCCACTTGCATCACATCATTGGCAAGCATAAACGCGATATCTTCTGGCAAACGGGAATTATGTTTCAATTTTTCTGCCATCGCCTGGCGAATCACCGCCTCGGCATCTTTGGCGAGCAGGCGGAAAACTTCCGCGACTACAATCGTTTCTTCTTCAGTAAAATTGCGGGAATTAAATTGATCACAGACTTTTTCGGCTACTAATAATCGCGATTCGCGTGAGGGATTATTCTTTAGATTAATCACATCCACTAACGACAATTCAGCCATATAAGTTCTCTTCTGTAAAACAGTTTCCATTTAGCGATCATAACACAGAGATGTTAATGAAAAGTTAACTAATGATTGGGTTTTAGCTAAATTTTCTCTACCAATTCTGCGACATTCCTGCCGACATTTTTCATTTAAGCGTAGTACCTCTTAAAAAATCGTTAACCTCAAAAACTCTTTTTAAGTGAGTTGCATTAATGCCACAATTATTTGCGCGTGCAATTCCCTTAAACGACTGATATATATAGCAAACAATGAAAAAAATCTACCCCAACGCGCAGAAAGCATTAGAAGGCATCTTGAAAGATGGCATCACCATCATGGCTGGTGGCTTCGGTCTGTGCGGTATTCCTGAACATTCGATCTTGGCAATCCGCGATTCGAAAGTAAAAAACCTCACCTTCATCAGCAATAACTGCGGTGTGGATGATTTTGGTTTAGGCATCTTGCTTCAAACCCGCCAAATTAAAAAAATGTTATCGTCCTATGTCGGCGAAAACAAAGAATTCGAACGCCAGTTCTTAAACAAAGAATTGGAATTAGAATTTAATCCGCAGGGAACTTTAGCTGAGCGTATCCGCGCTGGCGGCGCAGGAATTCCTGCATTTTATACCAAAACTGGCGTAGGCACTGTCGTTACCGAAGGCAAAGAAACCAAAGTATTTGACGGCGAAACCTATGTGATGGAGCGTGCGCTCAAAGCCGATATTTCCATCGTCAAAGCCTGGAAAGGCGATACCAAAGGCAATTTGCTTTATCGCAAAACGGCTCAAAATTTTAATCCGATTATGGCGATGGCTGGTAAAATTACCTTAGCGGAAGTGGAAGAATTGCTCCCCGAAGGGAAATATCTAGATCCTGATCACATCCACACCCCCGGCATTTTCGTCCAACGCATCTTCAAAGGCACCCAATTCGAAAAGCGCATCGAGCGCAGAACGGTGAGCGCATAATATGTGGACCCGCGAACAAATCTGCGAATTAGCCGCAAAAAATGAGCTTCAGGATGGTTATTATGTCAATCTCGGCATCGGTATGCCGACATTGGTGGCCAACTATATTCCCAAAGGCATGGACATTACTTTCCACAGCGAAAACGGCTTACTCGGCATGGGTCCATTCCCAAAAGATGCGGATGTTGACGCTGACTTAATCAATGCTGGCAAACAAACGGTGACGGTTGAGCCAGGTGGCAGCTTCTTTGACCATGCAACCAGCTTCGCGATGATTCGTGGCGGGCATATTGATTTGACCATTTTGGGTGCGCTTGAAGTATCCGAAACCGGCGATCTCGCCAATTGGATGGTGCCTGGTAAAATGGTCAAAGGCATGGGCGGTGCGATGGATTTAGTTGCCGGTGTCAAACGCATCATCGTATTAATGGAGCACACCAGCAAAGACGGCACCTCCAAACTCGCCCCTAAGTGCACACTACCACTAACTGGTATTGCGGTCGTGGATCGAATTTATACAGAATTGGGTATTTTTGATGTTGTTCCGGGTGGCCTCAAAATTCATACGATTGCTGATGGTATCACTAAGGATGAAGTGGTTGCTAAAACCGGCGCGAAAATCGTTGGTTAACCGTCTTCGTCATATTGATGAAGCTAATAAAGAAGGATTTGTGCGCAAATTAATTCCAGAAATAATATTAGTTTTGATACTAGCTGGTTTGTTGTACTTGAAGGGCTATATCAATGGGAAAGAGGCGGGGATTCATATCGGGCATTGTGATTATATGAATCTAATAAAACTTAAAAAAGCTCATCAACTTGACGACTATATAGATGCTGATGAATGCAAGAATAAGGGGAAATAAAGGCAATGCCAGCGTTCACCGACGTGAGAGTGATTTAGTGTCTACCAAACAAGAAAATAAGCGCAACTAAACCGATGCAAACTGCCTGGGCTGCAACCCGCAGGGTCATTAGCTTATTGCTCCATTTTTCGTTTGCTTTTCCGCCCTTTATCATAACGATGAGGCCGGTGATGAGGATCAGCAGGGTGATTCCCATGCATAATAGTAGTATCAAAGTCATGTTTTTCTCCTCAAAACGCTTGCAAACGGGCAGGTATCGGCTATAACGCACTTCCCCAATTGGGGGTAATTTAACTAATTTCTCACGCAAGGTAAGCGTTTTTCCATGAGAGTGGCAACACGTTTCGGTGTCTCAGAGATGAGATTTTCAGCTTTGCGGAGGTCTAACCGATAAAGGAAAACTACGATGTCACAACCACTACCCATGTTCAATATCCGCGAATTGCTGGATGCCGGCGTGCATTTCGGCCATAAAACCATGCGCTGGAACCCTAAAATGGCGCCATACCTGTTCGGTATCCGCAACGGGATCCATGTAATCGATCTGCAACAGACCGTTCCAATGCTCTATCGCGCCCTCAAAGCCGTTCAAGATGTAACCGCACGCAATGGCCGTATTTTGTTCGTTGGAACAAAGCGCCAGGCTTCGGATTTGATCGCAGAAGCTGCAAAACGCTCGGGTCAATATTATGTAAACCACCGTTGGTTGGGCGGAATGCTCACCAACTGGAACACCGTTTCCGCGTCGATCAAAACCCTCAAACAACTCGACGAGCAATTGAGCACGACGAAAGTAAACGAGGAAGGCATTGAAGAAAACAGCGTTTATACGAAGAAAGAATTGCTGCAAATGACCCGCGAACGCGACAAATTGGAGCGTTCATTGGGAGGCATTAAAGACATGCCAAAACAGCCTGATTTGATCTTCATCATCGACACCGTGAAAGAAGAATTGGCTCTGCAAGAAGCTGCAAAACTGGGCATTCCAGTTGTTGCAATTGTGGATAGCAATTCGAACCCAGATGGTATCGCTTATCCAGTTCCAGGTAACGATGACGCTACCCGTGCGATCGCGCTGTATTGCCAGCTGATTTCGGATGCGGTGCTTTCGGGCATTTCCGAATCGCTCAATGCATCGGGCGTTGATTTGGGTGCTGCGGCAAATCTGCCAGCAGCAGCCAATGATAGCTCACCGCAGGATAAGAAAATCGCCCATGGCAAAAACCGTGTGACGAAAAACGCTGCGGCTTCCGAAGCTGAACTTGCTGCGACTGACAAAAAAGCACGCACCAAAGCAGCAGCTACGAAAAAAGTAGCAGACGTTGTGGTTGAGAAAAAACCATCACGCAAAGCGACCACAAAAGAATAGTGATTGGCGGAATTTAAAGTCTCACGGCTTTAAATTCCGCTTAACCGCACTATCTATAGAAAAACAGGAGAATATATATGGCTGATGTCACCCCAGAATTAGTAAAGAAACTGCGCGAAACCAGCGGCGCTGGCATGATGGATTGCAAAAAAGCACTCGTCGAAGCGAATGGTAATTTCGACGAAGCGACCGATTGGTTGCGCAAAAAAGGCCTCTCGGCCGCAGCGAAAAAATCCGGCCGTATTGCGGCTGAAGGTTTGGTCGCGGTTGCTGTTGAAGGCAAAACCGGCGCAGTGATTGAGCTGAACTCGGAAACCGATTTCGTATCGCGTAACGAGAAGTTCCAAGCGGCTGCTCGCCAAATTGCAACCCAAGCGCTCAAAGTAAATGGCGATGTGGAAGCGCTCAAAGCGTCTAAAGGTGCAAGCGGTGCAACCGTTGCTGATGATGTAACTAACCTGATTGCTGCAATCGGCGAAAACATGACCTTGCGTCGCTCTGCGAAACTCACCGTGAATAACGGCATTGTTGCAAGCTATGTGCATGCAGCAGTTGCTCCAGGTCTCGGTAAAATCGGTATTTTGGTGGCTGTTGAATCCACTGGCGATCAAGCGAAACTGGAAGCACTCGGCAAGCAAATCGCGATGCATATCGCGGCTGCACGTCCTGATGCGTTGACCACGAAAGAAGTGAGCGGCGATGCATTGGAACGCGAAAGAAATATCTTCCGCGACCAAGCTAAAGCTTCCGGCAAACCGGCTGATATCATCGAGAAAATGGTCGAAGGCCGCATCCGCAAATACTACGAAGAAGTCGTATTGCTGGAGCAAGTGTTCGTAATCGATGGCAAAACCAAAATCTCTGATTTCGTTGCAAATTCTGCAAAAGAAATCGGCGCACCAGTTGCCATCACCGGCTTCTCCCGCTTCGTATTGGGTGAAGGCGTTGAGAAAAAAGAAAGCAATTTCGCTGAAGAAGTAGCAGCAGCTGCTCGCGGCTAAATTGGATTGTTGGTTGGGTGGCAAGTTGTGACTTGTCACCCGCCGCACACTTGCCTATAACGTTGTTATGTCTCTCAAATTCAAGCGTGTCCTGCTCAAAGTCTCTGGCGAAGCCCTCATGGGGAATCAACAATATGGGCAGGATTTAGCGACCATTGATCGCATTGCCTCCGAAATCAAAGCCGTTCATGCATTAGGCGCACAAGTCTCTGTCGTTGTCGGCGGCGGGAACATTTTCCGCGGTATTTCGGCTGCTGCAGCCGGTATGGAGCGTGCGAGCGCGGATTATATGGGCATGCTCGCGACTGTGATGAATGCGCTCGCGATGCAAAATGCGCTGGAGCGGATTGGCGTTTCGACCCGTGTACTTTCCGCGATTCCGATGATGACCGTGTGCGAGCCCTATATCCGTCGCCGTGCACATCGGCATATGGAAAAAGGCCGTGTGGTCATTTTTGCTGCAGGAACAGGCAATCCATTCTTCACGACCGATACGGCTGCTGCCTTGCGCGCGGTTGAAATGGGCTGTGATGCGCTGCTTAAAGCAACGCAAGTGGATGGTGTATATTCGGCGGATCCTAAGAAAGATAAATCGGCGACGCGTTATGATCGCCTGACTTATAAAGATGTCCTCACCCAAGATTTACAGGTGATGGATGCAGCGGCGATTTCGCTTTCGCGTGAAAATAATATTCCGATTTTAGTCTTCTCGATTCACACGCCAGGCGCATTTGCACAAGTGCTGCAAGGCAAAGGGACGTTTACGATTATTGAAGAAAAATAGGCTGGCATGAGAAAATGCGGCCTGTTTTTCGTGGTATTATTCCAAGTCTCGTCCGCATTCGCCGTACCCTGCGCCAAACCGCCAGAAATGCAAGCCATCCGCGTCCGCGCCTTGCAAACGGAGCTGATGATTGCTGGTTTAAGCTGTAATGGGCAGGAACATTATAATTATTTCATCGCCAATTATCAGCCGCAGCTAAAACAATATGCAGATACCATGCGTGGTTATTTTATGCGGTCTTATGGGCCAACGGCAGAATTGGAAATGAATCAATTTATCACGCAACTAGCGAATGAATCCATGACGCGTTCTCTCAGAAAAGGCGCCAAGATTTTTTGTAATAATGCGCGATTATGGTTTGATGGGGTGGAGAAGAAAAACAAAAAACTGCATGATATTTCTTTCGCCTATCACGGCGAAATTCGGCAGTGCCGTTAGGCGTTATTTCCCGTAAACGATTTCAACCCGGCGATTTTGTGGCTCACGTACGCCATCGCCCGTTTGCACCAGCAGCGGTGGACGCTCACCTTTAGCAACGGTATCAATTTCAGCAGCCGGCAGACCCAAACGAATCAGCTGTTTCTTAACCGCATTTGCCCGGCGCTCTGAAAGTTTTATGTTATATGCATCTGAACCTGCACGGTCTGCATGGCCAGTCAGTTCAATCGAGGTCACTTTGCCCGCTTTGGCATTATCGACCACCTTTTTCAGGATATCTGCCGCTTCGATCGTCAAATCGCTGCGATCAAAATCGAAGAACACCATATATTTCTCAACGGCTGGTGCGGCAATCACTTCTACCGGCTCAGCCACTACTTCTTTCGTTTCGGGAAGTTCGGCTGGTGCAGCTGCTGTTGGTGAGAGTGGAATCGGTGTCAGTTGTTCCTGGCGCGCTGGTTTTGGCAAAGCGAACTCCCAGCGCAGACCAGCGCTGATTAAACTGGTACCATATTCACTTTTGGCGCTCAGGCCATTACTGGTCGAGGTTTTGAGATCCAAGATGCTTTGATATTGATATTGGGTGAAGAAAGAGAGGCTTTCATTAATCGCCAAGCTCACCCCTGCAATGCCCTGAACTGCAAGGCCGGTCGCATTATCATCCAACTGACCGCCAGAAATGGTGCGCACAGAATCATAATTCACTTTGCCAACGCCCAAGCCTGCGCCGAGATAAGGCGTGAAGAGCGTGCCGGTTTTAAAATCATATAAGCCGTTTACCATGGCGCTGTAAGCGCGTTCGCCGCCATCATCAATCGCGGAAGAAGCAACATGGTCGATATCTGCATCGCGAAACCCAAATTCAAGTTCAGTACGGAAACCATTGTCAAATTTATAACCAATGGCGCCCAATGCGCCCCAGCCTTTGCCCAAGCTTACGTCCTGCCTTTGAGCAGTGGTTTTGATGGTTTCTTCACGTGGAATCAAAACGCCGCCGCCAACCCCAGCATACAACTCAGCATTTGCCAATGAGGGAAGGGCAATCAACGCTGAGGTGAGTAATAAAAGGCAGGTTTTTTTCATGCGGCTGTTTTCCGATACAATTTATTGAATAATTATAACAAATTCATTCTTTCTTTACAATCTCTTTACAGGCGTCTGCGGTTATATCTTTCAGCCGCTTCTTCCCGCACATATTCGCAGAAAAGTTCGCTCTGTCGGAACGAGCCGCAGGCTAATTCTGCCACCTTTTGAGTGGTATAGGGTCCCATCCGCAAGAAATTCTGGGGGGCGTTCTCGGTCAAAAAGTTAGCGGTGATCACTTTCATCCGGGCGGGCAACAGGTCTGTCATGCTCTCAACCGCCCCGTTATAATAGGCCACGGCCTCCTGTTCCTCGATAAAGGGCCCTACTTGTAACCAGACCCCTTTGTTCATTTTGAGCAGGGAAGGCTGAGGGTTCGCCGCTGCAACTATGAGTGGATTGGACGATACCGGCACCGCAATCGCTTCGCCGATCAAGATATTATCACTGGCCGGTAAGGGAGTGACGGCTGCTTTAGGTGGCTCGACAGCGGCCACCTCAAACTGCTTCTGCTGCTCGGCAATATTTTTTTGGCGTGCCAGTTCGGCGTGTAGTTTTTCTTCCGTGGCTTGGCGGGCGAGTTGCTCTTGCTGTAATGCCAGCTCCATGTTGCGTTTTTCTGCAGCGACTTGCAGGCGACGCTCACCTTCTTTTTGCAGGGCAATAAGGCGTTCGTTTTCTTGTGCAATTAAGGCTGCTTTGCGTGCCTCTTGTGCCGCTAGCTCCGCCTCACGCTGTGTTTTTTCCTGTGCAAGTAACATGGTTTTTCTTTCGATTTGCGCGGCTACTTGTTTTTCTGCCTGAATGCGCGCTTCCATCTGTGCCTGTGCGAGCTCAGCAAGATGTTTTGCATTTTCCTGCGCTATCAACTTCGCTTTTTGATCTGCTTCTGCGGCGGCGAGTTTTTCGCCTTGGATACGCGCTTCTACTTCTGCCTGGGCCAGTAGCTCTGCTTTTTTTGCTGCTTCGGCGGCGGCTTGTTGTTCAGCTTGGATGCGTGCATTTTCTTGTGCTTGTGCGAGTTCTACTTCACGTTTTGCATTTTCTTGTGCGAGTTGTGCCGCTTTTTTCTCAAGCACAGCAACGGCCTTTTTTTCGAGATCAATCCGGGCTTGCGTTTCGGCCATCTGTTTTTCTTCTAACGTTCTATTATCTTCTACCCGTGCCGCTGCCTGAATTGCTGCTTCACGTTGCTCCCGGGCTGCAAGTGCTACTTGCAGATCGGCATCTGCCCGTGCACGTGCGATTTTTTCAGCTTCTAAGCGTTGTGACAATGCTTGACGATCGGCTTCTTCTTTTTGTAGCTGCTCGGAATCAACAGCGGCCACTTCGGCTGCTTTGGGTAATGGCATCGCGATGCTTTCGCCTTGTGGAAGGTCATTGGGCAATACTTCTTCCGCTTGCACGCTCACATTGCGTTGGGTTGCTTCCGCTGCGGTTAATTTCTTTTCTTGCGGAACGGTTTGTTTCATCAACTCGAGCAGCGGTGCATTATTAGGGATTTTTTCAGCAAATTTCTGCGCCGTATCGCCCCATTCATTTTTTGTTT
Source organism: uncultured Alphaproteobacteria bacterium (assembly GCA_903821695.1). Classification (GTDB taxonomy): domain Bacteria; phylum Pseudomonadota; class Alphaproteobacteria; order Rickettsiales; family CAIJLX01; genus CAIJLX01. The sequence goes on along the minus strand of CAIJLX010000067.1, from coordinate 48,558 downwards.
GGGCATTAGAGCCAGCTTTTAACAAGATTTCCGCCACCTCCTGTTTCTGTCCAGCGACGGCGCGCATCAGCGGTGTCCAGCCTTCAGCATCGGCGACATCGACCACGGCATCATATTTAAGTAGTAATTTAACGGCCTCAACTTTGCCCTGCCGCGCGGCGAGATGCAGCGCTGTGGCGCCACCTTCATCTGCCATGTTTACATCGGCGCCTAAGCTAATTAATTGATCCATCACATTAGTATAACCGTGATAGGAAGCCCGCATGAGTGGCGACACTCCGAAGTTGCCTTTCACATTCACGCTATTGCCATTGCGGATTTGGGCGGTGACGAGGGCTTCGATACCTTGATCGGCCGAATCGACTAACGCGTTACCAAACGTACTTTTCATCTGCGCGGAAGCTGCGAAAGGCAAAGTCAAACAAAGTGCGATGAAAAGGAAACGTCTCATGCGGCGTTTGGCACTCCCTTTGAAGTCGAATATTCAAAATGCAGCGCCTTATCCGGATGCACCCGATTATACGCCGCATGCATCGCCATCGCACCTTCGGCAAATCCACACACGATGAGTTTTAATTTACCTTCATAAGTCGCGATATCACCAATCGCATAAATGCCTTCTGCGCTGGTTTCCATCGTGGCAGGATTCACGGTGATATGATTTTGTGTGAGGTTTAAACCCCAATCTGCAATCGGCCCTAACTCCATCGCAAGGCCAAAGAATGGCAGCAAAATATCGGCTGGCATAGATTTTGTTGTGTTATCAAGATCCGACACAATCACATTAGAGAGCTGGCCGTTATTGCCTTCGAGGCCATGCAATTGATACGGAATCACCAAATCGATTTTACCGGAATCAGCGAGTGTTTTTAGGCGTGCTTCGCTTTCTGGGGCGGCACGGAATTTAGGGCGGCGATGCACAACGCTCACTCGCTCTGCCACTTCCGAAAGCGAGATCGCCCAATCGACAGCGGAGTCACCACCACCAGCGATCACTACTTTTTTGCCACGGAAATCTTCGCGACGTTTGACGAGATAAAAGACGCTTTTGCCTTCATATTGCTCAAGCCCTGCAAGCGGCGGACGGTTTGGGCCAAATGCGCCACAACCAGCCGCGATGACGATGGCTTTTGCATCAATTTTTGTGCCGGTAGATGTGGTGACACTCCAGCCATCGGCAGTTTTGGCAAGTTTGTCTACACGTTGATTAAAGTGATAAACCGGCGAAAAAGGCTCGGCTTGTTGCTCTAGGTTAGAGATCAAATCTGCCGCCTGAATGCTCGGGAAACCGGCAATGTCGTAGATGGGTTTTTCGGGGTAAAGGGCTGTGCACTGGCCGCCGCTATATTCAAGCGCATCGACGACGTGGCAGCGCATTTTCAGCATCCCCGCCTCGAAAATACCAAAAAGCCCCACAGGTCCGGCCCCAATTATTACAATATCCGCAGTATGTTGTGTCATGACGGAAGCACAATAGCAAAATCTGGTATAAAATAAAGCTTTCTCGACTAGACTCGGAGATAAAATCACGTTATTTTTCCAGACAGTGCGTATCCTATTGATTCTTATCTTATTTTTCCCTCTCACGGCATTGGCGATTGATGCGCTGGTGCCGGAACCGACGCCGTTTCAGGTGCATCTGTTTCCCTATCCGCTAAAAAAAGATGGTGAGCCGCTCTATCCTGGTCAGAAAGTTGGCAAACTCATTTATCGAGATGCGGTTGAACTCAAAAGTGAGAGCTATCGCTTCGGCGGATTTTCGGCGCTCAATTTGGTGAAGGGAAAACTCTATGCGCTGAGCGATGATGGGCGGTTACTCAGGGCGAAGCTGGATTTAAAGGATGATAAAATTATTTCCTTGTCGGAGGCGAGTTTTGACAATCTTTGGTCGGAAGAAAAAGCGCCAGCCAAAAAGGAATATGATGCGGAGGGGATGGTGCATCTTAAGGGCGATCATTTCGTGGTTGGGTTTGAGCAGAAGCATAGGCTTGGTTTTTATGAATTAGGAGAGCGGATCAACCTAGAAAAAACATTATCTGCACCGGCAGAGTTAGACCAGCTGGTAAAGCCCAATGGCGGCATTGAGGCGATCACAAAACTTTCGCGCGATACGTTGTTTACGCTTACCGAGACGGCGAAAGATTCGGAAGGCAATGCCATCGGTTATATCGTCGATCTCAAAAAGGAAACATGGGAGCGGATTGCACTCAAAAAGACAGATAGTTTTAGGCCTACGGAATTGGCAATATTGGATAATGAATATGTGGCATTATTGGAGCGTAGTTACAAGCCGTTAGAGGGCATAAAAGTGCGTATTTCGTTGATAAAACGGCAAGATATTCGCCCGGGCGCGGTGCTTGAAACCATAGAGCTGGCGCGTTTTACACATCGTAGTGATATCGATAATATGGAGGGCATGGATGTTCGACGCAATAGCGACGGCACCCGCGATCTTTTCCTAATTTCAGATGATAATTTTAACCCGTTGCAACACACTATTTTAGTGTGGTTGACGCTGCCTAATTTGTGGCAGCGGTAATGCGGGGTCGATCATCCGAATAGACGATATAGACGTGCTGACCGGGAGTATAAATTACATCTTTGCCCTGGATCACCGAGATTAAATTAGAACTCGTATTCTGGGTTTTGATGGAGTTGCGCATTTTGTCCTGCACCGTGGTTTCGCGGGTGTAACGAACCGAGCTGGTTTTTTCAGCAGGTGCTTCGCTGCCTTTGGCCAGTTTTACAATATATTCCATGCCCTGGCTGGTGCCGAGTTCATCTTGAATCAATGCGCCAGCAACCGCGCCGACGATTGCTCCACCAACGGTTGCAGCAGCACTGCCGCTACCTTTGCCGATGCCGCTTGCGCCAACGCCACCTAAAGCGCCGCCAGCAAGGCCACCCAGGGCATTATCTTGCAGTTTATCAGCATCTTTTATGGTCACAGCGCGGGCCGAAACAATGGTTCCTTCGAGCACTACGCCGCCGGCAGAGCCGCTGGTATAGGTATTGGCTCCCATCTGGCGGGCACAGCCGCTTAACACCAACATTGCGCTTAACACTAAGGAAAACAGTTTCATAAAATCCCTCACTGGTTTATTAGATAAACCAGCATATAAAGAGGTTTTATGACAGAAGCAACATTAACAACTTTACCCAACGGCCTGCGCGTTACCACGCTTTCGATGCCGAGTGTCGAAACCGCCGCCGTCGCACTTTGGGTGGATGTCGGCTCGCGCTATGAAACGGCTGAGCAAAATGGCTTGGCGCATTTTGTCGAACATATGATGTTTAAAGGCACCGAAAAACGCACCGCCTTGCAAATCGCGGAAGAGTTCGATGCCGTTGGCGGCCACTTAAACGCATTCACCAGCCGCGAGCATACAGTGTATCACGCGAAGGTGCTCAAAGAGCATTTAGAAATCGGCATGGATATTATTGCTGACATCGCGTTCCACGCAACCATTGAGCCAAGTGAATTAGAGCGCGAACGTGGTGTTGTGTTGCAAGAAATTGCGCAGGCGGAAGATGATCCGGATGATCTGGTATTTGATTTCGCACAGGATAAAGCTTTCCCGGGGCACCCATTAGGGCGACGGATTTTGGGAAGTGTTGAAAACATCAAACGCTTCACTCGCCAGGATATGCTCGATTACCTCAAGCAACATTATTATCCCGAAAATATGGTGCTCGCGGTTGCGGGTAATATTGATCATGCGCAAGTGTTAAAACTGGCTGAGAAATATTTTAAAGGCGATCAGAAGCTTGGCTCATCGGTGCATCTTGCTGGCGAATATGAGGGTGGTGAAAATATTATTAAGCGTGATCTTGAGCAATTGCATCTCGTGTTAACCTTCAAAGCGATTGGCTTCCGCCATGAAGATTATTATGTGTTGCAAGTGCTCTCGACGATATTGGGCGGCGGCATGTCTTCGCGTTTGTTCCAGGAAGTGCGCGAGAAGCGTGGTCTGTGTTACGCGATTCAACCTTATCTTTCTTGCTATGCGGAGACGGGTATTTTTAGCATTTATTCCGGCACTGCAGCAGATAAAGCCGATGAGCTGCTCACCGTTGTGGCGGAGCAGCTGCATGATTTGACACATAATGTAACGCCGGAAGAATTATCGCGGGCGAAGGCGCAGCTCAAAAGCGGATTGTTTATGGAGCGCGAAAGCTGTGCGGCGCAGGCGGAAGAGTTGGGGCGGCAGGTGTTGTGTTATCAAAAACCGGTGCCCACTTCGGAGATGGTGAAGAAAATTGATAAGGTTTCTGCTGCGGATATTAGGCGTCTGACAACGGAGATCATTTCTTCTTTGCCAACCCTCGCGGCTGTTGGTAATGTCTCTCTCATGCCTAGCTATGACAGTGTGTGGGCAAAACTAAAACCTTGAAGGAGTTGCCATGCGTTTGCTTTCTGTTCTTTTCGTTTTATTGTTTGCCACCGGAGCCCTGGCGCAAGCAGCAGCAACCATTCAGCAAGGTCAATCTAACTTCATCGCACAAAAAAATACGCCACCTGCGCCAACACCAGCGAAGGGTAAAATTGCAGTACACCCAAAAACATTAGCTGATTATCGTGCGCAACCTGTGCAACAGCAGCAATAAACCATGGCAAAATTCTTCAATAAGAAGCCGCTCGCGTTGCCACCATCCGTTTCGCATCTTGGCTTAAACCTGTTTGGGTTTGCTTGCTGCATGCTCTCATTAATGGTGGTGCGGTTTTATTTTCCGGGAACGGATATATTGACGCTTTCTGTAGTCGCAATGTTTGCTGCATCACTGCCGATCTTTATCGTCGAATTATTTGTGTTCAAAGTGCAAGATCGCCCAAGCACAGGCCTTAAACAAAAAGCAGATGATGCTAATCCGGAGCGCGTGGCGGTAAAAATCGTTGGCCTTATCGGCACGCTCGCGTTCCTGGCGTTTTTATATTGGGTAATTCCGGAATATAGCATCAATAACTTCGGGCGTTATTGGGACGTGCTGAATTATACCATTCCGTTACTCGTGCTGTTTTCGATCCCCTATTTCTGGTGGATGGATGGCCGCATGAAGGAGCCTGAAGATGCCTATTGGCAGATGGGTTTGCTCGTCATGCTGCAATGGAGCGAGGTGGATATTAATCTGATCGGCCGCCATTTGCGCAATTGGTTGGTAAAGGCATTCTTCTTGCCGCTGATGTTCACCTATCTCGGTGGCAACGCACAGATGATTGTGAATTATGACTTCAATAATATGACCGATTTCAGAAGATTTTTTGAATATTCGAACAATTTAATTTTCTTCGCCGATCTTATTTTTGCCGGCGTTGGTTATGCAATGACGTTCCGCTTCCTCGATTCGCACATCCGTTCTTCAGAGCCGACTTTCCGCGGTTGGGTGGTTGCCATCATGTGTTATGCGCCGCTTTGGCAAACGCTGTTTTACGGCCATTATTTTGCCTATGATGATAATATTTATTGGGGGAACTTGTTTGAACAAACCCCGGCGATCTATTTCTTCTGGGGCATGATAATTCTTTCCCTCGAAGTAATTTATGCATTGGCGACGGTGTGCCTTGGGTATCGTTTCTCAAATTTAACTTATCGTGGGTTGGTTGCAAATGGGCCATATCGTTTCACTAAACATCCGGCCTATGTGACTAAAAATTTTAGCTGGTGGCTGATCTCCGTTCCGTTTATTTCGAGCGCTGGCATCGACGATGCAATTCGTCATAGTGTGTTGCTGGCAGGTGTAAATCTCATTTATTATTTGCGCGCTAAAACGGAAGAGAACCACCTCTCGCATTATCCGGAATATGTCCAATATGGGCTTTATATGAATGAGCATAGCATCTTCGCACCGCTCACCAAATATCTGCCGTTCTTGAAATACAAAGCGCCTGCGCAAGCGGCGACCAACATTCAGGATAAAGTATGAAACTGGCGGGCGTAGCCGGTTGGCCGGTCGAACATTCACGTTCACCAGCGCTACATGGATATTGGCTAAAAGAATATAAAATCGAAGGTGCATATGTGCCGTTGCCAATTTCGCCAGATCATCTGCCAGATGCATTGCATCTATTGCCGAAAATAGGCTTTGCGGGCCTCAACCTTACAATCCCACACAAAGAAACCGCCTTCCGCATTTGTACCGAGTTAGGTGTCATTGATCCGGATGTGTTAAAAATCGGTGCGGTAAATACTCTAGTGTTTGATAGCGGCCGTATCGTGAAAGCGTTTAACACCGATGGCTATGGTTTTATCCAAAACCTCAAGGCTGGTGCGCCAAACTGGAATCCAGAAAAGACAAACGTAGTGTTATTAGGTGCAGGCGGCGCGGCACGCGGCATCATCGTTGCGTTATTGGAAGCCGGAGTGACCTCCATTCGCCTATTAAACCGCACTAAGGAAAAAGCATTACAACTCTCTAAAATATTTCCTAACACTACGGTGGGGGATTGGAAAAAACCGGCAGAATCATTGGCGAATGCTGATCTGCTGATTAACGCTACTTCGCTTGGCATGAAAGGCGGGCAACCGCTCGAAATGAGTTTGGATGAGCTGCCAAAATCGGCGATCGTGACCGATATTGTCTATACGCCACTGCAAACTGAGCTACTCAAAAATGCGGCTGCTCGTGGTAATCCTGTTGTCGATGGATTGGGCATGTTGCTGCATCAAGCCGCGCCCGGTTTTGAGGAATGGTTCGGTGTAAAGCCACAAGTAACCCCAGGTTTGCGCAAATGCGTGCTGGGAGGATGAAAATCCTGGGCCTTACCGGCTCGATCGGCATGGGCAAAAGCGAAACCGCGCGGATGTTTAAAAACTTACGCATCCCCGTATTTGAAGCGGATGCTGCCGTTCACAAACTGCTAGCAAAAAATGGTGCGGCTGTTCCCTACATTGAAAAACATTTTCCTGATTGCGTTGAAAAAAGCGCGGTAGATCGCCAAGCGTTAGGCAGAAAAATTTTTGCGGATCCAACATTAAAAAAGCAGCTAGAGGCAATTATGCATCCGCTAGTGCGAGAAGCAGAAAATCATTTCCTCAAGCGCATGCGCCAACAACGTAAACATGTGGTGGTGCTTGATATTCCACTATTGTTTGAAACCGCAGCAAATGAACGCTGTGATGAAGTGATAGTAGTAACTGCGCCTGCGATGGTGCAGCGCCACCGTGTGTTGAAACGCACGGGCATGACAGAGCAAAAATTCCACGATATTTTGCGCTTGCAAATACCTGATGCTGAGAAACGTCGCCGCGCGGATATTATTGTGCATACCGGCCTTGGCAAACGCGTCACATTGTGCGAGATTGTTGGCCTCCTCTTATGAACCGCCAGATCGCACTAGATACCGAGACGACCGGACTTGACCCTGTAAAAGGAGGTCACCGTATTGTCGAGATTGGTTGTGTTGAAATGATCAACCGCGTGCGTACGGGCAGGGTGTTTCACACCTATCTGGATCCTTCGCGAGAAATGCCGGATGAAGCGTTCCGCATCCATGGCCTCTCTACCAATTTTTTAAAAGGCAAAGCAAAATTTGCTGATGTCGCTGTTGATTTCCTAGCATTCCTCGATGACTCACCACTAGTGATTCACAACGCTGCCTTCGATCTCAAATTTCTGGATTTTGAATTGGGCATGATTGGCTTCCCTGCGCTTGGGCCTGGGCGTGAGGTGATTGATACGCTGATGGTCGCACGCCAGAAATTCCCTGGCGCACCAGCTTCGCTTGATGCTCTGTGCAAACGTTTTAATATTGATCTTTCCACCCGCACCAAACACGGTGCGTTGCTAGATGCTGAATTATTGGCGGATATGTATCTCGAGCTGATGGGTGGCGCGCAATCCTCGCTCGAGTTTGCGCAGAAAATATTGGCCGGTGCAAACGCGCAAGAAAAAACGGCTTACAAAGAACCGCGTCTGCATGAAGCGAGCGCGGAAGAAATGGCATCACACACCGAATTCCTCAAAAAGTTAAAAACCCCTTTATGGCTAGAATTGTCCTCTTCATCCTGACGCTTTTTGCTGCATCTTCTTTGTTCGCAGCAAAAATGCCGACAGCCCATGCGCAACGATTACTAGGCGAATTGTCTGGTCCTGTTGTGGCGGAAGAAAATGAACTGCCCGCCAATTTTGCCGGTGAAATGTTGAAACAACAATTGCTGCAATATTCTGGCGGTGTCATGAAAACCGGCGAGTGGCTGCACGCGCTTTCACCCTTTGGTGATGTGAAATATCCGGCCGATTTTGAACATTTTGATTACGTGAATCCTAATGCGCCGAAAGGTGGAACATTGCGTCAACATGATATCGGCACCTTTGATAGCTTGAATGGTTTTATCTTAAAAGGCAGCCCCGCAATCGGCCTCGGTGCCATTTATGATACGTTGCTAGAATCGTCGAATGATGAGCCATTTTCGCGTTATGGTCTGCTGGCAAAGGAAGTCATGGTAGCATCGGACAAACGCTCCGTTCGCTTCCGTTTGCGCCCCGAAGCACGCTGGCATGATGGGCAAAAAATTACGGCAGACGATGTGGTATTTAGTTTTAATATATTAATGGAAAAAGGCCACCCTCTCTATCAACAAACCTATCGCGATGTAGAAAAGGCAGAGGCTCTTTCGCCGAGCGAAGTGAAGTTCAGTTTCAAAACCGATGAAAACCGTGAGCTGCCATTGTTGGTTGGTGAATTGCCGATTATCCCCAAACATTTTTGGAAAGACAAAGATTTTTCTAAATCCGGAACAGCCATCATGCCCCTCGGTAGTGGTCCTTATAAAATTCTTGATTTCGCGCCCGGTCATTCGATCCGCTATCAACGAGTGAAAGATTATTGGGCGAAAGATTTGCCGGTAAATCGCGGTCGCAATAATTTTGATATTATGAGCTTTGATTATTACCGCGATGCAACGGTTGCCCTAGAAGCATTTAAAGCTGGAGCATATGATTTGCGCCTAGAAAATGTCGCGCGTGATTGGGCGCGTGCCTATAATTTCCCCGCGATGCGCAATGGTAGAGCAAAAAAAGAAACCATCCCACATGCGATTCCAACGGGTATGCAATCGTTTGTGTTTAACACACGCAAAGCACAATTTCAGGATGTGCGCGTGCGAGAAGCGCTGAATCTTGCGTTCGATTTTGAGTGGGCGAACAAAACATTATTCTTTGGTCTCTATACTCGTAACCAAAGCTATTTCGCCAATAGTTTTTATGCCGCGGGCGGAAAACCTACCGGTACAGAGTTGGAATTGATGGAGCCTTTGCGTTCATTAATTCCTGGGCAGGCATTTGAAACAATCTTCACTAATCCTATCACCGATGGTACAGGTTTTAACCGCCGTAATTTATTGCGCGCACGCACGCTGTTGGAACAAGCTGGATGGAAAATTAAAGACGGTATATTAGTGAATGCAAAAGGTGAGCCATTCCATTTTCAAATTCTACTTTCAGCCCCCAACTTTGAACGCGTAGCGGCGCCATTCCTGAAAAACCTAAAACGCCTCGGTATTAATGCGAGCATGCGCACAGTGGATGCAAGCCAATATCAGAAACGTTTGCAAACCTATGACTACGATATGATTATGCATGTGTTTAATCAGTCGCTGTTTCCAGGCAATGAACAGCTAGCCTATTGGCACTCGAGCCGTGCGGATATTCCGGGCGGCGCGAATATGGCAGGGATCAAAAATCCGGCGGTAGATGTGCTCACGGAAAAGTTAGTGGCAGCAAAAGATCTTGAAACATTGATTGCTTCCGCTCGTGCGCTGGATCGTACATTGTTGTGGAATTATTATGTGATTCCGAATTGGCATACCCGCAATTTCCGCATCGCTTATTGGAATAAATTTGGCCGCCCAGAGCGGTTGCCTATCTACAGCATCGGTCTTGAAAACTGGTGGATGAAAGGGAAATAAGATGTATCGCTATATTTCAAGACGTGTGCTGCTGATGATCCCTACCTTGTTTGGGATTATGGTGCTCAATTTCATCTTCGTGCAATGGGCGCCAGGTGGCCCTGTCGAACAAATGATCGCGACCCTGACCGGTACTGGTGCTGAGGCAGGCCAACGTTTCACCGGTGCAGGCGCAGGCGACACGATGGGTGCAGCAGGATCCACATTACGTTCGGGAGCTAATATGGCGCAGGGTGCGAGCGAAAGCCGTTATCGTGGCTCACAAGGCTTGGACCCTGAATTGATTGCTAAAATCGAAAAACTATATGGCATGGATGAGCCGCCGGTTACGCGCTTTTTCAAAATGATGAAGCATTATTTAACCTTCGATTTGGGTGAGAGTTTTTTCCGCTCCGCTACTGTCGTCCATCTGGTAATGGAAAAATTACCGGTCTCGATTTCGCTCGGATTATTTACGACATTGATCGTCTATAGCATTTCCATTCCGCTTGGTATCCGCAAAGCGATTCAAGATGGAAGCCGATTTGATATCACCACTTCGTTTGTGATCATTATTGGTTGTGCCATTCCCTCGCTACTATTCGCGATTTTGTTGATTGTACTTTTCGCCGGCGGGAGTGTGCTAGAAATTTTCCCGCTGCGAGGGCTTACATCAAATGATTGGATGTTTATGCCGTGGTATATGAAGGCGCTCGATTATCTCTGGCATTTGATTTTACCGGTGGCCGCGATGGTGATTGGCGGCTTCGCGAGCCTTACAATGATGACCAAAAACTTCTTCCTAGAAGAAATCAGCAAGCAATATGTGCTTACCGCGCGCGCCAAAGGTTGTAACGAGCGGCAGGTGCTTTACGGCCACGTTTTCCGTAACGCGATGTTGTTGATTATTGCTGGTTTCCCACGTGCGTTGCTTGGCATTTTATTCACCAGCGCGTTCATTATCGAAATCGTATTTTCGCTTGATGGGCTGGGGCTGTTAGGCTTTGAAGCGGCAATGCAGCGCGATTACCCGGTGATGTTCGGCACACTCTATATCTTCACGCTGCTCGGATTAATACTGAGCCTGATAGAAGATTTAACTTATGCCGTGGTTGATCCGCGCATCGACTTCGCGCGACGTCACCATTAACTGGCGGCGTTAACGTTCGAGCGTTTCTCCCACATCTCAGCAACCTGCTGCAGGTAATTTGATTTCAGCGTATTGTATTTACTCTGGATCTGTTGTGGATCGGTTGGGTTGGTGTCGGTGCTGCTCTGCCCACTCATAATCGCAATCAATACCGCCGTAGGATTAAAATTATTTGCCTGTTCTTTGGCAGCTAATGTGTCCGGATCAAGACCGGCTTGTTTGAGGTCATCTTGAATTTGGTTGAACGTCTCCTGCGTTTGCGGCGCATCTTTGTATTTATCCAGTATCGAGATCAATTTATTTTGCTGATCTGGCGTCAGCGTAAAATTATCCGGAATCGAATCTGCACTATTTGTCCCGCTGCTTTGAGTATTGGTGGCCTCTAACAAGCTCTGCAAATAATCATTTGCGTCGCTGCTTAAATTAAGCTCATACGCTGAATCACCCGATTTGTTATCGATTGCCTGCAATGCCTCTGCCAGTGAGGTTGGGCCGGTCGTCGTTGCGGCCGTGTTTTGCTGCGAACCTAATTGATAATAGCCGTTGCTTGAATAATTCGAATTTATGATGGTCATAAGGCTCTCCGTGTTATATCTACCCTAAATAAAGCAATTTCCGTGCCTAAACCCGCAATTTGGCCCTTTGGCTACTAATTAAGGCAGTTCGGAATAAATATTTTTCACTCAAAGTAAGAAATTTCTTCCCCTTTTTCCAAAGTTTTAGATAGATTTTACCCCTATGGATCCAATTGCCCTCTCTCAAGCCCTCATGCGTACGAAAAGCATCACCCCAGAAGAAGGTGGTGCGTTGGATGTGCTCGAAGCGGCACTAAAACCGCTCGGCTTTACTTGCCATCGCCAGCGTTTTGCCGATGTCGAAAACCTCTATGCCCGTAAAGGCACTGCTGCCCCCAATCTCTGTTTCGCTGGTCATGTAGATGTGGTGCCGCCGGGCGATATCGCGGCGTGGAAGCACGATCCGTTTGAGCCGACGATTGAAGGCAATGTTCTGTATGGCCGCGGCGCATCCGATATGAAAACCGCCATCGCAGCTTGGGTTGTTGCGGCTTCGCGCTGTGCCACCCAAGGCTCGCTCAGCTTGCTCATCACTTGCGATGAAGAAGGTGTCGCAACACACGGCACGAAAATGATGCTCGAGTGGCTCGAAAAAAAGGGTGAGAAGATTGATGCGTGTATTGTAGGCGAGCCGACGAATCCGAATCAATTAGGCGAGATGATTAAAATTGGCCGACGCGGAAGTGTAAGTTTTTCGCTGACGGTTTCGGGCGTGCAGGGCCATGTCGCGTATCCAGAAAAAGCAGCGAACCCGATCACGCCTTTAATCAATTTACTTCAGGAATTGAAAGCGACAGAGCTTGATAAAGGCACCGAATTTTTTCCACCATCGAATTTGGAAATTACATCAGTCGATGTAGGCAATCCTGCGGGCAATGTCATTCCGGCGAAAGCAGAAGCGAAATTTAATATTCGATTTAATGATGTACATACGGGCGCGAAGCTTGTCGAATGGGTGGAGAAATTGGCGAAAAAACATCTGCATTCGATTTATAATTTGCAGCCTTCTATTTCTGCTGAGGCATTTTTCTGCCCGCCAAAAAAAGTAGCGCCGTTGGTGGCGGATGCGGTTGAGAAAGTAACCGGGAAGCGCCCGGAATATAGCACGACGGGTGGCACTTCGGATGCGCGGTTTATTCGCCATTATTGTACGGAGTTGGTGGAATGTGGGTTGATTAATGAAACGGCGCACAAAGTCAATGAATCTGCTACGCTTGATGATATTCGTGCCTTAACTGATATTTATGAACAGGTGATTAAAAACTATGGCGTCTAAACCTAAAAAACTTGAAACAGCTCCAATTTTTTCTGCGAAGAAATTATTCGGCCTTAAGAATGATTTTGAGGTGGAAGGCTATGCCGGCGAGGTGGAACTCGCGCAATATATTCCGCCAATCGATCCTGCTTATCGCTTCGACCAAGTGACTACGCGTGCGATTCTAGCGGGCTTTGGGCAAAACCGCCGGGTGATGGTGCAGGGCTATCACGGCACTGGTAAATCGACGCATATCGAACAAGTCGCCGCGCGCCTTAATTGGCCTTGCGTGCGCATCAATTTGGATGGGCATATTAGCCGTGCAGATTTGCTGGGGCGGGATGCGATTGTGCTCAAAGAAGGCAAGCAAGTGACCGAATTCCGCGAAGGCATGGTGCCGTTTGCGATGGAGCATGGCATTGCGATTGTGTTTGATGAATATGATGCGGGCAGACCCGATGTAATGTTCGTGATTCAGCGTGTGCTCGAAGCCGAAGGCCGCCTGACGTTGCTGGAACAAAACCGAGTGATTACACCGCATCCTGCCTTCCGTATTTTCTCGACGGCGAACACAGTGGGGCTTGGTGATCCGACGGGACTTTACCATGGCACGCAGGTGATTAACCAAGGTCAGATGGATCGTTGGAATATTGTAACGACGCTGAATTATCTGCCAGAAAAAGAAGAGGTGGCGATTGTCGAAGCGAAAGTACCTGCATTCACCAAACAATATACTAAAGCCAATTTGCAGCAGATGGTGGCGATGGCGAATTTAACGCGGGCAGGAATGGCGGCGGGTGATCTTTCAACTGTGATGTCGCCACGCACGGTGATTACTTGGGCCGAAAACGTATTGATATTTGGTGAGCTCGATTTGGCGTTTAAAATGACATTTTATAATAAATCGGAGCCATCGGAGCGTTCGACGATTAAGGAATATTACCAGCGCTGCTTCGGGGTGGAATTATAGCGGATGTACGATGAGCTGGCGGCGACACTCAGGGCACTTTCCGGACGTCCGGGGCTAGAGGTAAAAGTCACGCGGTTGCTCTCGGCTGCGGGTGTATTTGAAATTCAGACGGAACAAAATAGTGTTGAATTGCTGCTGCCAGAAGAAAAATTAAACCCTGCACAATTCGCGGCGATACGTGGCATGGCTGATCGCGAGGCGCTTAATTTACGTTATCACGATGCGGCATTACATAATAAATTATTAGGTCGTTATGGTTCAAAAGAACGCGCAATGTTAGAGCGTGCAGAGATCGCGCGCATCACTGCATTGGGCGGGCAGGGGCGCAAAGGCGTAATGGAAAATCTGCAGGCGTGGCAGAGTTATGGTTATGTCAGCAATCAGGAAACATTGGATCCACTGACCGAAACATTTGGGTTAGTGTTGGAGCAAGAATTAACCGGTGCGCGATTGCCAGATGCGGCGATTCCAATCATGCAATTGCATGGCGATTTTATGCGACTGATGGTGATGCCGGAAACGGAAAAATTATTGGCAGTGTTGGATGATCAGGAAGCATTCATCGCGCTCGTGCGCAAACTAATTCAGCGCATGGGGAAAAATGCGAAGCAGCAAGAAAAGCCGCAAGAGCAGGAGGAAGAAGAGGAGGAAACCACCGAAGAATCATCGCCTGAGGAAGTGCCAATAGAAGAAGGCGGCGGCGAATCCTCTCTCGCGCAATCAGGCCAAAAGACAGATCAAGAACCAGATCAAACCGAAGACCCCAAAACCCAACATGGGCAACCACGTGATGGAGATAGCGAGGCTGAATCCGGCGAAGCAAATCGACCCACGGTGAAAGCCTTAGAGCTGCCGGTCTATAAAATATTCACCACGGAATTTGATGAAATTAAAACGGCGGATGAATTGGCTTCGCCAGAAGAATTAGTGCGCTTGCGGTTGCAGCTGGATCGCAAATTGGAAGAACAAAAAGATATTACGCATAAGCTGGCGGCGAAGTTAAAACGTTTGTTGTTGGCGCATCAGCTTTATGCGTGGGAATATGGGTTGGAAGAGGGGATGTTGGATAGCCTCAAATTTCCGCAATTGATTGCGGATCCGGCATTTAGTTTTATTCATAAGCAGCAAAAGCCGATGACCTATCGCGATACGTCGGTGACGTTCTTGATTGATAATTCCGGCTCGATGCGCGGGCGGCCGATTTGGGTCGCGGCATTATGCGCCGATATTTTGGCACGTGCATTGGAACGTTGTCATATTAAAACCGAGATACTTGGGTTTACGACCGCTGAATGGAAGGGCGGCAAAAGTAGGCAGGCTTGGATGAAAAATGGTATGCCGCGCGATCCTGGTCGGTTGAATGATTTGCGGCATATAATTTATAAACCGGCGGACCAACCTTATATCCGCGCACGCAAAAATTTGGCGTTGATGCTGAAGGAAGGATTGCTTAAAGAAAATATCGATGGCGAGGCGGTGTTATGGGCACATCGCCGCTTGCTGGAGCGGCCAGAGGAGCGGCGTATTTTGATGGTGATTTCGGATGGTGCACCAGTCGATGATGCAACGCTTTCGAGCAATGACGGCGCCTATCTCGACAGGCATTTGCACGAAGTGATTAAAAGCATCGAACATTTTTCGCCGGTGGAATTAGTCGCAATAGGCATCGGCCATGATGTGAAAGCCTATTACCAAAAAGCGGCGACGATTCGGGATGTGTCGGAACTGGGTGATGCAATGGTCGATCAATTGACTGAATTATTTTCCGAGCAACCCTCCGCGAAAAAAATCGCTTAGAGATTGCCGCCATATTGCGCGCGCATTTTATCGATCACTTCTTGCGGCGGGGTGTGGGCATAATCAAAATTCAGCACATCGCCGTAATCATAAAGATCAAATGATTCTGGTTCTTGCTGCGCGCGTTCGAAGGCGGAAAAGCGGGAGGGTTTTATTTTGATGAAAGCATAATAAGGTTTGCCGGAAACCGTTTCGCCACGGCAGAGCATGATAATATCCACCCCATCATTGGCAAACAACGCGGCGTTTTTGAACGTGGTTTTCAAGCAGATTTGGAAGTAGCAACAGCTTCAGATTTCACCCAGCCCAACACATAGGAAGTGCAAGTGGCAATGCGCTCTAACGCCCGAAACTCGCGAATGCGAACAGAGGAAGAGCGGGCAACCAGGGTTGGGATTTGGATAACATTGTTCATAAAATGCCTCTTGAATGAACGAACCCTAGCACAAAAAACATCAGAATTTGAACAGATTTTTAATGACGCCGTATTAATTCCTTATAAAATGCTGATCCATCATGAAAAAACATTATCCTGAAACTGCCGCCACCCCTGATTTCCCAAAACTGGAGCAGGATGTCCTAAGCTATTGGAAAACAAGCGCAACTTTCAAAAAAAGCATCGAAGAGAACCCTTCTGCCCGGGAGGGCGCCAAGGACTATGTGTTTTATGATGGCCCGCCCTTCGCCAACGGCCTGCCGCACTATGGCCACCTGCTTACGGGCTTCGTAAAAGACATTTTCGCCCGTTACCACACCATGAAAGGCTGCCGGGTTGAGCGCCGCTTTGGGTGGGATTGCCACGGCATGCCCGCTGAAATGGCCGCTGAAAAAGAACTCGGCGTCTCCGGCAAAATGGCGATCGAGCAATACGGCATCGCCAAATTCAATGATTATTGCCGCACCAGCGTCATGAAATACGCCCATGAGTGGGAAACCTACGTCACCCGCCAAGCCCGCTGGGTCGATTTCCAGAACGATTACAAAACCATGAACAAAGATTACATGGAATCCGTCCTCTGGGCTTTCAAACAACTCTACGACAAAGGCCTCCTCTACGAATCCTACCGTGTCATGCCCTACAGCTGGGCCATGGAAACCCCAGTCTCAAATTTTGAGACACGGATGGATAATGCGTATCGGGAGCGGGAAGACCGGGCGGTTACGGTTGCGTTTAAACTTAAGCAACGCCCTAAGAGAGCCCCGGAAGGTTGTCAAAACTATTATGTACTAGCTTGGACAACTACACCGTGGACTCTACCCAGCAACTTAGCATTGGCAATTGATGCACCTGAGTCCTCCAAGAAGATAGCTTATGCAGCACAAGTAAAAGGCAATGACTGCTATATACTTTCTTTAGAAGCTCTAACATCGCAATATGCGAGTTTCTTTGCAGACGAAAAAGGAATGAAAGAAAATCATGAGTATGTATTTACAGAAGATTTGATAGGTCTGGAATACGAGCCGCTTTTCCCATACTTTTCTGAAACAAAGAATGCTTTCAAAATATTGGCTGGAGATTTTTTGGAATCCGGTTCAGGCACCGGCGTTGTACATCTCGCTCCCGGCTTTGGTGAAGATGACCAGCGTGTGTGTGCGGAGAATGGGATTGAGATTGTGTGTCCGGTTGATTCGGCGGGTAAATATACGCCGGAGATTTTTGATTTGCCGGATTTGACGCTCAAAGGATTGAACGTCGTGGCGGATGTGCGTAAGGCGGCGGATGAGCCTTATACGGATTCGCAGCTTTCGAAATACGGCCTCGTCAATTTACGGATTATTGCTTGGCTGAAATTGCATGGGCAGTTGATCAAACAAGAAGACATAAAACATAATTACCCACATTGCTGGCGCACGGATACGCCGTTGATTTATCGCGCACTGCCGAGTTGGTATGTTGAGGTGACGAAGTTTAACCAGCGCATGGTCGAGCTCAATCAACAGATCAACTGGATTCCATCGCATATTAAAGATGGCCGTTTCGGCAAATGGCTCGAAGGCGCGCGCGATTGGTCGATCTCGCGCAACCGTTATTGGGGCAGCCCAATTCCTGTGTGGAAAACCGAAAGCGGCAAAATCAAAGTATTCGGCTCGATCAAAGAATTGGAAGATTTCTTCGGCCAAAAAGTCGAAGATTTGCATCGCCCATTCATCGATAATTTGACCAAAACCGAGAATGGTGAAACCTGGAAACGTGTGACCGATGTATTCGATTGCTGGTTTGAATCCGGCTCGATGCCATTCGCGCAGGTGCATTATCCGTTCGAAAACAAAGACTGGTTCCACGATCATTTCCCAGCCGATTTCATCGTCGAATATGAAGCGCAAACCCGTGGCTGGTTTTATACGTTGATGGTGTTAAGCACCGCGCTCTTCGATAAACCACCGTTCTTAAACGTCATCTGCCATGGTGTAGTGCTTGATGAAAAAGGCCAAAAACTTTCCAAGCGTTTAAACAATTATGCCGACCCCATGGAACTCTTCGCCCAATATGGGGCCGATGCGTTGCGTTGGCGGATGGTCTCCTCGCCCATCATGCAAGGCGGTGAATTATTGATCGCGAAAGATGGCTCCGATGTCCGCGAAATTTCTCGCCTCATCATCAAACCAATCTGGAACGCGTATCACTTCTTCACGCTCTATGCGAATGCGGATGGCATTAAGGCAAGCGAAACCAAAAATCTGAAATCCGATAATGTGATGGATCAATATATCCTCACCAAAGCGATGCTTTCGGTTGGAGCTGTTGGTCATGCGATGGATAATTATGATGTGCCGACTGCATGCAAAGCGGGCGGAGACTTCTTTGATGCGCTCAATAATTGGTATATCCGCCGTTCGCGCGAACGCTTCTGGAAGGGCGAGAAAGATGCGGATAAACAAGCGGCCTATGACACGCTTTATACGGCGCTCACTGTGATGTGCCGCGCGCTTGCGCCGTTATTGCCACTGACGACCGAAGCAATTTTCCGTGGGCTGACGGGCGAAGAAAGCGTGCATTTAACGCAGTTCCCAGAAGTGCATGCGCAAGGTTTGCATGTCGATGTGGTGAGCCAGATGGATAAAGTGCGCGAGGTGTGCACCGCCGCGCTTTCGATCCGTAATGTGGAGCAGATGCGTGTGCGCCAGCCGCTGCAAACGCTTACCATCGTGCATAAAGATGCAGAGAGTTTGAAGCCCTATTTCGATTTGATTTCGGATGAGTTGAATGTGAAAGAAGTGCGCTTGGAGGCAAAAGTCGAAGCGCATGCGACACACAAAGTGCAGCCAAATTTCGCAATCCTCGGCAAGCGCCTGAAAGCCGAAGGCAAAGAAGATAAAATGAAGCAGATCATCCCGGCGATCAAAAAGGGCGAATATAAATTCCTCGGTCGCGGCGAAATCGAAGTCGCGGGAGAAACGCTGCGTCATTATGACGACGAATATACGGCGCTGCTAGAGCCCAAAAATAAAAAAGGCACCGAGCCACTGCCTGCGCAAGATGGCTTAGTGATTCTCGATTTGAATCTTACACCTGAACTGCGCAACGAAGGTTATGCGCGCGACATTATCCGCATGGTGCAGCAGGCGCGTAAAGATGCTGGCTTGGAAATTACCGATCACATCACGCTGTCATTTAAAGGCGATGCGGAATTGGAAGCGGCATTTACCCAGTGGCAGAAGATGATCGAGGATCAAACGCTCGCGCAAGGCTCCATCGCGGAACCCGCCAATATGAACTTCAAAGTTGAAGAAGAAATCGAAGGCAAACAGGCGATCGTGGGTTTAAAGCCAGTTCGGTAATTTGTCCTGCGCGATGAGTTGCTCGTAGGTTTGGCGTTCGCGGATGACGGAAAATTCGCCTCCTTTTACTAGTACTTCAGGAACAAGCTGACGCGAATTATACGTGTTGCTCATGCTTGCGCCATACGCACCGGCGCTGCGGAAGGCGATGAGGTCACCGGTTTCAAATACAGGCAATACGCGGTCGCGAGCGAAGACGTCGCCGGTTTCACAGACGGGGCCGACGACATCGAATGTGCGACGTGTATCTGCCTTTGGAATTTTTACGGGAACGATTTCGTGGAACGCATCATAGAGGGTAGGGCGCACGAGATCGTTCATGCCGGCATCGACGACGAGGAATTCGCGGGCAGGTGTTTTTTTAAGGCTGATGACGCGCGAGACCAAAATTCCCGCATTGCCGACGATGAGGCGGCCGGGCTCGAACATAAGTGTGCAGCCAAGATTGCGGGTGAGGTTTTTCACCACGGCCGCATATTCCGCCGGCGTCGGTGGGGTTTGATCACCATCATACGGAATGCCCAAGCCGCCACCCAAATCTAAGCGCTCAATGGTGTGACCAGCGGCGCGCAGATCTTTCACCAGATCGATGACGCGGGAGAAGGCTTTTTGGAATGGCTCCAACGCTGTGATTTGTGAGCCGATATGGCAGGAGACGGATTTGACGGCGATGTTAGGTAAGCTCGCCGCTTTCTGGTAAAGGGCAGGCGCTTGGCTGATATCGATACCGAATTTGCTGATCTTCGTGCCGGTGGTGATTTTGGCGTGTGTGCCACCATCGACATCT
This sequence comes from uncultured Alphaproteobacteria bacterium, assembly GCA_903821695.1. GTDB lineage: Bacteria > Pseudomonadota > Alphaproteobacteria > Rickettsiales > CAIJLX01 > CAIJLX01. The sequence continues at coordinate 28,360 of CAIJLX010000067.1, read as the reverse complement.
GGCGTGACACGGATCGCGATTTCTGCCGTTTTGTTTTTGCGTTGGGCGATGTGGCTGAGTGCTTCGAGTTCGGATTCGGATTCGATGTTGAATTGTAAAATGCCAACTTCAAGCGCGTAAGTAATTTCCTGGATGGTTTTTCCCATACCGGAGAACACGATTTTGTTAGCAGGGATTCCTGCTGCGAGTGCGCGGCGGATTTCGCCTTCGGAAACGACATCGGCACCCGCACCTTCTTTGGCGAGGGTTTTGATGATGGCTTGGTTGGAGTTTGCTTTTAGAGCATAGCAAATGAGCGCGGGCACATCTTGAAACGCCTCTTTAAATACGCGAAAATGGCGCACGAGAGTGGCGGTTGAATAGCAATAAAACGGAGTGCCAACGGATTCTGCAATCGTCGCAATAGAGACGTCTTCTGCTTGCAGATTGCCCTGCGCGTAAGTGAAATGTTCCATCGAATTATTTTACAGGTTCTGGCTGTATTGATTGTGCGGATTCTGGTGGCGCGGGCTGCACAGTTTTAGGGTTGGTCGCCTCATAATTTTTCGGATGTTTGAGGTCGCCTTTTACACCACAGCTACTCACAATCGGCATCACTAATGAGACCACGACAACGCCGATGATGACCCATTTCGTATTGAAAATATCTCTTTCCGGTTGCTGGTTCATAAATACATCCTCTTTGCTTTTGCGATCATTTTTTTAACATTAGCAGGTGCCGTTCCGCCATAGGATTTGCGGCTATTCACCGAATATTCCAATGTCAGCACAGAATACACTTCATCTGTAATTTTAGGTTCAACCGATTGCATTTCCTTCAAGCTCAAATCCTTCAAGTCACATTTTTTCTCTTCCGCCTTCTTCACCAATTTGCCGGTAATGTGATGGCATTGACGGAATGGAATTTTAAACGTTTGCGCCAACCAATCCGCAAGATCAGTCGCTGTAATAAATGGAAGTTCTGCTGCTTTGCGCATCGCGCCAGCGTTCACTTTGAGATCGGCAATCATACCGCTCATCGCCGGAATAATAATCTCTAATGTTTCAACGCAATCAAACACCGGTTCTTTATCTTCCTGCATATCTTTCGAATAAGCGAGTGGTAGGCCCTTCATTACGGTGAGCAATGTCGTCAGGCTACCAAACACACGGCCGGTTTTTGCGCGCACCAATTCTGCCGCATCGGGGTTGCGTTTTTGTGGCATGATGGAGCTGCCGGAAGTGAAAGCATCGGATAGTGTGATGAAGCCAAACGGCTGGCTCATCCAGACGACGATTTCTTCTGCCAGGCGCGAGAGATGGACAGCGATCAGGCTCGCGGCTGCCAGAAACTCAATCGCAAAATCGCGATCGGAAACGGCATCAAGCGAATTGCTCATGGGCCTATCAAAGCCCAGTGCTAATGCTGTTTGCTCGCGATCAATCGGATAGGACGTTCCTGCAAGTGCTGCGGCACCTAGTGGTGATTCATTCAAGCGTTTGCGTACGTCGGCTAGGCGTGAGCGATCGCGGCCTAGCATCTCGACATAAGCGAGAAGATGATGGCCGAACGTGACAGGTTGAGCGCATTGCAAATGGGTGAAGCCGGGGAGAATAGTGTCGAATTCCTTCTCGGCTTTTTTGAGCAACTCAGACTGCAATTTTTTTAGGCTTTTATCCGTCGCATCAATCGCATCGCGCACATATAAACGGAAATCGGTTGCGACTTGATCGTTGCGGCTGCGGGCGGTGTGGAGTTTGCCGCTGACATCACCGATAATTTCTTTGAGGCGCGATTCGACATGCATGTGGATGTCTTCGAGATCAGCCGTGAAGGTGAAATGGCCGGTTTCGATTTCGTGGAGAATTTTATCGAGGCCACGTTGGATAATTTCGTTTTCGGCGGTGCTGATAATTTTCTTTTTCGCGAGCATCGCCGCATGCGCTTTCGAGCCGGCGATATCTTGCGCGTATAATTTTTTATCGAAGAAAATAGAGGCGTTAATTTTTTGCATCAATGCAGAAGGCGCGGCAGCGAAATGCCCGCCCCACATGGGGTTCGCTTTGGAATCCGATTTCGCTTTTTTCTTCATAGGGAACCCTTATAATCCTTGATATCCTTAACGTATAGAGGTTCCAGATGCAAGGCAGAGGCGTAATTTTGGGTGCATTCATTTTTCTGATTGTGACCACTATCAGCATGCAAACTGCGGCTGCTCAGGAGCTGGGGAATCTTGAGCTTTCTTCCCCTAAGTCTTTGCCTCCGCTCGATTTTTTGAACGCGCAGACGAAAGGGAAGGTAGTGATCGCCAATTTCTGGGCACTCTGGTGCGCGCCCTGCAAAATTGAAAAGCCGATGCTGGATAAGCTGCAAGCGGACTATGCCAAAAAGGGCCTAGTGGTGCTGACGATTGCAGATAGTGGCGCTGAAATGGAAATGATCCGTGAATATTACGCGAGCCACCAGCTGACGCATTTAAAGCCTGCTAAAGATACAACGGGTGAGATTTTTGGGTTATTGGAGATATCCGCTTTGCCAACCACGCTCATCATCAACAAAAAAGGTCAGGAAATTAGCCGTGCGATGGGGCCGGTGGATTGGAACGATAAAGATGTGCGCAGGGTGTTGGATAAAGCGTTAGCGGAATGAGGCAATCGTGAAGCTCGGGATATTGCCATTCGCTTGGCAAATATCTTCCAGCTTTTTGCCACTTTGAAGCTCCTGGTTTAATACACCGCCAGTAACAAGCACGCTACGCACGCCATAATTATTAGCGCCCTTAATATCGGTATCCAAATTATCGCCAATCGCGAGTGTGGTTTGTGGTTCTAGGTTGTAAGTTTTAATCGCCAGGTCGTAGATATTTTTATATGGCTTGCCGAAATAATAGGCATTGCCGCCTTGCTCTTCATACCATAACGCCATCACACCAGCACAAAGCGGACGCTTGCCGCTGAGGCGGACAATTTCCATATCTGGATTCGAACACACGAGAGGAAGTTTAGCAATATAGGCGGCGGTGAGTGCGGGCATTTTTTCTGCCAAGGTTGAATCATCATGATCAAAACCGGTGCAGATGGCGAAGCTGGCTTCTTTGGCTTGAGTCACTTCCGTATACGGCAAACCATCAAGCAACGTGCGGTCTTTTTCGGGGCCGATATAGATATAATTTTTGCCCCAGGGTGAGGAGGCGGAAAGATAGTCAAACGTTGCCTCGCCGGAGGTGATGATGCCAGTATACAAATCACGGGCGATGCCGAGGCGTTTTAAATTTGCTTCAGCGACGCTTGCACGACGTGGTGCGTTGGAAAGGAAAATGACGCTGACTTTTTTTTGTTTGAGATAGCCAAGCCCATCGACCACGCCAGGATAAAGTGCTTCACCATCATGAATCACGCCCCATAAATCAACCAAAAGACTTTTTGGTTTTTGAGCATCAATCAGTGCGGCGAGGGAAGAGAAAGACTGCATTAGGAAGCGAGTTTCTCGTTGATCAGCTTGATCATATTATCACGTCCGTACAGCGCAATGAAACTGCCCATACGTGGGCCCTGTGTGGCGCCGAGCAGAATCTCATAGAGCGCACCAAACCAATCGCGCAGATTTTTTTCATAGCCGTTATGCATGCCGATATCGTAAATGCCGGTTTGGATCACTTCGCCGGTTGCATCGGCTGGGATGGTTTTTAGGAAATCGATCAGTTTATTTAGGCATATTTTTTCAGCTTCTGTCGCTGGGCGGAATTGTTTGTTGGGGGCAACGAAATCATCATAATATTTGACGGCGAAAGTGACGAGTTTATCGAGCAGTGGCATCGAAGCCGGCGTCGCATCGGGGGCATAATTACTGATGAAGCCCCAGAGTACGGCGGGTGATTCCGGGTTGCACACCGAAGCGAGGTTAAGCAGCAGTGCGAAAGAGATTGGCAGTTTGATGTTAGGCACGTTGCCGGAGTGAATATACCAGACCGGATTTTTTAGTTTATCCGCATCGGCCATCGCCGGATATTTTTCGAGGAAGGTCAAATATTCATCGACCGCTTTTGGGATCACATCGAAATACAATTTCTTCGCTTTGCGTGGCGATTGGAACATGTAAAGCGCGAGGCTTTCGTCGGGCGCATAAGAGAGCCATTGCTCCATCGAAATGCCGTTGCCTTTGGATTTGGAAATCTTCTCGCCTTTTTCATCGAGGAACATTTCATAGAACATTTGCTCCGGCGGATTGCCACCCAGAATGCGGCAAATTTCGGTATAGAGTTTGCCGTTCACCAAATGGTCTTTGCCATACATTTCATAATCAACATCAAGCGCTGCCCAACGCATGCCCATATCCGGCTTCCACTGCATTTTTACATGGCCGCCGGTGACGGGCACTTCGGTCAAGGTGCCATCTTCATCTTTAAACACGATCGTGCTGGAATCGAGTTTCGTTTCCAAAATTGGCACCTGCAATACATGGCCGGTTTTCGGCGAGACGGGCAGGAACGGGCTATAGGTTTGCTGACGCTCTTCACCCAATGTCGGCAGCATCAGCTTCATAATTTTTTCATAACGCTCGAGCGCGATTTTGAGGGTCTTGTCATAGACGCCGGTTTTATAAAGCTCGGTCGCGCTTTTAAATTCATAATCAAACCCGAACTGATCGAGGAACGCACAGAGCCGTGCATTCATATGCGCACCATAGGATGCATGTGTGCCAAACGGATCCGGCACTTGGGTCAGCGGTTTATGCAGATGTTTTTCGAGCATCTCCGGCTGCGGCAGATTTGAGGGCACCTTACGGAACCCATCCATATCATCCGACACACAGAATAATTTCGTCGGCAGATCCGAAAGCTGCGTAAATGCATATCGCACCATGCTAGTACGCAACACCTCACCAAACGTGCCGATATGCGGCAAGCCCGAAGGCCCATACCCCGTTTCAAACAGCACATAGCCCTTCGCCGGCGGCGCCTTCTTAAAACGCTCAACCAACTTCAACGCTTCCTCAAACGGCCAGGTTCCAGCGGCTTTAGCGAATTCGGTGGTAATTTTCATCTGATAATACGCATACCGGCGAAAGCCGGTATCCATTTTTGGCAGAGAGGCTGGATCCCGACTTGCGTCGGGATGCGTAAGAAAATCGCATCATCGCTCATCGTAACATCGTTCATCGATACTAACACTTCCCACCTGCACAAGGGTTTTCGAGCAATGGCGACCAGGCTGGATCAGAGGCATCCAGCGGAGTCATAACCTCGCGAAGGTTGTAGCCGGTCAAATCGATCGAATAGGTGCGGGAGAGGTCGGATCTGGTGTAGCCTTCTTTTTGGCGGGTGAAGATGATCACGCGACCGTTCGGGCTCCAGGTTGGGCCTTCATCTAGGAAGCTATCCGTTAAAATACGTTCGCCGCTGCCATCTGGGCGCATAATGCCGATATGGAACCGGCCGCCTTTCATTTTGGTGAAGGCGACTAAGTCACCGCGAGGGCTCCAGACGGGGGTGCCGTATTTGCCATCGCCGAAGCTGATGCGGCGGGCATTGCTGCCATCGGCGTTCATCACATAAAGCTGCTGGCTGCCGCCACGGTCGGAGTTAAAGGTGATGTATTTGCCATCGGGCGAATAGGAGGGCGAGGTGTCGATTGCTGGGTTATTCGTGATCTGGCGCATCTGGCGATTAGCGAGGGTCATCTCATAAATTTCAGAGTTACCGTTCTTGGCGATGGTCATCACCACTTTGCGGCCATCTGGTGAGAAGCGTGGAGCGAAGCTCATGCCGTCGAAATTGCCGAGCAGTTCAACACGGCCGGTTTCGAGGTCATATAAATGCACGCTCGGTTTGCGGCCTTCATAGGAGAGGTAGATAATGCGCTGCATGTTTGGGTCAAAACGTGGGGTGAGCACCAGGTCTGCGCCATCGGTCAGGAACATGTGGTTAGCACCATCTTGATCCATAATCGCGAGGCGTTTGGTACGTTTGCGGAAATTGCCACTTTCGGCGATATAGACAATGCGCGAGTCGAAATAGCCGTTTTCACCCGTCAGGCGCTTATAAATTTGGTCGGCGATCAAATGGCCGACACGGCGCCAGTTATCTTCGGGCGTAGTATAAGATTTCCCTGCGACCTGTTTTTCGGCCAACACGTCCCACAAACGGAATTGCACTTCCAAACCGCCATCCGCTGCGCGCCGCACATCGCCCGTCACTAAAGCCTGGGCGCTTATGCCTTGCCAATCCGGAAAGCGTGGAACTTGGTTGGAATCTTTGATTCTTTCGACAAAAGAGCGTGGATCGATCGGTTTAAACAGGCCAGAGCGCTCTAAATCATCGGAAATAACCCGCATAATATCGGCCCCGAGCTGGGTTTCGCCGGTGAAATCGGGGAGTGCAATGGGCAGCGGATTGACATTTCCGCGTGTAATATCAATGCGTAACTCGGCTTGCGCCGAGTGCGCCGCACAAAAAACCATCAAAAAAAGAAAAAACCGTTTCATATCAAATCTATAGGTTAAATGTATCAACTGGGGAGCTACTACGTAATAGAGGCTTGCAATTTTGAATTCAAGGGCGTATTCGTCCACCCAACAAGTCATGGAGCCGTGCCATGGGTGTTTTTGGGAAACCTCTTTAGGATTTTTAGCGTATTTCCGGCCTAAATACGCGGTGCTATGACACTTAAAAGTATTAAGCATTTCTGTCTTGGTCCCCCACGCGATCCTTTCGATAAGGCAACGCGGCGTAACATTTCCCTTGCGGCATTAATGGCCTGGATTGGCCTTGGCGCGGATGGGCTTTCCTCAGCTTGTTACGGCCCGGAAGAGGCGTTCTTGGCGCTTGCTGACCATGGCGAATTGGCGATTTATCTGGCAATTGCATCTGCCGTCACCGTATTCGTGATTTCCGCGGCTTACATGCAGGTGATGGAGCTTTTTCCTAATGGCGGCGGCGGTTATCGCGTTGCTTCTAACTTGCTGGGGCCTAATTTCGGGCTTGTCTCCGGCGGTGCACTGGTAATCGATTATGTGCTAACCATCGCGATTTCTGTCGCGAGCGGTACGGATGCGTTGTTTAGCCTCCTACCTGTCCAATATAGCGGTTATAAGCTGTGGCTGCAGGTTATGGTTGTATTTTTGCTTATCTTTATGAACCTCCGGGGGATGAAGGAATCTATCCGCCTTCTCGTCCCAATTTTTATTGGCTTTATGGTTACCCATGCGGTGGTGATTATTTACGGTATCGTCTATCACCATGAGGGTATTTCCGAGCTTATTCCTAAGGCGGTTCAGGATAGTAAAGAATTAAGCGATTCGATGGGGTGGTTTTTTGTCATCGCCTTATTCTTAAGAGCATTCTCTCTCGGCGGTGGAACCTATACGGGGTTGGAAGCCGTTTCCAATAAAGTGGATGCGCTGCAGGAGCCGAAAGTGCGCACCGGCAAGCTGACCATGATTTTTGTGGCTTCCTCCCTTGCCTTTATGGCAGCCGGCATCATGCTACTGTACCTACTCTGGGATGCAGAAAAAATAGCAGGCCAAACGTTAAACGCTTCCGTGTTCCATAAAATTGTGAACCGCTGGCATATCGGCGATTTCGCGCTGGGGCCGGTGATGCTGCCATTGCTGATGTTCTTTGAGGCAGGGCTATTGTTAGTTGCGGCTAATACGGGCTTTCTTGCGGGTCCTTCCACTCTGGCAAACATGGCAAGGGATCGCTGGATGCCGGATTTCTTCAGCTCACTTTCCAGCCGTCTGGTCGTAAAAAACGGCATTATACTCATGGGCCTTTCGGCTATCACCGCGATCTTGGTTACAGGCGGCGATGTTTCTGTGCTTGTCGTACTTTATAGTATTAACGTGTTTATCACCTTCAGCCTTTCGCTGGCTGGGTTATGCAGGCATTGGCTCAGACAAAAAGGCGCGGACAGACGCTGGTTTAAACTATTCGTCGCAGCGCAGGGCTTCGTGTTGTGCTCCTTTATTTTGATAGTCACTGTGTTCGAAAAATTCGCGACCGGTGGTTGGATGACCATGCTGGTCACTTCTGGTGTTATTTGCATGAGCGCTTATATCCGCAGACGTTACAAGCGCGTGGAAAAGGTGATTGACCGGATTGAGGAAGCGCAGGAAGTAACCCTCGATGGAAGATCGCGCCGTGCGAAATTATTGGATTACAAAAAGCCAACTGCAGCGCTCATCGTGAATGATCATTTCGGTAGCGGCATTTATACCCTGAAAGAAGTTCAAAAACTCTTCCCCGATGTATTCACCAACTTCGTGTTAATCGGCGTTGGTGAGGTGGATTCGACCAACTTCTCCGAAGAACAACTCTGGCAAACCATGCGCCGCAACGCTCGCCAAAACTCACGTCGCTTCGAGGCCTATTGCACCGAACAAGGCGTACCTGCCACCTCGTATCTGGGTTATGGTACGGATACGTTAGAAAAACTCAGCGAGCTTGCCTATAGTGTGGCGGAAGATTTCCCTGGTGTAGTGTTCTTCGGCGTCAAAATGGTGTTTGATAATGAAGGTTTCATTACCCAGTTACTCTTCAACCAGACCGCGTATATTCTACAGCGCCGCCTCAATGCCGCAGGTCATACGATGGTGATTCTGCCGATGCGCGTAGCTACGTAATGCTATGACGGATACGTTCCTTTATTCCTTCTGGTACGTTGCGGGCCCTTCCGCTCAAGTGAAGCGCGGCAAGCTGGAAACCAAAACCATACTCGGCCAAAAAATCGTCTTCGGCCGCACCAATGAAGGCGAAATTTTCGCCCTGCGTGATTTCTGTCCGCACCGTGGCATACCACTTAGCTATGGCAAGTTTGACGGCAATGAAATTGAATGCTGCTATCATGGTTGGTGCTTCAATAGTGCCGGAACTTGTACAAAAATTCCGTCACTGACCGAAGAAGATAATGTCGATATCAATCGCATCAAAGCCACTTCCTATCCATGCCGAGAAGAAGGCGGAGTGATTTGGGTTTATGTAATGCCACCCAAAACCAAAGTGCCGGAAAATTTGCCGGCATTACCAACATTACCAGGGCCTAAAGATAAAGCATTTTACCATGTCGATTCGGTAATGTTCCCTTGTGATGTAGATCATGCGGTGATTGGCCTGATGGATCCTTCGCATGGCCCATATGTACATGCTTCCTGGTGGTGGCGTTCGCAGCGTTCGATGCATTTAAAGCAAAAGAAATTTGCACCAACAGAGCTTGGTTTCAAAATGGTCTCGCATAAACCATCCAGCAATTCTCGCGCCTATAAAATACTGGGCGGCGAACCGATTACGGAGATTGCGTTCCAACTGCCATCCTTGCGCACGGAACACATCACCGTCGGCGAAAACCATATCGTATTACTCACCGCACTCACGCCGATTGATGACAAACGCACTGAACTCCATCAGTTCATGTTCACAACGATTGGATTGATCAATCTTCTGCGCCCAATTTTAAAACCCTTCGGCAAATCCTTCATCCGCCAAGATTTAGAAATAGTGCGCAAACAGCAAGAAGGTTTAGCCGGTGAACATCCATCGCTCATGCTCTTGGGCGGCGCAGATCAACAAGCGCTGTGGTATCACAAACTAAAAAGAACCTGGGCAGAAGCAGCAGCAAATAACGTGCCGTTCCAAAACCCACTGCCGGAAAAAACGTTGCAGTGGAGAAGCTAATCGATTCAATACATCCGGGCCAGCATAAAACTAAGGTACAAATAGAGGATACTTAGTGCCGTACAAATAATGCCTAGTTTTAGAAGTTTTTTCTGAAAAAACAGAGATGAAATTACGGTAAAAAGGCCCACCAAAAAACCAAAAATAGAGAGAGGTACGATTATTCCTAACTCGACCAAGCCGTAATTTATACTTGTGCGACCAATGCCTGTATATATGCACAAAGATAAGATAAGAGTTAAACAAGGGGGCAGAAACCCAACAGTGTATGTTAAAATTCTTAAAAACTTCTCACTTTTAGTCATTTAGAGGCTTTCTACAAACTCAGCGAAGCTTTCCGCTGCGTGGCGTAAACGTTCTTGCCAATCCATAGCAGCATTTACATCAGCGCCGTCAGTAATATATTTGATGGCGGCGAAGGGCATTCCTTCTTGGATGCAGACTTTGGCGAGCGCATAGCCTTCCATCTCCATGACATCGCACGGAACACTTAATTCGCCGGTGACGAAACTATCGCCGCTGCCGCAAATGCCGTGGTCTAGATCCGGAAATAATGCGGCAATTTCGAGGATGACTGGGCCATCTTCAAACGGTGTTTCGCCTGGCGCGAAGCCTAATGGCGTCACATCCATATCGCGCTGTACGAATTGATTGCAGGCAACCAGGTCGCCAGTTTTGAATGTTTTGCTACCGGCTGTACCCAAATTAATCACCCGTTTTGGGCTGCGCTTCATCAGTTTGCGCAGTGTTAATTCCTTGGTCAGCGTATACGTCGCATTCACTTTGCCAACGCCCGTATAGAGCACATCGATGCCGAGATTTTCGAGCAATCCCATGCCCTCTTGCGGCAATGCCATTACAAAAAGTGTATCGTCTCTCATGGCTTAATATTCCACCAAACAACGTGGTTTGATGCCTTGCCATACAAAATTATTGAGGTGAGAGAGATTCACTAACAACGCAAAACCTTTCACTTCATGGCCGGTCGCTTGCGTCAAATCCGCTGCAGCTTGCAGTGTGCCGCCCGTAGCGAGCACATCATCGACTAACAAAATGCGGCCTTCGCCGACCTGCATTTCGAGTGCATCATTGCCATATTCCAAACCATAGGACACTTTATGGGTGTTGCCGGGCAGTTTGCCGGGTTTACGTAATTTTACGAAGCCTTTTTGTTTATAAAACGCCAAACCGGCAGCGAGGATAAATCCACGGGATTCGATGCCGGCGATGTAATCGATTTCGGCCCATTCTTTGTCGCTGAAGAGTTCGGCAAGACCTGTGATGGTTTGGGTATAATGCTGGCGCAGCAATGGTGAAATATCACGGAACAGAATTCCGGCTTTTGGGAAATCCGGTACATCAGTGATAAAAGATTTATAATCAAATGCTTGTATTTTTTCTGCCGCAGTTTTTGGCATATGAATCCCCTAAAAAACGAGGAAATCCTAGCCATTCCCGCCGAAAAAGCAACTTCATTTACAGCTTCTTAATGAAACGGCCCGGCTTTGCCCATCGAAAATTGAACACCTCTCTGCGCAAATAGCTTTGTATTCACCCACGGAGAATTAAAATGAAGCATTCACTTAAGGCACTCGCAATTTTAGCTACTATGGCAGCAACCTCTGCAATCGCTGCACCTTATTCACAAAATGAAAATTTCTATGTGGGTGGTAGCGGTGATCTCACCTGGCCACGCAATGCAGATATGGGCGGCGGCGGAAACGTAGCCGTTGGTTACCGTTTTAATGATGTGCGCGTAGAGGGTGAAATCGGCTATCACGCTGCTGATAACTTGCACTACATCACCTATATGGGGAATGTATACTACGACTTTAACCAATTCACCAAGACTCACTCCGGCTGGCGCATAGTGCCTTATGTTGGTGCAGGTATCGGTGATGCAGCTCTGCATTTAGGCCGCAACGGTAGTGTATCAAACACATTCCATCATAACACAGATACCTTCGCGTATCAGGGTATGGCAGGCGTAACCCTTGTATCCGATTCAATGCCACGTGTTGATTGGACCCTGGGTTATCGCTACCTCAATACCGATGAGGATGAGATCCAAGCCAGCAACATTCAAGCCGGCGTTCGTTATCACTTCTAAAGGAGAATTCTATGCGCCGTAATGCCCCTAGCTATTCGCCCAATCGGATGGTTAGCAATATCCGCTTCCTTCTGATCATCGCCTTCGTAGGCTTCTTCGGTTTCGGAGCTATGTATATGTTGACCTATTTGCTGCCATTAATGGAGCATAATAATCTAAATTATGGCCTCTTTGCCCTGGCCATTATCGCTGTGGGTTTAACAGTGCCCTATGTGATGCTGAAATTGAGCTTACACGAGGCACATTTGAAGAATCCGCGGGAAAAAGAACTAAAATTGGCGGATATCCCTAAATCTCAGCAGGTTATGAAGCGGAAAACTAAGCATAAATAGAAGCTTTTTATTTACAGCTTTTAGCTAATAAGGTAAAATAGCTCCAAATCTATGCAATACGGTGAACCATTCAACGGGACACCTGCTTTGATAGATCTACTCGTCAACGAGCGACTAGCGCAGGAACATCCTTTCTTTTTATTAATCAGCGGCGGCGTCGGCACAGGCAAACCTGTATACCTACGCATGTTAAAAGATGCTGGCATTGCAGATAAGAACGTAGTGGTTATCGAGCCACGTTCGTTTTTGAGCATTGATAAGCAAACTGGGCAAACACTTTTTCCGGAAATTGCAAAACATGCCGATGTGCAACACCCTGAAAAGCTTCCACATTTAATACAGGCATATTACGCAAGTGTGCGCGACATTGTGCAGGCTGCGGTTGAAAAAAATCTATCAATAGTGCTGATGGATCATGGAGAGAATCTTGATTTCTTGTTAGATCTTCGTAGCAGAGTGCGTTCTTGCAATTATGAAGAGCATAACGTGTTGATGACATGTACACGCCAAAGTTATTTGCATACTACATTAGGCAGACAAAATAACCCTGATATCGCACGCGCAACAGACAATGAGCGCTTCCTTGAACAACACCGCGTGATAGCGGCACAACATGACCGATTGGTAAGGCTTTTTAAAAATACAACGGTAACATTTAAGGATGTGGAAGAAACGATGGTCGATGGCCAAATACAGTTAAAAGGATTGCCGCCGACTGTGATATCAATAGTAAAAGAAGAAGTACTAGATGGAGAAAAATATGACCGATACCGCCAACAAGACTGGAGCGATCAGCCAGAAATTACAGAACCTGGAGTGGACAAAAGAACAGTGGGACGGGCTGGAACAGCAGGAAATGGAGCAGGAAATGGCGGAAGCGCGGGCTCTACGAACCTTGCAGAAAAAATAGCGAATATTGCCGATAACTTGCCGGATCTTTTCCGCGCAAGAGAGCTGCGCGACAAGCAAGATCGCAAAGATAAAAAACTTTAATACAGCATTTCCTTCGGATCGAAGTTCATTTCGATTTCTTTCCAGGTGTCGTATTTATCTTGCGGCAAGTTTTTGAGGGGGCTGCATTTGCGGACGGCTCTAACGGCCGAATCGGCGGCGGCTTGGTAGAAGCTGTCGGCGCTGGCATAGCGCACGGTATCGGCAATTTTGACATTACGGACGGTGCCGTCTTTTTCTAAGCTTAAATGCAATAATACACTTAAGTCTTGTGCATCTTTCGCGCCGGCGGGGATGCTCCAGCATTGGGAAATTTGTTGGATGATGGCGTCACGTTCGCTGATGCTTAACGGTTGGTTGGCGTCAAAGGGGCTGCTGGTTTTGGCCTTTGCTTTGGCGGAATCATTATCCTTTTTTTCTTCTTTCTGTTCTTCCTTCGCTTGTTTCTTTTCGATTTTTTCTACGGTTTTTAATACCGAATCAAAATCCAGTTTTTCTTCTTTCTTTTTTGGCTTCTCGATTGGCTTTACAGGCGGCGCAGCTTTGGGCTTTGGGGTTGGCTTTTCCTTTTTTGCTTCAGGCAACGGCTCGGCTTTTTCCGGCTCTGGTGGTTGCGGCTTTTCGGGTTCTGGTTTTGGCTCTTCCTTGGGTGGAGGCGGCGGAGGTGGAGGAGGGGCCTTCTTCTCTATTTTAGGCTCTTCTTTTTTGGGTTCGTCTTTTGGTTTTACAGGCTCTTCGGCCTTGGGCACATTGGTAAGGGACGAGATGGGGACGAGCTCAACGGTAACTAAATTGACCGGTTCTATGTCTTTTTTAAACAGATTCGGCAGGCCAAAAAGGGCAAACAGCACCAGAAGGCCATGAAGAATGAGCGAGCCTTGAAGCCCCCGGTTTTCCATACGGCATCAGCCCCCGTGTGGGTTTTCGGTCAAAAACGCCACTTTGGTAAAGCCTGCTTGATTGATGGTCGAAACCACCTGCATGATCATGCCATAATTCGCGTTTTTATCGCCACGCACGAAAATGCGCGTGTCAGCCTTTTGGCCCAGCACTGCCACCAATTTCGGTGCCAGCTCTTCCAGCTTCAGTGGTGTATTTTGCAGGAAAATCTCACCTTTCTCCGTAATCGTAATCGAAAGCGGTTTATCTTCGCCTGCAACCGCCGCCGCCGAAGTTTTTGGCAGATCGACCGCAACGCCAGAGGTCATTAATGGGGCAGTCACCATAAAGATAATCAGCAGCACCAACATTACATCCACCATCGGCGTAATGTTAATATCGCTCATCACCGCACGTTTGCTGCCGCGACCATTATTGAGTGAAACGCCCATTTACAGCATGCCCTTTTTCATTTCCTGTGCATCCAACTCACGCGAAAGAATCGCCGAAAATTCTTGCGAGAAATCTTCAAGCTTTGAGGCAAACCGGTTTAGATCATTCGAGAATTTATTATAAAAAATCACCGCTGGAATCGCCGCGAACAAACCAACCGCCGTTGCAAACAACGCCTCCGCAATGCCAGGTGCGACCACTGCAAGTGAGGTATTTTTCGTCATCGCGATTGATTGGAAGCTGTTCATAATACCCCATACTGTGCCGAACAAACCGACGAAGGGTGCCGTCGAGCCGACGGTCGCGAGGAACGGAAGCCCTTGCTCCAATTTCTCAATACCACGGTTTTTCGCGACGCTCATTGCCTGTTGAATGCGCTCTTTGAGGCCGATTTGCAGGGCGTGGCCGCCGATGCGCTTCATATCGTGCGTCAGCCATTCATGCATGCCGGCAACAAACACCATCGCGATTGGGTGATCGGCGGTTTGTTTCACACGCTCATAGAGATTTTCAAGCATATCACCGCTCCAGAAGCTTTCTTCGAACTTCGTGGTCTGGTGTTTCATGATTTTAAAGCGGGTATATTTATTGAAAATAATCGTCCAGCACCAAACGGATGAGGCAAACAGCATTAACATCACCAATTTCACCAGAATATCGGCCTGTAAAAACAGCCCGAACATGCTGAGATCGTGGTTGGCCATATTTCCGGCAAGTTCAGTAGCTTGTAATGGTTGAGTAGCGGTTGCAACGGTCATAAATTTTCTCCAGTCGCTCAGGAAGATAGGTAGATGTATGTGTGCTGTCAATGATAGACGTTGACAGCGGGCGATAGGGGAATATACTCCGCAAAATTCCGAAGGATACAACATGATTCACACCCCCAAAAATCAGGGGATAGCTCTTGCTGAGCCAAAAAAAGCCGCACTCATCTTGGCGGACGGAACAGTATTTGAAGGATTCAGCTTCGGAAAATCCGAAAAAACCTTCGGCGAAATCTGCTTCAACACCGCGATGACCGGCTATCAAGAAATCCTCACCGATCCCTCCTATGCCGGCCAAATCATCACTTTCACCTTCCCCCATATCGGCAATGTCGGCATGAATGAGGAAGATATCGAATGCAAAACCCCGCATGCGAGTGGCCTGGTTGTGCGTGCGAAACCAACACTTCCTTCGAACTTCCGCAGCGAAACCTCGCTCGATCAATGGTGCGAGAAAAATAATATCTCCGGCATTTATGGCATCGATACCAGAGCACTCACCCGCCATATCCGCACGAAAGGCGCACAAAATGTCGCGATCGTGAGCGGCGAGTATAAAGCAGATGCGGTGGTGAAAGAAATTCAGGCGCAACCTTCGATGAAAGGCCTAGACCTCGCGAAAAATGTGACCGGCAAAAAAGCGAGCGAGTGGAAAGAACCAGTATGGGCACTCGGCGGCAAAAGCAAACCGGCAAAAGCGACATATAATGTTGTCGCTCTCGATTACGGCTGCAAACAAAACATCCTGCGCGTGTTAGTAAGCTATGGCTGCAACGTCACCGTTGTTCCCGCTGAAACCTCAGCAAAAGATATTTTGAAACTAAAACCAGATGGCGTATTCCTAAGCAACGGCCCCGGCGATCCTGCTGCAACGGGTGTTTACGCAATTCCAACGATTCAAGAAATTCTGGAATCACAAACACCAGTATTAGGTATCTGTTTAGGTCATCAAATGCTCGGCCTCGCACTCGGCGCTAAAACCGAAAAAATGAAACAAGGTCATCGTGGAGCAAACCATCCGGTGCAAGATTTGCGTACGAAAAAAGTAGAAATCACCAGCCAAAACCATGGCTTCGTTGTCTCGGATGAAAAATTGCCAAGCACCATCGAAGTAACCCACCGCTCGCTATTCGACGGTACTATCCAAGGTATTCGCGCAAAGAATTATGTCGCTTTCTCGGTGCAAGGCCACCCCGAAGCATCACCTGGTCCGCATGATACACATTATATGTTCCAAGAATTTGTCGATGCGATGACGGCAAATCAAAAATCGGAAACGAAAAAGAAGGTATCAAAATGAACGAAGAATTCATTGTGGAGCCAAAGACAAAACTTGTTGCCGTTACTATTGTGAGTGAGTCGGGTGAAAAATCAAATATGGCGCTGGCGTTTCATAATGCCTCTAAAGCGGCGACTGGTCCTTATTGGTACGCCAAGGATTCCAATATCGAAGCGCTTAATTTTACACCTGTAGATGGCCAGGCATTTTATTTCAATGATCGCGTTTTGGCAGTAGCGCCTGATGTACTGAAGGCAACATTAGAGCGTATGCTACAGATTGAAGAAGATATGTATCACAATAAAGCCACCATAAAAAAGCACGACGCCGCTGAGGCTTTTTCGTTTTTATATCATCTGATAAATCCTGCCCATCCGAAAGGTGCCCGTGTGCGTGGGATTTTTGATGATGTGTTTAAGATATTAGATATGGGAGAGGTGCTACCTGCAAGGCCGCTGTTGATAAGCGGTCTTTCCGAAATGCAGCGTACGATATCCAGAGCTGCAGGAGTGGCAGAAATATAACTATGCCAAAAAGAACAGACATCAAATCCATCCTCATCATCGGCGCCGGACCGATTGTTATCGGCCAGGCATGTGAGTTTGATTATTCGGGGACGCAGGCTTGTAAGGCGCTCAAGGAAGAAGGTTATCGGGTTATTTTGGTGAACTCTAATCCTGCAACCATCATGACTGATCCGGAATTGGCGGATGCGACGTATATTGAGCCGATTACGCCGGAGATGGTGGCGAAGATTATTGATAAAGAACGTCCTGATGCGGTGCTGCCGACGATGGGCGGGCAGACAGCGCTCAATACTGCGTTGGCGCTCGCGAAAGATGGCACGCTCGATAAATATGGCTGCAAATTAATTGGTGCTTCGCCGGAAGCAATTGAGATGGCGGAGAACCGCCAGCTGTTTAATGAGGCGATGAAGCGCATTGGCTTGGAAGTGCCACGCAATGCGGTGGTGCATACGTTGAAAGAGGCACTCAAAGCGGTGAAGCGTACGGGTCTGCCAGCGATTATTCGGCCATCCTTTACATTGGGCGGTTCGGGCGGCGGTGTGGCGCATACGATGGAAGAATTTGAGCGGATTGTGCTCTCGGGGCTTGATGCTTCGCCGACGAATGAAGTGTTGATCGATGAATCGATCATCGGTTGGAAAGAGTTCGAAATGGAAGTGGTGCGCGACAAAAAAGATAACTGCATCATCATCTGCTCGATCGAAAATTTAGACCCAATGGGTGTGCATACCGGTGACTCGATCACCGTAGCGCCCGCACTCACATTGACCGACAAAGAATTGCAAATCATGCGCAACGCAAGCCTTGCCGTGCTGCGCGAGATTGGTGTCGAAACCGGTGGCTCCAACGTACAATTCGCCATCAACCCAAAAGATGGGCGCATGTTGGTGATTGAAATGAACCCACGTGTGTCTCGTTCTTCCGCACTTGCATCGAAAGCAACGGGCTTCCCGATTGCAAAAGTCGCTGCGAAACTGGCCGTAGGTTATACGCTGGATGAATTGCAAAATGATGTGGTAAGTCGTGGTAAAGGTGCGGCGTTTATGCCGGCATCGTTCGAGCCTTCGCTCGATTATGTCGTTATCAAAATGCCACGTTTCACGTTTGAAAAATTCCCCGGCAGCGACAATACGCTCACCTCGGCGATGAAATCTGTCGGCGAGGTGATGGCGATTGGTGGAACGTTCCAGGAGAGCTTGCAAAAAGCATTGCGCTCAATGGAAACCGGCATTTGCGGGTTTGATCCTGCAGCGAAAGAAGACGATGATATTTTGGCGCTCATGCAACGCCCAACGCCGAACCGCATGCGCTATATCGCCGACGCATTCCGCCGTGGTTTGAGCGTGGAAGAAATTCAAGCAGTGACCGAATGGGACCCATGGTTCCTGCGCCAGATTGAAGAAATTATTCAGCAAGAAAACAAAGTGAAAGCCGAAGGCCTCGGCCAACTTTTGCCGCTCAAACAAATGGGCTTTTCCGATAAACGCCTCGCCCAGCTCACTGGCAAAAAAGAATCCGAGATTACGGCATTGCGGCATAAACAACATATCCGCCCGGTCTATAAACGTGTCGATACCTGCGCTGCGGAATTTGAAAGCTCGACGCCTTATATGTATTCGACCTATTGGGGCAGCGAATCCGAAGCAGCGCCTACCAACAAAACCAAAACGATTATTCTGGGCTCCGGCCCAAACCGGATCGGCCAAGGGGTGGAGTTTGATTATGCGTGTGTGCATGCAGCCTATGCGCTGAAAGAGGCGGGTTATGAAACGATCATGATCAATTGTAATCCGGAAACGGTTTCGACGGATTATGACACCTCGGATCGGCTCTATTTCGAGCCGCTGACGTTGGAAGATGTGATGGAAATTTATCATGTCGAATCCTCCAACGGCAAAGTGAAAGGCATCAATGTACAGTTCGGTGGACAGACTCCGCTGAAGCTCGCGCACGGGTTGGAGCAAAATGGTGTGCCATTGCTGGGCACCTCGCATGATGCGATTGATTTGGCGGAAGATCGTGAGCGGTTTAAGAAATTGCTGCAAGATAATGGCCTCAAACAACCGGTGAATTTCATCTGCAAAACCGAGCAGGAAGTAAAAGATAACGCTGGTAAAATCGGCTTTCCGGTGGTCGTGCGTCCTTCATATGTGTTGGGCGGCCGGGCGATGGCGATTATTCATGATGAGCAAGGCTTGCTCAATTATTTGAGCGAAGTGCGCGAGTTTTTTGAGGCGGGTCCGTTGCTGCTCGATTCATTCCTCGTCCATGCTGCAGAAATTGATGTCGATGCGATTGCCGATGGCACCGATGTTTATATTGCAGGCGTCATGGAGCATATTGAAGAAGCGGGAATCCATAGTGGTGATTCCGCATGCTCACTGCCACCACATTCGCTGACGACACAAATGATCGATCGCCTGAAAGAGCAAACCCGCATCTTGGCGAAAGCGCTTAAAGTGGTCGGCCTGATGAACGTGCAGTTCGCAACGCAAGGCGACGATATTTATATTTTAGAAGTAAACCCACGTTCCAGCCGCACTGTTCCGTTTGTCGCGAAGGCAACCGGTGTGCCGGTCGCGAAAATTGCGGCACGGGTGATGGCGGGTGAGAAATTGAAATCGTTTAATCTCGATGAAAATAAAAAACATAATCACATGGCGGTGAAAGAAGTGGTGTTCCCATTTGCACGCTTCTCGGGCGTTGATGTATTGCTTGGCCCAGAAATGAAATCGACCGGCGAAGTGATGGGCCTCGATAAAAATTTCGATTCCGCATTTGCCAAAGCACAAATCGCCGCTGGCGCGAAATTGCCGATGTTGGGCACGGTGTTTATTTCGGTAAAAGAAGAAGACAAACCCGCCATGGTGCGCCTCTCCCAAATCCTGCGCGAATTGCAGTTTGATATCGTGGCCACCTCCGGCACTGCCTCTTATTTAGAAGCCGCCGGTATCGAAGTCGCCTCGATCAACAAAGTAATCGACGGCAGCCCACACATCGTCGATAAAATGAAAGAAAACGGCGTCCAATTAGTCATCAACACCACCGAAGGCTCGAAGGCAATTTCCGATTCCTTCAGCATCCGCCGCACCGCGCTGCTTTCTAAAATTCCATACGCGACAACGGTAGCTGGTGCTCGCGAAATGGTAATGGCGATTAAGCGTTTAAAGACGGGTGGCGGCTTAGAAGTAGCGCCGCTTCAGAGTTATTTTGCTTAAAAGAAATTTTAAGTTATTCTAACCAAATGGCTGGGATTAAAGATTTCTCAATTCAGGGGCAGATGGTCTATTTTCAGTATGATAGACCTCAAACGGCAGACGAAGAAGTTGCCGTAAGGGTCATCGATGGAATAATTGCCCGCAGAGGTTTTTTCGCTGGCTTTGATGGCAATATAAGTACTTTTAATTTTAAAGTTAACATTCCTACTGCCAAAGAACTAACCACTGAATTTTTTAATGCGGGTGTTTTAGATCAAGCAATTAAGCAACGAGTCGAAGCCGCGATTGCAAAGATAGAACTACGAAGTTTACGTGATGATCATGGGGATGAACTTGATAAATATGGTTTCCCGAAAAAATAATTCACGCCACACACTACTAGTAAAAAAATAAAACCTACCTACATAGGTTTTAACATCATGAAATATTTCTGCTTGCCCCATCAAAAAAACGTCACTAGTGTGAAGATATTACATCTTTTAGAGAGCAATTATGCCTGATATTTTAGAAACTTATAATAACTACCTTGTTCCGATGGTTGTGGAAAATACGGGGCGTGGTGAGCGTTCGTATGATATTTATTCACGCCTTTTGAAAGAGCGGATCATCTTTTTAAGCGGCGGCGTGCATGATGGCATGGCGACGTTGATCGTTGCACAATTGCTATTCCTGGAATCAGAAAACCCAGATAAAGAAATTTCGATGTACATCAATTCTCCGGGTGGTGTGGTAACTGCGGGCATGTCAATTTATGACACGATGCAATATATCAAACCGAAAGTGTCGACGCTTTGTATGGGCCAGGCTTGCTCTATGGGTTCGTTGTTGTTGACTGCTGGTGCGCCAGGTCAGCGTTATGCGTTGCCGAATGCGCGGGTGATGATTCACCAGCCTTCTGGTGGCTTCCAAGGTCAGGCAACCGACATCGAAATTCATGCTCAGGAAATTTTGAACCTGAAAAAACGCCTGAACCAAGTTTATGTAAAGCATACGGGTCAGAAGCTTTCCGTGATTGAAAAGAATATGGAACGCGATAATTTCATGAGCGCTGAAGCGGCGAAAGAATTCGGGCTGATCGACCATGTGGTGGAAAGCCGTGCGGAAGTAATGCCGAAAGAGAAAAAATAGAGGAACAAATGGCTGAAGATACCAAAGATACACTATATTGTTCCTTCTGCGGGAAATCGCAGCATAAGGTCCGCAAAATGATTGCTGGGTTTGACCAAGTGCGTCAAATTCCTGTGCAAATTTGCAATGAGTGTGTCGAACTCTGCGTAGGCATTATCCGCGAAGAGGCGGAAGCGCCATTGTTGCTCGGTAATGATGGCGTCGTGCCTAAGCCGCAGGAAATTTGCAAAGTGCTGGATGATTATGTTATCGGCCAGTTTGATGCAAAACGCGTGCTCTCGGTTGCCGTGCATAACCATTATAAGCGCATCATGCATTCGGAGAAGCCATCCGATGTTGAACTCGCGAAATCTAACATCTTGCTCATGGGCCCAACCGGTTCGGGCAAAACCTTGCTCGCACAAACCTTGGCTCGCATTCTCGATGTGCCATTTACCATGGCGGATGCTACCACACTGACCGAAGCCGGTTATGTGGGTGAAGACGTTGAGAACATTATTCTTCGCCTGCTACAAGCGGCGGATTATAATGTTGAGCGTGCGCAACGTGGTATCGTTTATATCGATGAGATTGATAAAATTTCGCGTAAATCTGAGAATCCATCGATCACCCGCGACGTATCGGGTGAGGGTGTGCAGCAGGCGCTCTTGAAAATCATGGAAGGGACTGTTGCTTCGGTGCCGCCACAAGGTGGTCGCAAGCATCCGCAGCAGGAATTCCTGCAAGTTGATACTACGAATATACTTTTTATATGTGGTGGTGCATTCTCTGGCATTGATAAGGTCATTGGCGGCCGTCGCCGTGGCTCTACCATTGGTTTTGGTGCGGATGTGCAAAACGTCGAAAGCTTGAAAACGGGTGAATTCTTGAAGCATATCGAACCGGAAGATCTGGTGCGTTATGGGTTGATTCCTGAGTTCGTAGGCCGTTTACCAGTGATCGCGACGCTTGAAGATTTGGATGAAAAAGCACTGATTCAGATTTTGACGGAGCCAAAAAACGCGCTCGTCAAACAATATCAAAAATTGTTTGAAATGGAGAACGTGGACCTGAAATTTAATAAAGGAGCATTGGAAGCCATTGCAACCAAAGCGATCGAACGTAAAACAGGGGCACGTGGCCTTCGCGCGATTATGGAAAATATGCTGATGAGCACGATGTATAGTGTGCCTGGTCAGAAGGATATTAAAGAAGTTCAAGTGACGAAAGAATCGGTCGAAGGAACGGCGGAACCTTTGTTGATCAAAGAGGCATCTGCACCGGAGAAAAAGACTAAAAACGACGCAAAAGGAGGGTAAGTTATGTACAAACCTGGAAAGCTCGAAAATTTGTTAGATCATCCGAAAGAAACGACCTCTGTCGCGAAGCACGACAGTGCCAGCATTTTGCAGATCATCAAGCAAAAACTCGATGAAATTCAACGTGCTGCGATAGAAGATTCAAAGTAATATTTTAAATCGCGTCTTACTTGATTTCGTCCATACTCCTCCTATATGATTCATTATCGGGTTTGCATCAGTTGTTGATGTACCCATCAAATTAGGAGCGTGCATGGATAATCCTGAAAAAACCATTCAAAATCTGGCTCTTGTACCGGTACTTCCGCTGCGAGACATTGTGGTTTTCCCAGGAATGATTGTCCCTCTCTTCGTTGGCCGCGCAAAATCGATCCATGCACTTGAAGAAGTGATGCGTGGTGATAAAAAAATTCTCCTCTCCACCCAGAAGAATGCAACGCAAGATGAGCCAACTTACGACGACATGTTCCGCGTCGGCGTGGTCGCAACCATCCTACAATTATTGCGTTTGCCAGATGGCACTGTGAAAGTGCTGGTTGAGGGTGTAACCCGCGCTAAAGTATTGAAATATATTGATAATCCAAGCTACTTCCAGGCGAAGGTCGAGCTGCTACCGGAAGTGCTTTCGGATGAGACGGATGTTGAGGCCTATGCCCGTTCTGTTGTCACCGAGTTCGAAAATTATGTGCGTTTAAATAAGAAAATTCCTTCGGAAATTCTGACAACGGTGCAGCAAATTAAAGATCCTTCAAAATTGGCAGATACGGTTGCTTCACACATCGCGCTCAAAATTGCAGATAAACAGGCAGTGCTGGAAGAGGTGAGCGTCGCTGAGCGGTTAGAGAAAATTCTCACGCTGATGGAAGTTGAAATTTCGGTGATGAACACCGAGAAGAAAATCCGTACGCGCGTTAAAAAGCAGATGGAAAAAACCCAGCGCGAATATTATTTGAATGAGCAAATGAAGGCCATTCAGAAAGAGCTTGGCGATGGCGAAGATGGTGCGAAGGATGAAATTTCCGAGCTCGAAAAAAAGATCGCCAAAACTCGCTTTTCCAAAGAAGCCAAAGAAAAAGCGACTGCCGAAATAAAAAAACTTCGCATGATGAGCCCGATGTCTGCGGAAGCAACGGTTGTGCGCAATTATCTCGATTGGTTGGTGTCAATTCCGTGGAGAAAAATTACGAAGCTTAAGCACGATGTGCATTTCGCGGAGCAGATTTTAAACGAAGATCATTATGGTCTCGAGAAAGTCAAAGAACGTATTCTGGAATTCTTAGCCGTGCAGATGCGCACCAATGCATTGAAGGGCCCAATCTTGTGCTTATCAGGTCCTCCAGGTGTTGGTAAAACATCGCTCGCGCGTTCGATTGCGCGTGCGACTGGCCGTAGTTTTATCCGTATTTCATTGGGTGGCGTGCGCGATGAAGCGGAGATTCGTGGTCACCGCCGTACCTATATCGGGTCAATGCCGGGGAAAATTATTCAGGCGATGAAAAAAGCGAAATCATCGAACTGTCTAATCTTGCTAGATGAGATTGATAAAATGGGTCATGATTTCCGTGGCGATCCGGCGGCTGCATTGCTCGAGGTGTTAGACCCTGAGCAAAATAGCAAATTTAGCGATCACTATTTGGAAGTGGATTATGACTTATCGCAGGTGATGTTTATCACGACTGCAAACACAATGCAGATGCCTCGTCCGTTGCTTGATCGTATGGAAATTATCCGTATTTCTGGTTACACCGAGGAAGAAAAATCGGAAATTGCGAAACGCCATTTGATCGAAAAACAACGCAAAGCACATGGCCTCAAGAAAGAAGAATGGTCGATGTCGGAAGATGCGCTGAAAGATCTGATTCGCGAATATACCCGTGAAGCAGGCGTGCGTGGTTTGGAGCGTGAGATTGCGAATCTGGCCCGTAAATCGCTCAAAGAAATCATGATGAGCAAAGCGGAGAAATTGCAAATTACGACCAAGAACCTCAAAAAATATGCTGGAGTTCCGCGTTATAGCCATGGTGAAGTCGAGCAGGAAAACCTGGTCGGCGTAACCACGGGTCTTGCTTATACCGATGTGGGTGGTGACTTGCTGATGATTGAGGCGGTAACGCTTCCAGGCAAAGGCAAAATCACGATCACTGGAAAATTGGGTGATGTGATGCAGGAATCAGCACAAGCGGCATGGAGTTATGTGCGTTCGCGCGCGCGTGATTTCGGCATTAGCCCAAGTGATTTCCAACAAAAGGATATCCATATTCACGTGCCAGAAGGCGCAACACCAAAGGATGGACCATCGGCTGGTATCGCAATGTGCACAACTATTGTATCCGTTTTAACCGGTATTCCAGTGTCTAAAACAGTGGCGATGACAGGCGAAATTACGCTGCGTGGCCGTGTGTTCCCAATTGGTGGCTTGAAGGAAAAATTGCTGGCTGCATTGCGCGGCGGAATTAAAACAGTGATGATTCCGGAAAAGAACATGAAGGATCTGCAGGAAATTCCGGCAAACGTGAAAAAGGGTCTGGAAATTATTCCAGTGCATACGTTGGACGATGTGTTGAAAGTTGCACTGACGCAGCCGCTGAAAGTGTTGCCGCCGGAAGTTTTGCCACACGCTATCGTTGATTTGCCAGCGGACGCAAACCCAACGGATCGAATTGCGCATTAATTTTGGATTTTCCACGCCACTAATATTTTTAATTACGTATTAGTGGTGTGGCATTCCTGAATCGCTTTCGTTTGACCTCGAAATAATGGCGGAAATGCTAGTGTTTTAGTAACACGTTGAAATGCATACGAAAAGTTTTGCGCGCGCGTACACGCATGATGGTGCACTGCAAATGGAATGTAAAATTGCCAGAAAAAAAAAGTGTAATTTTTGGCGGAAATCCGTTTTTTTATTCTTGTAATTGGAGGACCTGCGTGCTTGATTCCACTCGATTGCTTCACGCGCAAAGCCGCAGGGAGCAATGGTTTCAACACTAACTTAAAGGGTATCCACTGTGAACAAAAATGAACTGATCGCTAAAGTCTCTGAAATCACCGGCTCCACGAAAGCTGATGCTTCCAAATCCGTTGATGCAGTATTTGCAACTATCGCTGGCCAACTGAAAAAAGGTCAGGAAGTTCGCCTCGTTAACTTCGGAACCTTCTTGGTGACAAAGCGCGCTGCAACCGAAGGCCGCAACCCACGCACCGGCAAACCAATCAAAATCCCAGCTTCGAAACAGCCAAAATTCCGCGCTGGTAAAGTGCTGAAAGAATCCGTAAACGCGAACAAATAGTTTCGTCGTATTACTTGAAAATATAAGGGAAGCCGCTGGTTTTTACCGGCGGCTTCTTTTTTTGCTTGTTCTTGAAGGCAAATTCGCCTAAACCTCCGCTTCTTCTTTAAGTGGGGTGGCTAGCTCAGCTGGTTAGAGCATCTGGTTTACACCCAGAGGGTCGGGAGTTCAAATCTCTCGCCACCCACCATTATAAATCAATGGGTTAGACGATTTATCGATTGCATAGAATTGTACTGGGGTAACATCCAGGGTAACAAAATGTGCTAAACCGCAGTTTATGCTCTTCCCATTTCAGGCATATTGTTTCAGAGATAAGTTTCCGATAGTATCAGGATCATGCAAGAAGACAGTATAGAGTTGATTGGCAAGGGTATTTATACGGTCAATGAGGCAGCGGCATTGATTGGCCTACCAGGCTCGCGTGTGAGAAGGTGGATTGCAGGCTATAAAGACAGCAATAATAAGCTGCATAGTCCTTTGGCAGCAAGTGAGCTACCCAAGCTTGAAAATAAGCTGGCCATTAGCTTTGCAGATCTTGTGGAACTATGCTTTATCAAAGCGTTCCTAGACAAAGGAGTTAGCCTAATTGCTATTAGAAAGGCTACTGCCTTAGCCGCAGAGATAATTGGTGTTTCAAGTCATCCTTTTGCAACACACCACTTCAAAACAGATACAAAAAGTATTTTACATTCAGTAGATGAAAAGATGCTCAACCTAAACTCATCTCAGTATGAGCTTGAGGGAATCATAAAACAAAGTCTCTTTGACGGCTTTACCTATGATAATGAGCAGGCTGTTACCTGGCGTCCAAGCAAGAACGAGAAGACTATTCTGTTAGATCCCCGCTATTCACTAGGGAAGCCCATCAATGAAAGATTGGGCATTCGTACGAAAGCGATATTCAATCTATGGCAGGCAGAGAACAAAAATACCAAGACTGTTGCCAGTCTATTCCAATTGAAGCCTAAAGAAGTAATGGATGCTGTGCATTTCGAACAGCGCCTAGCGGCCTAAATGAAAATCCTGATCGACAATAATCTACCGCCAGCCCTTAGTCGCTCAATAAATGCTTTGGCAGAAAAAAGCGAATACTACGAGGCGACAAGCATACTTGATCTTTACGGTACGGGAAAAGTATCAGATGAGAAATGGCTGCTTGAGCTAACAAAAAACCAAATCATCGCAGTAATTACCCAGGATTATTTTGATAAAACTCCACAGGAAATTGCTGCTTATCAAAAGGCAAAAGTTCCCTTTTTCTATTTAGCAAATAAATACAATCGACTCGATCTTTGGAACAAGTGTGCCAGACTGATCCTTAAGTGGCCTTTCGTGTGTCAGCAGGTGCGGGCTGTAAAGAAAGAGTATGCAGAATTTGAAGTGCCAGGAGATTGGGGACAACAATTAAAACAACTACGCAGGAAAAGAAGATAACGACCCCCATACCCCGATTTACGAAGATCCAAAGAAGTAGTACCTTCATGCTCTCTGGCAATTTGAAAAAATGAGAAAAACGAGGGATGGTGATTCTGTCTATTTTTTTGATCCCTCGACAATAGCTATCTCATCAGGGGTTAGGCTATAGAGGGTATAAACCATCTGGTCGATTTCACGGTCAGTATTATCAATGGTAGCTTTAAGGGCGGCGGCAATAGCCTTTTGCTTTTCATAATGCTCCATCCACTCGGCTTTTTGCGATAACGTGAGAGTAACTTTCTTTTTTGCCAATTCCGCCACGAATGCTGCAAAATCAAGCGTGTACCATTGTTCTAATTTATTGCTGGGCTTTTCTAAGCCGAACTCAGACTTGAACAGGGCAAGGAATTTGGCGGATAAGTCATGAAGCTCTTTATTTTTAGCCAGCATGATCTCGGCTTTTTCGATGAAGGGGCGTTGATCTACAATCTTAGGCAAAGGAATATTTCCTACAGTATAGGCTTCTATGTTCACCTGAAAATAGTGATCCGTATAGAAAGTCTGAATGAGCCTGCTGTTTAATAAAGATAAAATGAATTTATTATTATAAAAATTGGTTTGATTCGTTACTAGCAGGAAGTTGTTACTAAAAAACATATCCTTATCTTCAAAATAAACTGCCGCCAGTCTGTTGGAGGCATTGGGCTTTTTTATTGCGTGAAGAAGGATTTTATATTTGGATTGTTTTTCAAAATCTTCTGGGCAGATGTTTTTTAATGTGCTCTCCGTGCTGTAGTTCCCTGCAAAGGCTGCAAGATACTTGGCAGTTTCACTTGCTTGAATAAAAACTTTTACGCTACCACTGCTTGAAAGTGCGTTTTCAAGCTTGGATTTGTATATTCCATCAAAAATGTAAAAATGCCTATCTTCACGCCTTATGCGCGGGTTGCTGATGCGTTCATTACAGGCATCCATTTTTTCATAAACGCCAAGTAGTTTCTCATTTTGATTGATGGTGATAATTTTATACGGCTGATTGTTCCATGCTATTTGATTGATATACTT
>CAIJLX010000066.1 GCA_903821695.1 uncultured Alphaproteobacteria bacterium | reverse complement strand
TCACCCCTAGCCACAATTCATCCCCTAATTTTTCAACATTAGTGGGTTCGGTCCTCCAGTACATGTTACTGTACCTTCAACCTGATCATGGCTAGATCACCCGGTTTCGGGTCTAATTCATCGAACTTGTCGCTCGTTTAAAACTCGCTTTCGCTACGCCTACGTTTAACAACTTAAGCTTGCTCGATAAACTAACTCGCTGACCCATTATACAAGAGGTACGCCGTCAGGGGACACGCCCCCTCCGACTGCTTGTAGGCACAAGGTTTCAGATACTATTTCACTCCCCTAATCGGGGTTCTTTTCACCTTTCCCTCACGGTACTAGTTCACTATCGGTCGAAAGAGAGTACTTAGGCTTGGAGGGAGGTCCCCCCATGTTCAGACAGGATTTCACGTGCCCCGCCTTACTCGTGGATTAAAAATATATTACGTATACGGGACTATCACCCACTATGGTCCGACTTTCCAGACGGTTCTACTTGTTTTTCTCTAATCACTGGCCTATTCCGCGTTCGCTCGTCACTACTAGCAGAGTCTCAATTGATGTCCTTTCCTCCAGGTACTTAGATATTTCAGTTCCCTGGGTTCGCTTTTTGAAGCCTATGTATTCAGCTCAAAATACTTCAAGTGATTATCTAATTTAGACACCCGATTGCTCGGATGCTTAAATAGATAATCTGAAGTGGGTTCCCCCATTCGGAAATCCTCGGATCAAAGCCTGTTGGCAGCTCCCCGAGGCTTATCGCAGCCTGCTACGTCCTTCGTCGCCTTCTTTCGCCTAGGCATCCACCTAGTGCCCTTCTCATGTTTATTGATATTCTCAATTCATGACAGGTTAGTATAAGCTCTTGATCTTATACGCCTGATTATTCTATGCGATCGCCGAGATTAACGATGCTATATGCAGAACTAAATCTACACATATCATTTATCTCAATGCATCAACTTCAGCGTATTTGGAATCATATGTATGAAGACCACACACACAATACCTATACGGTGTTGTTAATTTCATTTACTTGCTTATTCACGATGTCAAAATCTTCGAAACCAGAAAACCAATCCCGAAGCAGGACGCCGCTTATAGCCAACCCCCAACACACTGTCAACGGGCATTTTATAATTATTTTATATTGTTAAAAACCCTAGGATTTCCGCCATATTGTTATCCACAGGGATTGTCACGCAATTGTAACAATTAGGAGATAGGATAACTACTGTCTGTTGGTTGTGGTTTTTGCCATGGGTTTCATATCTCGATGGCTGTGCCATCAAACCTATGGCGGGAAACCGCTGTTTTAGAAAGGTCGGTGTATCTTGATTTGTTCCGATGGTGTCGATCGGCCGCCTGGCGAAGTTGCCTTAGGAGTTGCAGCCAGTGGGGTGGGATTTCTCGCAGGAGAAGCAGCGGTTGCTACTGCTATAGTAGCAGCACCCGTTGTTGTACCACTTGCCGTTGGTTTTGCAGCCACTATGGCTATGGCGGGAGCTTTAGGGTGGCTGGTTTCACAAGTGACAGGAGAAAATGAGGGCAAATAATTGATGCCCGGGCCCGCCGTCGATCCACGAGGATCGACGGCGGGTTTTGTATTTTTAGGCTATTTCAACTTCATCATTTCCACTTCCGCCTTCTGCTCATCCCAGTGCGTGAAATTGCGGACGGCGCCGTGGCGGCGGACGCTTTTGATGCGGTCGAAATTGACATCGGCATAGACCCAGCCTGGTTGGTTTAAGCTGCCTTCGGTGAGGATGCCGTTATCGGGAAAACCTATATCTGGCGGGCTGTAGAGGCCAGCGGCGCCGATGTTCATATCGGTGGCGGGTGACAATTTTGCTTCACCAACGGTGGGGCTTTGGGCGACATAGCATTGGTTTTCGAGGGCCCGGGCCTGGGCGCCGATTTTGACACGGTGGTAACCCGCGAGGGTATCAGTGCAGCTGGGCACGAGGATCAATTCTGCGCCGGCTTCTGCCAATTTTCGGGCGAGCAATGGGAACTCCACATCATAACAAATCGCGATGCCGATTTTGCCGAGTGCGGTATCGAACACTTGCAATGTTTTGCCGCTCTGAATGCCCCATTCTTCGCGCTCAAAACGAGTCATA
This sequence comes from uncultured Alphaproteobacteria bacterium, assembly GCA_903821695.1. Taxonomy (GTDB): domain Bacteria; phylum Pseudomonadota; class Alphaproteobacteria; order Rickettsiales; family CAIJLX01; genus CAIJLX01. The sequence continues at coordinate 22,716 of CAIJLX010000066.1, read as the reverse complement.
ATGTGTTTTTCCTGTGCGCCGTAATTGCCATCGGGTGCAAAGAAATAAGCCGTATTGATGCGGGCGACGGGGAGGCTGCTAGCGAGAATATATACGCCATATTGCTTGGCGAGTTTGGTATGGAGTGCAATAAATCCGGGCACAAATTGCTGCATGGCGTCGATCGATTGCTGCAAATCGGCATTGGGCAATAGCGAGACCAATTCCATGGCGCCATATTCCGGAAACACCAATAATTTCGCCTGTGCATCGGCGGCTTCCTTCACCCAGCGTGTGATTTTTTCCTCATAGGCAGCAAGGTTTTTATGCTGCTCAATCGGATATTGCGCGAGGGCGATTTTCATAAGGGTTTGATCCAAAATTGCATGGTGTGATTGACTTCTTTGCCGCCGATTTCTTTCCAATCAAATTCAGCACTCAAGCCTTCTGCTTTATGAAAGCCACGTTTGTTCCAAAAACCATCCAAAGGCCAATAGTCCTTAGGTTTTCGTGGGTCTGCTGCATCACGCACGACGCCACAAAAACTAACAATTTCAAATTTCCCAATTGCTCGTGCATGTTTCTCGCGTGCATCAAAAAACGCATGCCCAATGCCACGTCCGCGATATTCTGGCCGCAATACGGATTCGCCAAAATAAAACACTTTTGCTGGATCATAACCTTTTTCCGCGAAGGGTTTGGCAAATGCATCTGCATGGCCGAGCAAAGGGGAGGCGGTGGCAACGCCTACGATCTTGTCCTTATCCTTCGCAGCGACAATAAATGCATCGTTCGCGGCGGCGAATTTTTCGAGGTATTTGGCTTCATATTCCAGTGTCCCCTCATATAAATAGGGCCATTCGCGGAAGACGGCGATGCGCAGTTCTGCAAGGGCGGGTAATGCTGCTTTTAATGGCTCGCCGGTGAGCGGGAGTATCTCCATTAGGCGACCAATTTCAGCCAATGCTGTAAGTTATAATAGGTCGTTACCCGAGTGATTTTGCCATCCGCAATATCCATAAACGCCCCCGCCGGCAGCACATAATGCTGGCCTTTTGCAGGCGGTAAACCTTCATCGGCCATCTTATAAACCCCATTGACCACAAACTCCGCCGCTGCCCGTTTGCCATCGTCAGAGGCCATAATCACCATATCTTCCAACTGCTCGGCATAACATTTATCCATATGCGCCGCGAATTCGAGGAACGCCTTTTTGCCAACCCGCCGTCCGCCTTGGTTCACATCATGCGCGATATCCTCACTCACACATTCGGCCATCGCCGCCGTATCCCCAAGGTTAAACGCCTCATAATACCTGCGCACTAGCGCTATCGTTTGTTGTTGTGTCATGGGTTGAAAGTGAGATTTTGCGGTATTGAAGTCAAGTTTCGTTTGTTTTTGAAGGCTAAACCTTTGCAAAAAAAGCTTTTATAGCTATAATCGCAGTGTGGGACATAGTTATCGAATTGCAGAAATATCCATAAGTCTGGAAGATATGCCGAATGGTACATTCAACATTACTTATGGCGTTGAAGGAAAACACTCTTCAATCGTACAGCGCATGATTGGCGATGCCATTAAGGAACAATGTGGAGAAGTGAGAATTGTAGCGGTTAATAATGTGGCGACTATTTCTGTTGTGGATGAATCTAGCCAGCAACCAAAACAAGGGTTGGTCACATGGCTTTTTAATAAACTCTCATCGAAAGAAAATGCGCCAATGGCAGCAGAAGCATCACCACGCCCCACACTAGAAATGCTACAAGAAATTTGCGCTGGTTTTGAGAAAAAAAATATGACCGCTGAGGATGTTTATAAATGGTCGATGGATCAGCGTAAGCGATCTGAGCAGCAGCAATTGCATCAATATGCTTCAGAGAAAGCTGGACGCCAAACGGGTATAATCAACTAAATATTTTTCATCCCCCTTTCTTTTTTATCCAGCTCGCCCTATCTAAGGGAGATGCAAATGCCAGCCACTCTTCCTAGCCCGCAGCCGACTGTTATTGAAATTCTGTCAGACTTAGTTTCTAGCCGGGCGGCGGAGATTGATTGGTGGATTGCGAAGGCATATCAGGGCAAAACACCGCCATTTTATAGCTCGCTCGATATTCGCCATGCGGGGTTTAAGCTGGCGCCGGTGGATTCGAATTTGTTTCCGGCTGGGTTTAATAATTTGACGGCGGAAGAGTGTAAAGTTGCGGCGGAGCGCATTCGCACATTCCTTCAGGCACATCACCCGCAGGTGAAAAATATTTTGCTCTATCCGGAGCTGCATACGCGAAATCAATATTACGCGAGCAATGTATGGGTGATTCAGGAATTGTTGATGCAGGCAGGTTATGCCGTCGTAATCGCGACTGCGGAGCCGACTTATTGCGTGGAAACCGCTGATCATAAATGGCTCGAAGTGATGCAGGTAACGCAGAAAGAGGGCAAATTATGCCTGGCTAATTGCGAGAAATTTTGTCCGGAATTAGTGATTCTGAATAATGATCTTTCCGGTAGTGTGCCGCCGGTGTTGCAAGGCCTATCCATACCCGTGATGCCGCCCGTGCAATTGGGTTGGCATACACGTCGTAAATCGGCGCATTTTACGGCGTATAATTTATTGGCCTATGAATTCGCGGCCGATTTTGGCTTTGATCCGTGGCTGATTTCGACTTTTTCGGGTGCTTGTGGCGAGGTAAATTTTAAGGAAAAAACGGGGCTTGAATGTGTAGCTGAAAATGTATCGGCGATGCTGCCTAAAATTCAGAAAAAATATGCCGAATATGGCATTACCGAACAGCCTTATATCTATATTAAATCAGATTATGGCACTTATGGTATGGGCATTATGCTCGTCAAAAGCCCAGAGGAAGTGTTCGAAATTAACAAAAAAGAACGCAACAAAATGAGCATGGTAAAAGGCAACACCGAAAACCATGAAGTGATGTTGCAAGAAGGCGTTCCGACCATCGACCGCATTAGCGACAGTACCGCCGAATCCGTCGTCTATTGCATCGGCGGCGCACCAGTTGGCCTCTTCTTCCGCACCAACAATCAAAAAGACGCCTATTCCAACCTAAACAGCCCCGCAGGCATGGGCTTCGCACATGATGCACCGATTCTGACGCCCGAATACCACGCAGCTTGCGGGCTCGTTTCGCGGTTGGTGAATGTGGCGGTGACCCGGGAAGTGTACTAATTACCGCAAGCAATGCGTGATGGCGGTGTTTTTCTGTAAACGTTGGGCAATTTTATTTGCGTAGAACTGAGTATAAACACCTGGTTTTGCTGGGTTGCGGCGGGCGGGGTCGGGGAGTACGGAGACTAAAAGAGTCGCTTCGGACTGGCTTAAATATCTCGCGGATTTGTGGAAATAATGTTGGCTGGCGGCTTCGGCGCCGAAGATGCCTCTGCCCCATTCGGCGACGTTTAGGTAGATTTCCAGCAGGCGGGGTTTGCCGATGATGGGATCAACGAACATTGATAATGGTACTTCTAGGATTTTACGGATGTAGGAGCGGCCCTGCCAGAGGAAGAGATTGCGGGTGACTTGCATGCTTAGAGTGGAGGCGCCACGTGGGGTGGAATCTTCGGCGGCGTCGATGAGGGCTTTTTTCATTTCTTGCCAATCAACGCCGTGATGGGCGCAAAAACGGCCATCTTCGGCCACGATAATGGCTTTGATGAGGTGAGGCGACATGCGTTCGATAGGGACATAGCTATATTCTACATGTTGTCCGAAGGCCCAGCGCTTGAGCATGACGGTTGAGACCGGATTCACCAGCCGGTAGAGCAGGGAAAGGGCACAAGTTATCAACAAAAAACCTATCAACAGGCGGGTGAGTATTTTAAAAAACGTCATAGGTTGAATAGCTTAGCGCATTTTTTTATAGCTTACTACCTGTGGATAAGTTTGACCTAAAAACACGTTTACATCACAACATATAGTTATTATAACTTGCCCTAGCATACCACATAGTGGGGTTCAGGGGTAATGGAAGGCGTTTTACAAAGTTTAAAAGGGGTTGGCACCGGGCGACTTTATGCGCTGGCCGGCTTTACCGTTGCGCTGCTGATCTTTTTCGCGTTCCTGACTATGCGCGTTTCGACCGGTATTATGTCTCCGCTCTATACGAATCTGCCAGTTGAAGAAGGTGCAAAAATCGTCGCGGAATTGGATAAACAAGGCGTGAAATATCAACTGCGGGCTGAGGGCACGCAGATTATGGTGCCGAGCGAGCAGGTGCTGCGTTTGCGCATGCAAATGGCTGAAAAAGGCATTCCTAGCCGTGGTTCGATTATTGGTTACGAAGTGTTTGATAAGGGCGATAGTCTTGGCACTTCAAACTTTGTCTATAATGTAAATATGTTGCGTGCGCTTGAGGGCGAATTGAGCCGCACAATTGGCACGTTTGATTGGGTGGATAATGCGCGGGTGCATTTGGTGTTGCCTAAGCGTGAATTATTCTCTCGCGAGAAGGAAAAATCGACCGCTTCGGTGGTCATTAAACTGAAGGCTTCTAAATCGCCTACGGCCGAGCAGGTTGGGGCGATTCGTCATTTGGTGGCGAGCGCAGTGCCGGAGCTTGATGTTGCACGTATTACGGTGGTGGATAGTAAGGGCAAGCTTTTGAGCAAGGGTGCTGAAAATGCGGATGATCCTTCGGTAGCAGCAGATAATGCGGATGAATTCCGCCGCAATTATGAGCGTCGTTTGCAGCAAACATTGGAAGAATTGCTGGAAAATTCGCTGGGTTCGGGCAGTGCCAAAATCCAGGTATCAGCCGATATTAATTTTGATCGGGTGATTACGAATTCGGAAACCTTTGATCCGGATAGTAAAGTAACGCGTTCAGTGCAAACCACAGAAGAAAAACAAAACTCCACCGACCGTGAACCAAAAGATGTAACGGTGGCAAATAATTTGCCGGATGCGGCTGGAAAAAAATCAGGTGAACCAACCAGCCAATCCAATTCCGAAAAAACGGAAGAAGTCACCAATTTTGAGATTTCAAAAGTAACCAAAAACCATATCCAAGAGGGCAATACGGTTAACCGAATTTCTGTCGCTGTGTTGGTGGATGGCAATTACATTACCGACGAAAAAACCAAGAAGAAAACCTATCAGCCACGCAGTGCAGAAGAGCTGAAACAACTGGAAACTCTCGTCAAATCCTCTATTGGGTTTAATGAGAAGCGCGGCGATAAAGTGGAAGTGGTGAACATGCCATTTAACAAGCAATTTGAGGTGGTTGAGCCAGAAAAACCATTCGAGTGGGTGAAGCGTGACTTTGATAGCATTCTGAAAACCCTCGTGATTGGTGCAGTGGCGATCATGGTGATCATGCTGATCATCCGCCCACTGGTAAACCGTGCCTTCGAGATTGCGCCGGCAGACGAAGCAGAAGGCATGGCAATTCTTGCTTCTGGTGGGCCTGATTTAAGTGCTATAATGGGCAAAGCCGACATGGATGATGATCCATTCAGTGATGTGATTGCAGTGAAGACGGGTGCACAGGCGATTAAGAAAGTGGCTGAGATTGCACAGACGAATCCGGAAGAGACCATGGCCGTATTGCGGGTGTGGATGTCACAGAAAAAATAAGGATAGAACATGGCGGGACCACAAAAGGGTAGGGCAGAAGGAAAATTAACAGGGCTTCAAAAAGCTGCTGTGATTTTGATGTCTATTGACGAGGAGGCATCGACTCGCCTGTTCACCATGATGCGGGAAGATGAGATCAAAGAAATCTCACACACCATGTCTAGCCTTGGTTCGATTAAAGCGGAAGTGGTTGAGAATGTGTTTTCGGAATTCCTCACCAAAATTTCTGAAGCTGGCCCAGTGGTCGGCAGCATGGAAAGTACGGAGCGCTTGCTTGAGCGTGCACTTGGTAAAGATAAAGTGGCTTCCATCATGGAAGATATCAGTGGCCCAGTTGGTCGTACCACATGGGATAAACTGAACAACGTAAGCGAAGATACACTCGCGACCTATCTCAAAAACGAGCATCCACAAACCGTGGCGCTGGTGCTTTCCAAAGTCAAAACACAACAGGCCGCGAAAGTGCTTGGTGTATTGCCGGATGAGTTGGCGCTTGAGGTTATCATGCGGATGATTGCGATGGAGCCGGTGAAACGCGAAGTATTGGTCGGCATCGAAAAAACACTGCAATCCGAATTCATGAGCAACCTCGCGGCAACGAAGAAACTCGACAGCTACGAGATGATGGCCGAAGTGTTCAACAACTTCGACCGTACGACCGAATCGAAGTTCATGGGCTTGTTGGAAACACGTGCGCCAGATTCCGCAACCCGCATCCGCGAATTGATGTTCACGTTTGATGATTTGGGCAGTGTCGATGCAAAAGGTATTCAAACCCTCATGCGCAATGTGGATAAAGATAAGCTCGCGATTGCGCTTAAAGGTGCGTCGGAAGATATGCGTGAGTTGTTCTTTAGCAACATGTCTGAACGTGCGGCGAAAATTATGCAGGAAGATATGGCAAGCAAAGGGCCAGTACGCATGAAAGATGTGGATGAAGCGCAGATGGCGGTGGTGAATGTCGCACGCGATCTGGCGGAAGCGGGTGAAATTATGATTGCGGATAACAAGTCAGAGGATCAATTGGTATATTAATGCAAATATTGCGTTTTCCTTATGCCACGTTTGAAACACCGCTGCCGTCACCGGTGATAGCATTGCCAACTCCGGTTGAGGTTGTTGTCGAAGAAGAATTCGTTGATTTGCCAGCACCAGTCATGCTGAACCCGGAAGAAGTGGCTACACGTGAAGCTGCTGCTAAAGAAGAAGGTCATCAAGAAGGCTTCCTCAAAGGTTTAGAGCAAGGCAAAGGCGAGCATGCAGAGCAAGAAGCAAAAATTGCAGAACTGATGCAGCAAGTGACCATTGCGGTGGCCAGTGTACAAAACATGTATCAGGAAGCGACGGATGATTTTAAGCGGGCGATCTTGGAGCTTTCCGGGGCATTGGCGATGAAAATTGCAGGTCGTGCGTTGCAGGAAAAACCAGATGAAGCGGTGCTGCAAATGCTCGAATCGCTTCTACCCAATTTAATTGAGCAACCCGCATTAACAATTGAAGTGCATCCTGACCTGGCGGATCGCTTGCAAGAAAAAATAATTCGCTTATCATCAGCGCACGGTTTCGTTGGGCAATTAAAGGTCGCGGCTTCAGCAGAAGTAGCACCTGGAGATTGCAAAGTGGAATGGGATCAAGGAAAAGCAGTGCTAAACCAAGCAGTACTGCAGCAAAAGATTAAAGACTTGCTTGGAATATAGGAAGTGCAATGGCAGACGTTAAAGATACAGATTCAGGGCCAATTATACCGGATGAGGTAGTGAACCTTGAAGCCGTGTATGATATTCCGGTGCAAGTCACCGTGGTGCTCGGCCGCACTTCCATGCCCATCAGCAACGTGTTGAAGCTCGGCCGCGGGGCTGTGGTGGAATTAGATCGTAAGGTTGGTGAATCGGTCGATGTATTCGTGAATGAGCGCCTGGTTGCGCGTGGTGAAGTGGTGATTGTGGAAGACCGTATCGGTATCACCATGACCGAAATTATGAAGGTGGAGAAACACTAGTGAAGACTGTCGTTACCGATCTATCTACCATTTTAGGTATATTCCTCGCGCTGTGCATGTTGGCTTTGGCAATCGCGCTCGGCGGCAGCTTGAAAGCATTTGTCGATTTGCCTTCGATTCTGATCGTATTCTTTGGTACTTTCATGCTCACCGCGGCTTGTTATTCGTTTGACGAAGTCATGCGCTCATTAGCGCTCGTTGCAAAAACCATGGTCTATACTTCAGAAGATGCATCCGCTTCTGCGAAACAAGCATTGAAAGTAGCAGAGCTCGCTCGCCTCAAAGGTGTACTTGGTTTGCAAGATGATATTGGCCTCACCATGCATAACCCGTTCTTCCACCGCGCTGTTGATATGGTGATTGATGGCACGACGGATGAGGAAGTGACACAGCTTCTCTCGCAAGAAGTGCATGCGATGCAAGACCGCCATGGAAGAAGCACGGCAGTGCTTCGTAAAGCTGCTGAAATTGCTCCGGCGATGGGATTGATTGGAACGGTAATCGGTCTTGTGCAGATGTTGGGCAAACTCGATGATCCATCTAAAATTGGACCTGCAATGGCGATTGCGTTGCTCACGACACTCTATGGCGCGCTGCTCTCTTATATGGTGCTGTCACCGCTTGCAACGAAACTCGAGCGCAATACGAAACATGAAACGTTGGTGATGCGCGTTTATCTCAAAGCCAGTGAATCCATCGCTCGCAAAGAAAACCCACGCCGCCTGGAATTGGCTTTAAACACCATGTTGCCTCCGGCTAGCCGGGTTAAATATTTTTCTTAAAGGGTAGTAAATGAGGCTGTTAGTCGTCGGTGCCTATGACGCGCAAATAGGAGCCGCCAGCAAAATGGCGAAGGAACGGGGCGCTTCGGTTACCCATTCCCCAGACATTGATGCGGCACTCGCGATGCTTCGTGCCGGCAAAGGCGCAGACCTAGTGATGGTCGATGTTCGCCAGAATATCCGCAAGCTGACAGATGCACTCAAAGAAGAACGCTTCTTCATGACCGTCATCGCCTTCGGCGTCGAAGCAAAAAGCGAAGATGCCGCCGCCGCCATTCGCGCAGGTGCGAAAGAATTTTTGCCACTTCCGCCCGATGAAAAATTAATCGCGGCAGTGCTTGAGGCCATCACCGAAGAAACTCAATCCGTCATCTACAAATCCGCCCCGATGGAGAAAGTGATTAAGCTTGCGCTACAAGTTGCACCCTCCGATGCGCATGTAATTATTTCGGGTGAATCGGGCACGGGTAAGGAAGTCATCGCCAATTATATTCACCGCAAAAGTAAACGCGCGGGCCAGCCATTTATTTCCGTCAACTGCGCGGCGATTCCAGAGCAATTATTGGAATCCGAATTATTCGGCCATGAAAAGGGCGCCTTCACGGGCGCTGTTGCGCAGCGTATCGGAAAATTCGAAGAAGCGAATAACGGCACCTTATTGCTCGATGAAATTAGCGAGATGGATATCCGCTTGCAGGCAAAATTATTGCGGGCGATTCAGGAAAAACAAATTGATCGCGTCGGCGGCAATAAGCCGGTGAAATTAAATTTGCGCATTCTCGCGACTACCAACCGCGATTTGAAAAAAGAAGTCGAGCAAGGCCGCTTCCGTGAAGATTTATATTTCCGTTTGAACGTGATTCATTTGCAGTTGCCAGCTCTGCGCCAACGCAAAGAGGATATCCAAATTTTTACTGAATATTTCATCAAGAAATATTCGCAAGCAAATAGCGTGAATCCATTGCCACTTTCACCAAAAGCGGTGGAGCGCCTGATGGGTTATCACTGGCCCGGCAACGTGCGTGAATTAGAAAACACCATGCATCGCGCCGTGTTGCTCGCGAGTGGAAAAGTGATTGATGATGAGGCGATTATTTTGAGCGAGGAATCAGAGCAGGCAGCACCTGGTATCGCTGCGGGCATTAAAGAAATGGCGATGCAGTCATTCGTTGGCCGTTCGCTGGATGAAGTGGAGCGTGAATTGATTTTGGGTACATTGTCGCATTGCCTCGGCAACCGCACGCATGCGGCGAATATTCTTGGCATCTCGATTCGTACATTGCGTAATAAATTGAAGGAATATGGTGAGACCTTAGAAGCTGAGGAGGCTTAAAATGGCCGACCCCACCGCAGCCGCCATTTCCAATACGCAGACCGCAAAAAATTTCGGCTTTGCAACACTCGGGCAGATAAGCAAACATAAGGATATTCTATTCGCCGTCGGCGTGATCGGCATTTTGATGGTGCTGCTTTTCCCAGTGCCGACCATGCTGCTCGACTTGATGCTCAGCATGTCGATCACGATTTCAGTGCTGATTTTGATGAACGTATTATTCATCGAAAAACCACTCGATTTTAACTCCTTCCCGACGATCCTGCTGATTGTCACCATGTTCCGCCTCGCGCTCAACATCGCATCCGTAAGGTTAATCCTCTCGCAGGGCCATGAAGGAACAGCTGCTGCTGGTCACGTAATCGAAGCATTCGGTGGATTCGTCATGCAAGGCTCGGTGGTGATCGGAATTATCGTGTTCGGCATTTTGACGATTATCAACTTTATCGTGATCACCAAAGGTTCGGGCCGTATCGCTGAAGTTTCCGCGCGCTTTAGCTTGGATGCAATGCCAGGCAAACAAATGGCGATCGATGCAGATTTATCGGCTGGCCTCATCGACGAAATGACCGCAAAAAAACGCCGCAAAGATTTGGAAGACGAAAGCACCTTCTTTGGCTCCATGGATGGTGCGAGTAAGTTCGTGCGCGGTGATGCCATCGCAGGTTTGCTCATTACCTTCATCAACTTTATCGGCGGCATTTTAATCGGCGTAGTACAGCGCGATTTGAGCTTCGATCAAGCGCTTCATACTTATACAGTGCTCACGATTGGTGATGGTCTTGTCTCACAAATTCCAGCATTGATTGTGTCGACCGGCGCAGGTTTGCTAGTGACCAAATCCGGCGTTGTTGGTTCTGCCGATAAAGCCGTGTTCAGCCAGCTTGGCCGCTTCCCACAAGCAATGGGCATTTGTAGCGCGCTTTTATTTTTTATGGCCGTGATGCCCGGTATTCCATTCGCACCATTTGCATTCTTAGGCACCGCAACCGGCGTTGCGGCATTCTATATGAACCGCAGTTTAAAAACGCAGAAGAAAGCAGAAACGATTATCGATGATGAAACCAAAAAAGCGGCTGCTGCGCCTGTCGATGAGCCAATCGAAAATACGTTGGCGATGGATAGTCTTAAACTTGAATTGGGTTATGGTTTGTTGGTGCTGATTAATTATCAAAAAGGGCATCGCTTGCCGGATCAGATAAAATCGCTACGCAAACAAATGGCGCGTGATTTGGGTTTCATAATGCCGTCGGTGCGCATTCAAGATAATATGCAATTGCCAGCGAATACCTATGTTGTAAAAATTAAAGATATGGAATGCGGGCGCGGTGAAGTGCGGCCGGAAATGTTGATGGTGATGGATCCCAAAGGTGGCAAAATTTCTCTGCCGGGTGAAGACACGAAGGAGCCAACATTTGGTCTACCTGCGATGTGGGTGTCCCCGACTAGCCGCGAAGAAGCATTGTTCAAAAATTATACGGTGGTTGATCCGCCAACAATCATCACCACACATTTGACCGAGATCATTAAAGAAAATATTTCCGATCTGCTCTCTTATAGCGAGACGCAGAAATTGCTCGATAAAATTGGCGAGGATCATAAGAAGCTGGTGGCGGATACTGTGCCTGGTCAGATTTCAGTCAGCGGTATTCAACGTGTGCTCCAAGGCTTGCTCAAAGAAGTGGTGTCGATCCGCGACTTACCAACCATCATGGAAGCAATCGCCGAAACGGCGCGCAGCTCGGGCAGCATCACCGCCATCACCGAACATGTCCGCGCACGCCTTGCTCGTCAAATTTCTTTCGCCAATGCATCGCCCGATGGCACGCTCACCATCATCGTACTTTCACCCGATTGGGAACAAGCATTCGGCGAAAGCATCGTCGGCAGTGGCGAAGAACGCCAGCTCGCCATGCAGCCTTCTAAATTACAAGAATTCATCGTCCGTATCCGTGAAGCCTACGAAAAATACGCCCTCAAAGGCGATATGCCCGTCCTTCTCACCAGCCCCACCGTCCGCCCCTATGTCCGCGCCATCATTGAGCGTGTACGCGGCTCAATCGTCGTCATGAGCCAAAATGAGGTGCATACGAAGATTAAATTGCGGAATTTGGGACAGCTTTAGAGCTTTTTGTCATCAAATTGTAACAATTGCCCTCTATAACTGGAGCATGGATGCACTTAATGAAATGCATAATTCCCTCGTGGAACTCATCGTAAAAGTAGCGAAGGGTGAGGTGCGAGAGGATAAAAATCAAGAAAGAAATATGGCAGATGAATTAATGGCATTGGTGATAGGTCCTGCTACTAAGGAAAGAATTTCTCGAGCAGTCGGTTGTTTATATAAAGATGCACAGGAAGAAATTCAAAAATTGATCAATTCCGCTTATGAAAATAAAAATCAAAATATCGCTGCTCGTGAGCATGTAGAGGGAGACATTGCGAAAGAATTAGATGGTAGCATTGATACATTGCGTAAGATGCTCAAAAATACAGAAAATACTTTTGATGCTCCTTCAAAATGGCCGGACATGGTTGGCGCTTTTGCAATCATGGGGCTCTCAGCTATAGCAGTCTATTTTGTAGCAGAGAAGAGTAGGCCATCCAGGCAAGGACTCCAAGATTTGCGCAATGAGATAAGAATGCCTTCCCCAGAAGAAAAAAGAAATTTAGGTCGCTAACGCTGCAATCTTTTTTACCACCTCATACGTCCCCGTAATCCGTTTCTCAATATCCCCCCAACCCTGATTAATTAGCGCGACTTTTTGGTCGGGGCGGAGTTTGTAATGTTGGATGTTGCGGGAGACTAGGTTGAGGAGTGCATCTGGTTTTGCAAAATGATTGTTGTGGAAGGTGAGGACGGCGCCTTTTTCACCGGTATCTACTTTTTCGATGTTGGCTTGCTTGCATAATAATTTGATGCGAATGACGGAAAGTAGGTGCGTGGTTTCGGTTGGCAATGGGCCGAAGCGGTCGATCATTTCGGCGGCGAGGGATTCGATTTCGGATTCTTCGGCGATGGTGCCGATTCGGCGATAAAGCGATAGGCGCAAATCCATATCTTGCACATAGGTTTCTGGAATGAGTACCGAAGCGCCGATGTTAATTTGCGGGCTGAAATTTTCGGTTTGCTGATCTTTATCTTCCATCCGCTGCATCATCACGGCTTCTTCGAGCATCTGTTGATAAAGCTCCATGCCGACTTCTTTAATGTTGCCAGATTGTTCTTCGCCGAGCAGGTTGCCGTAGCCGCGAATATCCATGTCGTAACTCGCGAGCATAAATCCTGCACCGAGTGAATCGAGCATCTGCATCACTTCGAGACGCTTTTCCGCATCCTTCGTCAAAATACGTTTCGGCGGGAAGGTGAGATAGGCATAAGCACGCGTACGGCTGCGGCCAACGCGCCCACGCAGTTGGTATAGTTGCGCGAGGCCGAACTGATCAGCGCGGTGGATAATAAGCGTATTCGCGCGTGGGACATCAATGCCGGATTCGACGATGCTGGTTGAGAGCAGCACATCGAAACGACCTTCGTAAAAATCGGTCATAATGGTTTCGAGTTCTGTGGGTGTCATCTGCCCGTGTGCGCTGCGGATTTTAACTTCGGGCACAAGCGCTTTGAGATGCTTCTCGACATCCTCCATATCTTGAATGCGGGGGCAGATATAAAAACTACTGCCGCCACGGAAATGTTCGCGCAGCAATGCTTCGCGGATGACGACGGGGTCATAAGGCATCACATATGTGCGCACGGCGAGGCGATCGACTGGGGGGCTGGCGATGATGCTTAAATCGCGGACGCCGGCGAGGGACATTTGTAATGTGCGCGGGATGGGGGTCGCAGTGAGGGTGAGCACGTGGGTTTGTGCGCGGAGTTTTTTCATCGCCTCTTTTTGTTTCACGCCGAAATGTTGTTCTTCATCAACGACGACTAAATTCAAATGTTTAAATTTTATATCTTTAGCCATCAATGCATGCGTGCCGATCACGATGTCGACTTTACCTTCGGCCAAATCGAGTTTGGTTTGTTTCGCTTCCTTCGCAGTAACTAAGCGCGAGAGCTGACGGATTTTCATCGGGAAGCCTTTGAAGCGTTCCGTGAAATTATTGAAATGCTGGCGGCAGAGTAGGGTGGTGGGCGTGATGATCGCGACCTGCCCGAAATTAGCGGCGATGAATGCAGCACGCATCGCGACTTCGGTTTTGCCGAAACCAACATCACCACAGACAAGCCGATCCATTGGTTTGCCGCTGGCCATATCATTGAGTACATCTTCGATGCTGGTGAGTTGGTCTTCGGTTTCCGCATAAGGGAAGCGGGCGCAGAATTCTTCGAAGAGGCCACTCGGTTTTTCTAAAATATCGCCGGTGCGGATCGCGCGTTCGGCCGCAACTTTAATTAATTCTTGCGCCGCCATTTTGATACGTTCTTTAAGGCGCGCTTTGCGGGCTTGCCATTGTGCGGCACCCAATCGATCGAGCAATACGCCTTGATGGTCGCTGCCATAACGCGTGATGAGATCGAGATTTTCGACGGGCACAAAAAGTCGATCATCATTTTGATAGAGCAGTTTCAAACAATCATGCGCGATGCCGCTCACCACTAAAGTTTCAAGCCCAACAAATTTACCGATGCCGTGATCTTTATGTACAACCAATTCGCCTTCGCTTAATGATGCGGCTTCGGCGAGGAATTTTTCGGCGTTGCCTTTACGCTTCGGTTTGCGGATTATTTTTTCGCCTAAAATATCGGCTTCCGAAAACACCGTAATGTTGCCCTGAATAAATCCACGCGGCAATGCGAGTAACGCGAGATAAATACCAGGGAATCCAGTTTTCGCTTCGTGCCACCCACCGATAGTTTTGCTGGTGATTTCATGATCTTTCAGCATGCCTTCCATACGGGTACGCGAACCTTCGCTGACGCAGGCGATGATCATAATTTCGCCGGAGGCCGATCTCGGCATGATTATTTTTAACTGCTCGAAAACGGATTGCTGTGCTTTCGCGCTTTCAGCATAGAGATCAGGCGCTGGTTTTGTTTTATCACCACCGAACGGAGAAAATTGCAGCGGTTTATATTCGGCTTGTTCTTCTGGCGTCAGATATAAATATTCCGGCGGTAGAGGGCGATACCCAGCGCCACCAAAATCACCAGAGAAATTTGATTTCGATTGCTTACGCGAATCATAATATTCGGCGATGGTTTCATTTCGCTCAGCGAGCAATTCCGGAACTGTGTGGTCAAATGCTAGCACATGCTCTGGCAGATAGTCCGTAATGCGTTCCAGGTTTTCATAAAACAGCGGCAACCAATGTTCCATGCCAGCAAATTGGCGGCCTTCGGTGATGGCTTGATAGAGCGGATCCTCGGTGCTGCTATTGCCGAAGAGTTCGCGATATTTGGTGCGGAATAAATTGATCGACGATTCTTCGAGCAAAATTTCGCTCGCTGGGATGAGTGCAATCTGCTGCACCTTTTGTTCGGTCAATTGCGTGAGCGGATCATAATGGCGGATGGTTTCGAGCACATCGCCCATAAAATCTAGCCGCAAACCCTTCTGTGCATCCGGCGGCATAATATCGATAATGCTACCACGTGTTGCGAATTCACCAGGCTCAGTAGCGGTGCCGACACGACGATAACTATTGCGTACTAAATAATGCTGCAACTTTTCACGCTGTATACTGTCGCCGACTTTGGCCTCAAACGCCGCATCGTATAATTTGGCCTGCGGCAACACACGTTGAGTAAAAGCGTTCGCCGTTGTTACTATGACCATTGCCGGATTTTTGCTATGTAAAGCCAAGCGGCTGAGTGCATGCATCCGCTCGCTAACGATGCTGGCATGGGGCGAAACACGATCATAGGGCAGGCAATCCCAGGCGGGGAGGGAGAGTACTTCCAACTGCGGCGCGAAGAAATGGAGGGCGTCGATCAGAAACGAGGCAAGAGCATCGTCGCGCGCCACGAATAAAATAGGTTGGCGTTTTTGGGCGGAGATTTCAGCAAGCGCGAGCACCTCAGCGCCAGAGGCGATGCCGTTAAGCGCGTTTGCGTTCTTTGCAGAAGGTGTAAATTTTGTGGAAGGTTGGGTCATTCTTAAAGTTTTCTGGTATTTCGGCCTGATCGGTCAGCCAGCGGAAAATATCGACATCATTCTCCTCAAGCAAGCGCTCAAACGCATCAATTTCCAATTCGGAAAGCGCATCTAACTCCGCCCGCGCGAAATTGCCGAGCAAAATATCAGTCTCTTTACAGCCCCGATACCAGCTCTGATATTTCAACCGCTTAATGCGGTGTTCACGCGAGGGCATAAAGCGCCACTGCCGCTGCATTGGATACGTTCAAGCTCTCCATCGCTGGCGAAATGGGGATTTTGACCAGCAAATCGCATTTTTCGGCCGTCAACCGGCGCAAACCCTTGCCTTCAGCGCCCAATACCAGTGCTTTTTTCTTAAAACCCTTGGCATCAGCGATAAATTTATCTGTCTTACCATCCAGCCCCACACACCAGAAATCATTGGCTTTGAGCGTATCCAACACACTTGAAAGATTAGTAATCCGAATCAGCGGCACAATATCGAGCGCCCCACTAGCCGCCTTCGCCAGCGCCCCATTTTCCGGTGCCGCATGGTCTTCCGTCATAATCACCGCCCCAGCCCCAAAAGCGGCAGCGGAACGCAAAATTGCGCCCACGTTATGCGGATCGGTCACCTGGTCTAATATCAACAATAATGTGGAATCCAGCACATCTTCCAGCTCCGGCTCTGGCAACGCCTGCACCAACGCAGCAACGCCCTGATGTACCGAATCCTTGGGCAAAACCTTGTCCAACTGGCGAATATCGGTATCCGGCGTCAGCTTCCGGTCGCCCATGGCCAATTGCTTCACCGCATTGCTAGAGGCCACTACCCGCTCAATTTTGCGGCGTGGGTTCGAGAGGGCCGCCTGCACCGCATGTTGCCCATAAATCCAGTAAGATTTGCTTTTGTGATTGTCTGCCATATCTGTCTCGCAGAGCTATAACGGAAATAAATCTTGTTTTGTAGCACCAATGTTGGCATAACGGCGCCCTGTTGTGGAGGAGTGGCCGAGCGGTCAATGGCAGCAGACTGTAAATCTGCCCTCTTACGAGTTCGTAGGTTCAAATCCTACCTCCTCCACCACCCTTCGCCCACGCCTTAGGCGTGGTCTTGCGAAACGGAGTGTCATCCGAAGCCTTGGCGAAGGATGACTTAGCGTTTCAATGTAGGTTTATCTTTAAGTTCAGGAGCGGCAGGTGTAGCGGTTGGCTTTAGCGCCGCGCATTCATCTGTTTCAGGTGTGAGCGTGGGCAGGAGGGGTATTTTATCGGCAAGAAATAGTTTTGTATCATCTTCTGTTTTGCCGGAGAGTTGAATTTTACCATCACGTATAATTCCGTTTAAAAGAGTGTCAAATTCTTTGATGTTGGTGCTTTCAAGGCGAACGGAGGAAGTTGGGGTTTCTACCTCGAGTGCCGCGGCACCATTTTCACGTTCGATAAAATGCAGCTTAAGTTCACTTACATCTTTATAGAAAAAGAATTTATCTTCCGCGACAAAATCCGTAATTACATGGTTCTTTCCAGAAGTTTTACCGAAGGAATACGCATCGCCACCGCCGTTGCCGGTTATTGTATCGGCGCCGGGTTTTAAATAAAACATATCTGCTTGCGCTCCACCGATTACAGTCGTGGAGCTTGGATCTCCATCGAATGAAAGAGGGGCTGTATCTGAAGCGATGATTTTTCTGATATTCACACCCTCTTCAATTTGCATTCTGCGATCAGGGTAGGTTCTTTTTTCTGTATTCACGCGCTGATTAAGATTGATCAAATGAGGGTCTGTATCTGTTATGTTTCGCAAATCAATGGTGATGGAGTTGCCATTTTCAGGGATAATAAAATCCTCATGCTTTGCGCCGGGAGCAAAAGTGGTTGCATTCCACACCGAATCATCACGCAGTGATTCGCCCCACATATCGACAAGCTTCTGCATGTCACCAAATCGCATAGTATTGCTTACATTTGTATAGCTCATCGCAGAAATATGAGCATAACCAGGGGTGTCGCCCCAGCCTTCCGGGTGAGTGAGGCCAAGGCCGTGCAACAATTCGTGCAAAATGTTAGAGCTTCCATATTTTTCCGGTACAAAAAATCCATCATCATTGTCTCCTCGGCTGCTGATATGAATATTGATCTTTGGGTCTTCAATTTCACCAAGATTTTCCATCCAACCGCCAGGAAATCCTCCTGACTGATTTTGCAGCCATTTTTCTTCATTGATGGGTCTTGTTTGGAAAAAAACTAGTCTGGCTTCTGGTGGCGGATCTTCTTTATTTACATCCCGAAATTTTACGTTTGCGATGCGCTCGATATGATCCATGTGGCGCAGTAATGCCTGACGTTGGCTGTTTGTAAAAGGCTTGCTGTCCTCCCGATCATCTGTCTGGGCTCCACCAAAAGGCTCGGGTGCATCTAGGCTGTAGGGAATGATGACGGTGCTAGTTTTTTCGTCCCTATATTTTTCAAGCCAACTTGGAAAATGCCTCTCTCCTGGGCCAGGCGTTAAGGCCGCAATGGTAAGATGTTTGTCTTTTTTATCGACCATAACCCCCTAATCATAAGCCAAAATGGTTAAGACTTTCTTACCGGCGGGGCGATTTATATGCCTTGTAATGCCCAGAATCTCTCAAAATCGGCTGTAAAACGGTCCGGCGATAAGTAAAAGCTTTGATTTTCTGGGTGGGTAACTTCGCCGCTAGTAGCGCCGTAATCGAAGTCTAGGGCGACGGTCATATTATGATAGCCTGCATAATAGTGCAAAATAGGGCGGATTGGTTCGCGGATTTCGAAGAGGGATAGTTTGTTTGGGTGGCGGTATAGGATGTTGACTAGGCCGGCGCCGTGAATGCCGATTAGGTGGCGGCATTCCGAGAAGAGCTTGATTTGTTCGGGCAGGGTTAGGGTATCCGCATCGATAATTTCGAAACCTTTTTGGTGGGCGATCTCGGCGATTTCTTCGATGTTGCGGATGGTTCTTCTGCGATGTTTGCCTCGGGTTAGGAAAATTTTTCTTTCTCCCGTTGTCGGTGCTGGGCTTGCGGCTTTTGCGTTTTTTATGACTTCTTCGAAAATGGCAGGAGTGTTGGTCGGGTTTACGAAGGCGTTGGCGAAGATGGCTTCGTTACAGTTTATGAATTCGCGATCTTGCAAAAAGATTCCACCAGCTTCTTGGAAGAGGGGAGAATTTTTGATTAGGAAATTTCCGTAGGCGGTTTCGGCTAATTTTTTGGAGATTACTAATGTGTAGTTTTTTAATTCAATGCCAGTGCTTTTGATTAAAGCTAACTTCGCCATGATGTCGGTATAAAAATGGGAATAGCCGGCTTCGTTGACGTCGCGTAGGCTGATTGCTTTTTCTAGTATGATGGTTGGCGTTTTTTGGAAGAGGGTGCGATAGGCGGGCACGGGCATATAGGCGCTTGCGCCGGATGGATGGAGTGAAAGATAAAGCTGATTGGTCGGGCCCATGGGCCAGCCGGTTATTGGTTCGATATAAACATTCGTGGCTTTAACGACTTGCTGGATGTTGGGGTGGTCATACCATCTTCGATAGCTGGCGGCGATGGTGGCGGCGATGCACGGGTTATATTCTAACAATTCTTTTGGTACGTTGCGGGTAGCGGAAACTTCGTAGAGCAAACGTTGTTCATTTGGATGATTGGTGAAGCTGAAGAGCAACGGGTCGAGTGTGTTGCGTTTGACTTTATGTCGATTGCCTAGCCATGCCTGTATGGAAAGCGGCAAGATTTTGCGGGCTAATTTATAGGGCGACATAGGCAATTCATAAAATGATTTGATAGCGACTGCAATCGCCTTATAGATAAGAACAACGAAAGGAATATTTATGCCGAGCATGATTCGCAGAAGAGCATTGGTCACAGGTGGCGCCGGTTTTATCGGCTCGCATGTGTGTGAGCGATTGCTGAAAGAAAATTATGAAGTGATTTGTTTGGATAATTTTTATTCCGGCAATAAGGAAAATATTCGCCATCTGCTACAGAACACACATTTCGAAGTGGTGCGCCAGGATATCGCAGATCCTTATTTTGCGGAAGTGGATGTGATTTATAATTTCGCCTGTGCCGCATCGCCGATTCATTATCAGAAGCACCCGATTCAAACGTTGAGAGCTTCAGTTTCTGGTGCAATTAATATGCTTGAGATTGTGCGCCATCGTCCGGAAACGATTATGCTGCAAGCTTCGACCAGTGAAGTCTATGGCGATCCAAAAGTGCATCCGCAACGTGAAGATTATCTAGGCAACGTGAATAGCTTGGGGCCCCGTGCGTGTTATGATGAGGGCAAGCGTTGCGCTGAAACATTATGTTATGATTATCACCGCCAATATGATGTGCAGGTGAAAATTGCGCGTATTTTTAATACGTATGGCCCACGTATGTTGCCGCATGATGGCCGTGCAGTTTCCAACTTTATTGTGCAGGCGCTGAAGGGCGAAGACATCACCATTTATGGCGATGGTAGCCAAACACGTTCGTTCTGTTTTCATACGGATACGATTAATGCGTTTCTCAAATTAGTGGAAACACCGGCGGATTTTATCGGCCCGATCAATATCGGTAACCCACATGAAATCACGATTGGTGAATTGGCAGAATCGATTATTCGTTTAACCGGCAGCAAATCCAAACTCATCAAGATGCCGTTGCCGCAAGATGATCCAACTCGTCGGTGCCCAGATATTACGCTCGCGAAAAAACAATTGCAGTGGGAGCCGAAAGTGCCGCTCGAAGAAGGCCTCAAAGAAACGATCGCATATTTCAAGCTTGTGTTAGGCTCTTAATAACGCAAGCCTGGCAGCAAAATGCGGAATGATGGATTAAGCTGCGCGCCATAGGTCAAACCGAGGAAATTGATTTCGACGCCTTCTTTCTCTGCGACTAATAACCCGAATACGCCGAAGAGTGAGAATTGATAGCCGGTGCCGCTTGGGGCTTTGGCGATAATTTGCCAGCCGGGTAGGAAATCTTTGCCGATGGCGTTGGCGGGCATCGCTAGGCCTAACTCTGGAATGTTGCGGGCGATATAGGCGGGGAAGGTATTGCTATTAGGGCCGGGCCATAAGGTGTAGGGCACAGCGTAGGGATATGTTTTTGCTAATTGATCAATGCGGGGGATGAGGGCTTCGGCTTTGCTGCCACGGATATCTAAAAGCACTTCCGGTTTTTCGTTGTACCAATTTCTGTCCGGCAAATCCTGCGCGATGGAGAGGGCAGGCAAGCCGCGATATTGCCGCCAGCCGACGACTTGATACACCGTATATTCTTTTGCATTTTTGGGCTTAGTGGCGATCCAACTGTGGCTGGCGATTGCTCCGCGCCAATTAAACGCGCGGGCGGCGTATACTTGGATGACGGCCTCTGGTGTGCCTTCTGGAGTAGGGGCGAGGTGGGCGCTGTCACGATTGGCAGTGCTGTAATCCGCTTTGAGGTCGACTTTGCCGGTAAGCAGAACCCATAGAGGTACGGAGAAGGTGAGGATAAGCCAGAGCAGGAATATAAATTTCATCTTGTAGATATAGATAGCGAAATGCTTTTTTCAAGGTTACGTAGATTTTATGATTCAACTCTTCAAAGCATTGCCCGACCGCACCAAGGGTATTTTATATGTTCTATTCTCGGTGCTAGTCTGGGGCGGGTGGATTGTAATCACTCGTTATAGCGTGCGCGGAACTCTCACCACATTCGACATAACCGCCCTACGTTTCGGTGTCGCCGGTGCATTTTTATTGCCAGTGCTCATCCGCAAAGGCCTCAATATCGGCCCCTATGGTTGGAAGGGCAGTTTGTGCTTGGCGATCTTAATGGGCGCACCGTTTAACCTCCTCACTATTTTCGGCATGCGTTATGCACCTGCCTCACATGCAGCAGCACTTATTAATACATCGATGATGGTGACAGCCACCTTGCTCGGCATTTTTCTGCTCAAAGAAAAAACGACACCATTGCGGTTAGTGGGTGTGGTGATCAGTGCGGTTGGTATCTCTAGTTTGTTATTTGCGAGGCCTTTTGCAGAAGGCGGCAATGGCCTTGAGGGCCATTTGCTATTCATGATGGGCGGCACGATGTGGGCGTTTTATGCTATTTGCGTGCGCAATTGGAAGGTCGATCCGCTGCATGCCACCGCCGCTGTCTCTAGTATTTCATTTGTCATCTATCTGCCGGTCTATCTGCTTTTCATCGATTCCAACATCGGCCGCGATAATATCGGTGAGGTATTGTTCCAGGGGGCCTATCAAGGCATATTAAACAGCATCCTCGCTTTGTTATTCTTCAATCGCGGCATCGCTTTGTTGGGTGCGACGACCAGTGGGGCATTCCTGCCATTAGTACCGGTGGTTGCAACCATCCTCGCCATACCACTGCTCGGCGAATGGCCGAATGGTTACGAGTTCATGGGTGTATTGCTTGCATCGGGCGGTGTATTTCTTTCTACGGGCATTGCAGAGCGCTTACTCAACCCCTCGCTTGCCAAGAAAAAATAATCCGATAGACTGAGACAGATGAAGTTACTGAACACCACCGTCTTTCTTTCCATCGTTTTCGCCAGCACCATTGGTTTTGCGCAATATATAACGCCTGAGAGGCGGACGGAAGGCAGAATGGCGGTGGAACATAGCGCCGCCTGCCGCAACATTTTAACCGCATGCAAAAAAGCCGGGTTCATTATGGGTGGAAGAGAAGGCAATGGCGTGTTCGTAAACTGCTTTTTCCCCATCATACGCAAATTACCCCCTACCCAAAAAGGCCAACCAGTAAAGGTCACCATCAGCTCAAGCGACAGAAAAGCCTGCCATGTTGCCCTGCAGGAATTGAGCACGAAGGCAAAGTAATTTTCCCGTCATTTCGAACGGAGTGAGAAATCTGTGGACGTGCACTGCAGATTTCTCACGCCGGTCGTAATGACGGGGCTTGAGT